>JACRJN010000115.1 GCA_016235675.1 Candidatus Schekmanbacteria bacterium
CCGGAGCCTTGAAAACCCTGGATTCCCGTTCCCCGTTTTCACGAGGACAAGTTTCACGGGAATGACAAATTTACGCATCGTCTGGTGTTAATCTGTTTGTTTATGGCCGATTGCCAATCCTTGCGTAACATGAGTTATTAAGCAAACACCAAGCGGCCTTTGGGTTCAGGAATGGGTCGCCTCAGTTCTTTGGCGGTTTCAATCCATTCCTGAATAATTACTTCCACATTGGTTATTGCTTCCTGACGGGTTTGGCCATCTGCCATACATCCGGACAGTTCCGGTACTTCGGCAATAAATGCCTGATCCTCATCACTCCAATATATGATGACCTCGTAATTAGTCATTTATCTTACCTCCCAATTTATATTTTACAATCATATGGCGTATTTGCTTAACCTGATAAGGTTTGGCTTTTCCGCCTTTGGGCTGTAAATTTAAAATTTCGACAACCCCGCTCTTGGTAAAGATGTGATGACTACCGCGCATTCTTTTATCGAATCCCAATTTTTGCAGTAATTGACATACATCGGGAAAGGAAATATTCGCATCGGATGCGCCGCGTAAAATCTGCTCTAATAGTTTATTGAATTGAGCCATCTTTATATCTTGTAGGGTGGGCTATGCCCACCAAATTTGGTAGTCATACTAAGTTGCGTTCAAAAATGTAGTTACCTGATTTATCAGGTTCTTTCTGCCCAATGAATTGGGCAACTACATTTGTATCCTTTTGAACGCAACTTAGTATCACAGCCCACTCAACTGCCCTTTAATCCCATCAACAAATTTTCTTGCAAGCTTAACCATATAAAACGTCGCATAATAAACCCGGTTAACAACAGACCTTGGAGATAATCCCTCTTTCAGCATTTTTCCGGCATCAGCCAAAGTTTCCTCTGCCTGTGCCAGCCGATAAGCAAACAATGCCTGTTTATCCGTCACACCGTTATCCCTTCCTCTAAGATATTTCTCACTATTGATGACGACTTTAACGGGGATTTTTCGATTTCTTCCCTGGTAAAAATCAAGGGGGAGATGACTAAATAATTTTCAAAACCTACCTCCCAGACAATATCAGAAATCTTCTCTTTTAACTCTTTGGTTAGAGTGCCGACTTCAATAAAAACATCCAAATCGGAATGTTCGTCAGCTTCCCCTCTCGCCCTGGAGCCGAAGACTCGGAAATCAATCAGGTCTATGATTTGGGAGAGTTTGATTTTTAGTTCTTTCGCTATAGCGAAATCAGGTTGTTTCATTGTATCCGCACCGAATTTGGCGGGCATAGCCCACCCTACTTTTCAGCCTCTTTAGCCGCCTTTTCCGCTTCTTTTCTCATAACCTCGTCACGGGGGATAGGCGGGGCTTTTTTCCCGCAGGCCGGGCAACTGAGCGTTACCATAATTATTAGGGCTACCATCCCGTAAATTGATTGACGTCTTAAGCGAGATACGAGATACGAGATACGAGATACGTATTTGAGGACAGAGAGTAGACCAAAATACGTCATTGCGAGCGGAGCGAAGCAATCTCCACCTGTGCGTTTGAGATTGCTTCGGCGATAAGGCTGCTGAGCTATGACTCTTTCCGCATCTCGTACCTCGTATCCCGTATCTCGGTTTCTCATCACATACTACCCTTCTGCTTAGCCCCCACCACTTGCAGCGGCAGTCCCCACAATTTGCAGAAAGCCTCGCCGGCCAGGTGGTCGAAGACGTCTTCTTTGTCATAGGTGGCCAGCTTGTAGTCATAGAGGGAACAAGCGGATTGGCGTCCCACGATGACGGCCTGCCCTTTGTGCAATTTTATGCGGGTCTTGCCTGTCACTACCTTTTGAATCTGGCCGAAAAAGGCGTCCAGAGCCTTGCGCAGCGGGGAGAACCACCAGCCGTTATAAATCAGCTCCGAATAGCGCTGGCTCAATATCTGCTTGAAATGCTGGGTTTCCCGATCCAGTACCAGTCGTTCCAGTTCAGAATGCGCCAGATGCAGAATAGTCGCCGCCGGAGCCTCATAGATTTCCCGCGATTTGATGCCCACCAGGCGGTTTTCCACCAAATCCACCCGCCCGACGCCGTGTCTGCCGCCGATGGCATTCAGCCGCTCTACCAATTGCAGCAAACTGAGCCGATCGCCGTTTAAAGCCACCGGTACGCCATCCTCAAAATCGATCTCCACGTATTCGGGCTGATCCGGGGCTTTGGCAATGGAACTGGTGATCTGATAAATATCGTCAGGCGGTTCCTGCCACGGGTCTTCCAGGATGCCGCATTCGATGCTGATTCCCCAGATGTTGCGGTCGATGCTGTAAGGCTTTTCCTTGGTGGCCTCCACCGGGATATTATGTTTCATGGCGAATTCGATTTCTTCATTACGGGACTTGAAATGCCAGGAACGCACCGGGGCGACGATTTTCAAGCGGGAATCCAGAGCCATCACCGATACGTCGAAGCGCACCTGGTCGTTGCCCTTGCCGGTCGAGCCGTGAGCGATAGCGTCCGCTCCCTCAGCTTGTGCGATTTCCACCAAATGTTTGGCGATCAACGGGCGTCCCAGCGCGGTAGCCAGCAGGTATTTGTTCTCATAAATAGCATGGGCTTGTAAGGCGGGCAGGCAAAAATCCTTTAAAAATTCATCGGCGATCTTGCGCACATAAGCCTTGCTTGCCCCGGTTTTAAGCGCCTTGCGGCAAATAGCCTCGGCATCCTCGTTCTGACCCAAATCACAGGTAACGGCGATAACCTCGCATTTGAGCCATTCCATCGCCCATTTGATAATGACGGATGTATCCAACCCACCGGAATATGCCAACACCATCTTGTTGATATTCATCATAGTAACGCTTACTCCCCATTTTTAAGTTAGGCTTGAGGCTCAAGACCTGAGGCTTGAATGTAGTTACCTGATTTATCAGGTTCTTTCTGCCCAATGAATTGGGCAACTACATTTGTATCATTTTGAACGCAACCTGGTCTCAAGCCTGCTTTTATCTATAGAATTTTCATTATAAGCAACAAACCGTTTGCAATCAAGTGGTAATCTTAAAATTCTTTATTTGACAAGCCCCAGGCGATTTGCCATAATTTCTTTAACTATGGAAAAGCTGAAAAAAATTCTCCAATTACCCTGGCCTGATATGTGCTCTGAGCTTTATTGGGAGTTCGAGCGGCGCAGACGGCTGATCTGCTTTCAAATTAGTAATCGAGGTACGAGGTACGAGATACGAGGTACGCAAAAAAACCTCAAATTTACCTTTTTTCTGCAAGCGGATAAACAGGCTGAATATCGGCAAATATTACCTCAGGCGCAAGAAATTCTACAGGCCGCCGAAGGGATTTGTTGCAAGCAATTTTCCATCTTTGGCCGCAACCTGGATTTATCCGCCGGGATCGATTGGCAGCGGGATTATTTGGGCGAACATCGCTGGGATGAAAAAGAGCGCTACTTCCCGGTTGAGCGGAATATCGCCAGGATTCAGTTGGGTCAGGGGGCGGATATTAAAGTCCCTTGGGAACTGTCCCGCTTTCAGTGGGCATTGATTCTGGGTCAGGCTTATTGGTTGACCGGAGAGGAAAAATTCGCTCAAAGCTTTACTGCTTTGCTCAACGATTGGATCGAGCATAATCCCCCCTATCGTGGGATTAATTGGTGCTCCCCTATGGAAGCGGCTATCCGGGCGGCTAATCTGATCTGGGCCTACCATTTTTTCTCAACCGGTGATAATTTTATATCATTATTGGAACTGCACGGACGTTTCATTTACGCCCAACCGGAAAAGTGGTTTGAGTCCAGCGGCAATCATCTTTTAGCCAATCTGGCTGGTTTGATTTATCTGGGAATATTTCTGGGACGGGAAAAATGGCTGAATTTTGCGGTAAAGGAATTAATCCGCCAGATGGATGTACAAGTTTTGCATGATGGGGTTGATTTTGAAGCTTCAATAGGTTATCATCGGTTAGCGCTGGAATGCTTTTTCTATCCAGCCCTGCTTTGCCGTATCAACCACATCGATTTACCGCCTCATTTTTGGGAGAAATTAAAACGAATGTTTGCTTATGTTCGTTCCTATATAAAGCCCACCGGTCAAGCCCCGCAACTGGGGGATAACGACAGCGGACGCTTGCATGACTTTTCGCCAATTCTTTCCAACGATCATAGTTATTTGGCAGCGTTGGGGAGACTGGCTTATGTGGTTCCCTCTCCCCTGGAGACTGTGTCGCAATGTAGTTACCTGATTCATCAGGTACAGCCCGTGGTACCCGATAAATCGGGTAACTACAATATTGCTAATATATCATCAGCAAACTACCCCCAGGGCGGCGTATACATCATGCGCAGCGACAAAGCCTATCTGATGGTCAATTGCGGGGGGAACGGCTTTTACGACAAGGGCTGCCACGCCCATAACGATAAATTATCCTTCGAGCTAAACTACCGGGGACAGGATTTTATCGTCGATCCGGGAAGCTTTTTGTACACTTCGCAACCTGAAGAGAGAAATCTTTTCCGCTCAACAAGTTATCACAATACAGTTAAAGTAGATTCTCAAGAGCAGAATCGGATCGCTGCGAAAGAAATGTTCTATCTGGCACCGGACAGCCATCCCAAACTGATCGATTGGCAATCTACGGATCAGCAAGACATTTTTTGCGCCCGACATGACGGCTATGCCCGCCTAAATGATCCGGTCATCCATCAGCGGCGAATCGTTTTTGATAAAAAGCGCAGCCGTTGGGAAATAACCGATACCCTGCAAGGCTCGGATATACATCTGCTGGAGTGGTATCTGCAACTAGCCCCGGAGGTGGAAATAACCCGGATGGGTGCAGGGCAAATCCTGCTGACCAACCATGGGCAAAGCCTAGCGCTCTCCACCCCGCAGCCAGTGGAAATTATCAATAGCTTTTATTCGCCGCATTATGGGGCAAAAATAAAAACTCAGGCTTTAACCTGGGAAATTAAAGTCAAACTGCCTTACAGCAGTGTTTTTACCGTTGAAGGGGAAAAATGAGTCAGGTTAACCAAAATCTTTTACAGGAAATAGTCGGGGCAATTGTACGGGAAGTAGCACCTGAAAAGATTATTCTTTTTGGCTCGTGGGCAAGAGGGACTTTTGGCCCGGACTCGGATGTAGATTTCCTGATCATTGGCGCAAAAGCTTTCGGGCCGGATCATAGCCGGCGCAAAGAAATGTCCCGCATATGGCAAGCTTTGAACCATTTTTTAATACCGGTTGATATTCTTTTATATACTCCGGATGAAGTAGAAAACTGGCGGGATTCTCTTAATCACGTGATAGGCAGGGCATTACGGGAAGGCAAGGTTGTTTATGAAAGACATTAAACAAGCAAGCAGCCTGCTGACTATGGCATATAAGGATTTTACCGCTCTGAAACATATGTTGGATGAAGAGGATTTCGCAGAGGAAATATTTGGTTTTCATATACAACAAGCCATAGAAAAGTCTTTGAAAGCGTGGCTTGCACTAAAAGGGATTTTATATCCCAAAATTCACAACATAAACCTTCTGCTTCAATTGTTAAAGCAAAACGGTGCACATATTGATTCGTTTACCGAATTGATAGAATATAATTCTTTTGCTGTTCAGTTCCGATATGAGGAGTTTGATTTAACCGATGCACCCATTGATCGGAGGGAAAGCATCAGGCAAGTCGGCGAACTTTTAAAACATGTCCGGCAATTATTGGATATTACCCAAGGGGGATGAATGAAAAAGGTCATGATCGTTATTCCTACCTACAACGAAAAAGAATCTCTGCCCAAACTGATTGCCGCTATCCGGCAGATATTTCCCAACATTTACCTGACCATAGTGGACGATAATTCGCCGGACGGCACCGGCGCTTTAGCCGATCAGATGGCTGTTACCGACAAACAGCTACATGTCATTCATCGCCCCGCTAAACAGGGTTTGGGTTCGGCCTACCGCCAGGGGTTTGCTTACGCCCTGGGACAGAAAATGGACATCGTCTGCCAGATGGATGCCGACATGTCCCACGACCCCCGTTATCTGCTGGACATGCTGCGGGTAATTGAAAAGTACGACGTGGTACTGGGCAGCCGCTATCTGCGCGGTGTGCGGGTGGATAACTGGGCGTTCCGCCGCCTCCTGCTGAGCAAATTCGCCAACATCTACGTACAGTTTGTCGCCCCCCTTCCCTTCGAGGACATCACCAGCGGCTACAAGTGTTTTCGCCGGGAGGTGCTGGAAGCGATCAATCTCAATAAAGTCCGCTCCGAGGGTTATTGCTTCCAAATCGAGATGACCTACCACGCCCATCGCAAAGGCTTCAAGGTTGCGGAGATTCCCATCACCTTCTACGAACGCCAGGGCGGCTACTCCAAAATGTCCCGCCATATTATCTGGGAGGCGCTGTGGTTGGTGGTCAAGATTCGGCTGGGTCTGGTGTAAGATGCTAATCGTAAACTCACAAAATAATGTTCCCATTCGTTTGACCCAGGAACGCTGGCTGCACATTGTTTCCCGTCACCCAGAAATGCGGCTGCAACAAGAACGAGTTTTGGAAACCATAGAAAAACCGGATTTAATCCAGCAAGGGGATTTTGGAGAATTGCTGGCCATACGATTTTATCCCAAAACACCGTTAACCAGCAAATATTTGATTGCGGTCTACAGAGAAACTAATCCTCAAGATGGATTCATTCTTACAGCATACTTTACCACTGGGCCATTGGCCAGGAGGATAACAATATGGAAGCGGTAAAAATTTTAGAAAAGCCGGCGACAATTAATTGGGATTACGACGAAGAGGCCGATGTCCTCTATCTGTCCATCGGAGACCCTCGGCCAGCCTTGGGTATGGATGTTGGGGAAGGGGTTATCCTTCGCTACGATGAGAAGCATAAAGAGGTTGTGGGCGTAACCTTGATTGGATTGCGGGCAAAGCTGCTCAAGGAATTGGCCGAAGAAAAAGCGGCGTAGGGTGGGTTGTGCCCACCAAAAAGCGAGAGCGGCGGGAATTTTTAGAAGCGCACGTGAGTCTGATTTAATGGTGGGCATAGCCCACCCTACAACTAAGATGCGTTGGAAAGGATTCCCGAAGCACAAAATAAATGACAGGGAGAATAACCATGGCAACAATGGTTGCGAAAATGACAAAGGATGAATTAAAAGAAATGATCGGTACGATAGTGGAAGAGAAGTTAATAGAACTTATCGGCTACCCTGAGGAAGAACTGCCAATTAAAAAATCTTTGTACAGCAGGCTATTACAACAAAAAATGTCTGTAGCAAAAGGTGAACGAGGGGAAGTGTTTGATGATGTAGTTAAGCAATTAGGGTTAGAATAACTTATGTATACAATTCGTATTTTAAAACCCGCAATCCGAGAATTAGAAAAGCTTGATAAGCCAATAGGCCATCGTATCGTTCAACGCATTAAATGGTTGGCTGAAAATTCAGATAAAACCAAACCCGAAGCGTTGAAGGGAGATTTGGCCGGATTATATAAAATCAGAGAAGGCAATTATAGAATAATATATGAAATAATCCAGAAGGAAAGAATAATCATTATCCATAGCATAGGCCACCGTAGAGAAGTTTATAGAAAAAAGTAAACCAATCAAACAAGACACTCAAACTACGAGTTTTAAATGACCAAAAAATTCTACATCACCACACCGATTTACTACGTTAACGATGTGCCGCATATCGGGCACGCTTACACCACCATTGCCGCGGATGTCCTGGCGCGCTACCGGCGCCTTCAGGGGTATGAGGTGTTTTTCCTGACCGGGACGGATGAGCACGGGCAGAAGATTCAGGCGGCGGCGCAGGCCAAGGGTGAGCAGCCGATCGAGTTGGCACAGCGCATGTCCAGGCATTTCAGCCAGCTTTGGGAGCGGTTGGGCATCAGCAACGATGATTTCATCCGCACCACCCAAACACGCCATATCGAGGCGGTGCAAACCCTGTTTAAGACGCTTTACGATAAAGGTGACATATATTTAGGGGTATATGAGGACTGGTATTGCGTGCCGGATGAGACCTTCTGGACCGAAAGCCAGCTTGGGGAGGACAAAAAGTGCCCCGAATGCGGGCGGCCAACGGTCAGGATCAAGGAGGAGAACTATTTCTTCCGCCTGAGCCGCTATCAGCAACCCTTGCTGGATTATATCGAGGCCAACCCCGATTTTATCCTGCCCCGCAGCCGCCGCAACGAGGTTTTAAGCTTCATCAGGGGCGGATTGCGTGATTTGAGCATCACCCGCCAGTATAATGTGGTACAATGGGGCATCCCGGTGCCGCCGGAGGTAGAACCGGCAACCGACAACCGACAACCGGTAACCCACACCATTTACGTCTGGCTGGACGCCCTCACCAATTATCTGACCGCCGCGGGCTATCCCAATGATAACGAGCGGCTGCAAAAATTCTGGCCGGCGGATGTGCATCTGATGTCCAAGGACATTCTGCGCTTTCATGCCGTCTATTGGCCGGCCTTCCTGCTATCCGCCGGGTTGCCGCTGCCTAAAAAGGTGGTGGTGCACGGTTGGTGGACGGTGGAGGGGCGCAAGATGTCCAAGTCCCTGGGCAACGCCATCGATCCGCATTCCCTGATAGACCTGTACGGGGTGGACGCCCTGCGCTATTTCCTGCTGCGCGAGGCTCCCTTCGGCGGGGACGGCGATTTCTCCCAACGTGCACTTATCGACCGCATCAACCGGGATTTGGCCAACGACCTGGGAAATCTGCTGCAACGCACCCTCTCCATGGTCAATAAATATTATCAGGGGGTTATCCCCTCTCCCGGAGCGGAACTGCCCACCGATACCGTTTTATCCGGCACCGCGGGCAGGATTTTAGCCGAAACCGACGGCCTGTTGAACGAACTGGCATTCGGCAAACAATTAATCAATATCTGGGAACTGATCAATCAGGCCAACCGCTACATCGCCGAACAGGAACCCTGGACGCTCTTCAAAAACGCCAATCTGGAGCGCTTGAGCCGGGTTTTGTACAGCATATTGGAGGTCTTAAAGATAACCGTGATCCTGATTTACCCCTTCATGCCGACCACCGCCGAGGAAATCTGGCGCCAATTGGGAATAAAAGACTCACCAGCGGATCAAACTTTAGAGTTCGTCTGGGGCGGATTAAAACCGGGGGCGCGGATCAATCAAGGCCGGGCGCTGTTTAAAAAGATTGAAGGGTAAGGGCAAATCTATGTCTCTTAAAAAACAATTAAATAAATTAGCCAACCAATGCGCCGGGCTTTTAAAAAATAATTACCCAACTAAACGGATTTTTCTTATCGGTTCATTGGCTAAAGGCATTGTACACGAGCATTCAGATATTGACCTGGTAGTGGAAGGATTGCCCGCCGAATTATATATTAAAGCCTTAACGGAACTTTATGACCTTTTGCCTCCCGATGTAGAATTAAATTTGATCCCTTATGAAGACGCTTTTGACAGCCTTAAAGAAAAAGCCTTGTCCGAAGGAAAATTAATCTATGCTTCCTGATTTGACCAATCAAATAATGGCAGAGTTGGAAAATCTAAGCAGGCTAACTGATGAAATGCGTTTATTATTGATTAATCGCGGCCAAGAGAAAGATTTTATAGAAGTACGGGCTGCCGGAAGCATTCTTCATGATTTCTATTGCGGCATAGAGAAGATTTTTGAAAGAATTGCAGTTTCTTTTGATGAAAAATTTCCTAAAGGGGGAAATTGGCATGCTGAGTTAATTTTGCAGATGACTAAACCTGTAACAGGCAAAAGAGATATAGTAATTTCTGAAGGCTTAATGAATAAGCTTTTGTTGGGTTTCGTTCCTCAACTCAACCTACACATTTTTGAAAGGCAGTTCCATTATGCGCAGTAACTTATTGGCCATAAGCATCAGCTTAGGCTTATCCTTAAGCGCCTCCCCAACCCTTGCCAAAACCTTACGGGTTCCGGCGGAGTATCCCGCCATCCAGACCGCCATCGACGCCGCCCAAACCGGGGATTTGGTGCTGGTTGCACCGGGGGAATATAATGAGGTGCTGAATCTCAAGCCCTGGGTAGCGGTACGCAGCGAAGGAACAGAGAGGGAGCACCTCGATCATACGGCGGCCAAGCGCACGATTATCGATTCTAAAGGCATACTCAAGCCGGTAGTGGAAGGGGCTGACGGGGCGGTGCTGGACGGGTTTACCGTCACCGGCTTAGGCAAGGTCAATCATCATCTGCCCGGACATCCGCACGGGATACAGTGCCGCGGCACATCTCCTATCATCATCAACAATATAGTGCACAGCATGGGCAGTACCGGCATCGGCTCGCATATGGAGAAGGATCGGGTGGCCGCTCCCTATATCGCCAACAACATTGTCCACCATAACCAGGGATTGGGCATCGGCAGCAATCACGAATCAGCCGCCACCATCGTCAATAATATCGTTTATGCCAATACAGAAGTGGGCATCGGCATCCGCAACGGAGCGCATCCATTGGTGGAAGGTAACATCATCTACAGCAACGGCTGGGCCGGAATCGGGGTGCGGCACGGCGGGTTTCCCAGTATCCGCGGCAACAAGGTTTATAACAGCGGAGCCAGAAAAACGGCTGCTTACGGCGCGGGAATAGGGGTTAGTGAAACATTCGTTCCCATCATCGAAGAAAACGAGGTGTTCTCCAACTATCTGGGTGGCATCGGTTTGCGCAAGGGGGCAACCGCTATCATCCGCAACAATAAGACTTACAACAACCGCTACGCCGGGATCGGTTTGGACGGGGCGGTTGCGGTACTGATTGAAAACAATCAGATTTATAGAAATGAGCGGGGAGGTATCGGCATTACCAACCAGTCCTCGGCGGTTATCAGACACAATAAGATTTTCGACAACCATAACGCCGGGATCGCCCCCACCGACAAGCAGCAGATAATCAGCGAAGGCAACATCCTCTATAACAACGGCGAACCCTATTCCGCCGCCCCGCCGGATATGACCACCCTGGAGCGGGATTATCCCCGCGACGAAACCGGCGGCATCGATAGCCCGCTTGGCCTTCCCGATCCTTCATTTTTTGAGTGGACGAAGGGGAGGAGGTAAGTTTGTCCGCAGATAAATAAATCCCCCGTAGGGTGGGCTGTGCCCACCAAAAACTACATTTTTAAGAGGCAGGTAAAATGTTAAAAATAGCCAAGAAATTTGTTACCGACGAGGCCAACAAAAAGGTAGCGGTACAAATTGATATTAAAGCATTCAATAAGATAGAAGAAATACTGGAAAATTACGGATTGGTAAAACTTATGCAGGAAACAGCAGACAGCGAATCGTTGGATTTATCACAGGCGCAAAACTACTATAGGGAACTAAAAAAATCGTGACCTTTCAAATTCGTTACCAGAAAAAATTTTTAAAAGACCTGGCTTCCATACCCAAACCGCTACGACAAAAAATAGAGGCACTCGTTTTTGAAAAAATTCCTATGTCATCCAATCCTTTTTCAGAATTTACCATTGAAAAAATGACTGGCTACGATGGATACTATAAATTCCGTCAAGGTGATTACCGGATAGGGATTTTTTATCATAATAACATTTTGGAATTTCAAAGAGTTCTTCACCGCAGAGAAATATACCGTCTGTTCCCTTCCGATTAAAAAATAAAGGCCAGGCGGGTTGAGAAGCTGTCTTCATAATTTAGATCCTTATTGTTCAGCCTGACCGCGCTATCGAACCGGGTATGATTATAATTGCACTGGATCTTTAACATCTCGTTTAAAAACCAGGTAATCCCCAGGGTGTATTCGCTGGCCCCTTGGGTAAATCTGGCGGGGTCGGCAAAGCCTTTGTCCAGCAGGGATTTATCCAGGTTTATATCGCTGTAACGGATCAAAATCTGCCAGGCTCCCCATGTCCCTTGATCCCAATCGAAGTTTTCCTTGGGGGTGATGGGTTTGTATATGCCCCGTTTAACCGGCTGCTCTTCGCCGGTTACAAAATAAGAAGCGGACAGATAATAACCGTCGATGTCAAAATCCCCTTGCTGAGCGCCGATGCTCAGGTTGTCCAGGTTCATATGCTGCCATTCCCCTTTCATTGACCAGGGGCCGCGGTTCCAGGCCGCTTCCAGATTGGAGCGGGAACGGACGCCGTTCTGATTTACGCCGTTCTTAAATTGAAAAAAGGGCGTACCCCCGGCGACATTGGCGTTTACCCCGACCGGGTTTCTAAAAATCCCCTGATTCCACCAGGTGGTATTAGAGGCCGGTTGATTGTCGACGACCGTATAGGTATGATTCTGGCGGCCATAGCTTACGGATGCGCCCAGATACAGACCTCGCAGGGCGGCAGCGTCCGATTCCCTGAAAGGCTGATAAAACAAGCGCCCGAACCAATCCTTATGCTCATCGGCGTCGCTTTGTCCGATACGACTGCCGTTTGTTACCGCCAGGCCGTAAAAAAGCCTGTCCTGGAGCACTTCCCCTTGCAGCATAATGCCCCGGTCGCGCACCGGCGACATATTTTCATGGGAGATAGGCTGAAACATGCCGTCCCGGTAATTGGAACTGTTGGAGGTTTCCAGGCTGAAGGGCGGTCGGAACTGGCCGATACGCAAATGCAGTTGCGGGGAGTATTCAAAATCGACGGTGGCGTCCTGAAAATGGCTGGGATGGGTGAAATCGGGCTGAATCACCGCACTGTAATATTTGTAGGCGGTACCTTTGATGGTCAGCCAAAGACGGCGCACCAGGATTTCATTGTTGGCCGGAGTTCCCTTGCCGTCGGTGACCGGGTCGCCGTGGGTAAAGAGGATGGCATCGATATGCGCCCGTCCGCCGATTTTAAGCTTGAAGTTTTTACCCGCATCCTCCAAAACCATACCGCCGTCATATTTTACCGGGAGTTCGCGTCTTTCTTCCTCCGTCAGTTGCCGGTTCCATTCCTGAAACTGTTGTTCCGTGACCAAATCTTTTTCCTTCAAAAGCTGCAATATCTGCCGGTTAACACTTTTTCCCCCGGCTGCCGGACTGATTGCAGGAAAAGACAACACCATCAGAGCGCAAAACATCGGGAATAACCATTTCAAAATCGACCCCCCCCAAAAATGAAAAATTAGCGGTTAGGACAAAAACCTCACTCTGTATCTTATCCCAAGTTACCTCAGATTAAAATATAAATATTTCGGCATTTTCAACTTGCATTCTTTCCCCGTTATTGTTATTTTATCAGGGCTGACAGCAATACTGTTTACCTCAAGCCCCTTCTCCCTCCGGGAGAAGGTTGGGATGAGGGTACAAAAGCTTAATAACTCACCTTACGCAGACTTTGAAAAAAAACTCACAAATGTCATTCCCGCAGCAGCGGGAATCCAGAATATAATTAACTCCATCAGCGTAGGCTTAAGCCGGAGCCTTGAAAACCCTGGATTCCCGTTCCCCGTTTTCACGAGGACAAGTTTCACGGGAATGACA
>JACRJN010000114.1 GCA_016235675.1 Candidatus Schekmanbacteria bacterium
AGCCCTTCAGGGCTGAACTTCAGGGCGTTAGCCCTGCAATTATGACTCTCAATATTTTCGGCGCGTTCCATACGAACACACCTTTTTTTGCAGCCCTAAGGGGCTGAAAATACGTGGCTGAAGCCACGGGACTACGTTTTTAAAATATATAAATATCTATCTTTAGGTGAACACTCTCCAAATTTTTAAGTTTTATGGCTTGTCCGGGTAAGGGTATAAATGGCAAAACAGGATTTAATTATCGGTATTTTCGGTTTAGGCACCGTCGGCAGCGGCGTGGTGGAGTTAATCCAACAACAGGCCAACCGGCTCCAGTCTAAATACGGGTTAAAAGTTACCCTCAAAGCGGTGGTGGTGCGTAAAATCAGTCCGGATCGGGTAAGTTTAACCTCTCCCGCCGTTTTAAGCACAGATCCTGCAATTATCTTAGAAGATAAAGAGATCAATACGGTAATCGAGGTTATCGGAGGGATTCATCCGGCTAAAGAATATATCTTGCGCGCCCTGCAATCCCATAAAAATGTAATTACCGCCAATAAGGCGCTGCTGGCCGAGTGCGGGGTGGAACTGTTCGAAGCCGCCCTCAGGCACAAGTGTTACTTCGGTTTCCGGGCGGCGGTAACCGGCTTGCAGGATATGCTGGAGCGCTTTTATTCGTCTATCAGTATTACCAACATAGCCGGTGTTTTTAACGGAACCTGCAATTATATCTTGACCGACATGGAAGAAAAGGGTGAGGAGTTTTCAGAGGCTTTGAAAAAAGCGCAAGCCGCCGGATATGCCGAGCAAGACCCCACTTTGGATATAAACGGCCAGGATACCGCCGATAAACTGGCAATAATCAGCACTCTGGCTTTCAACAGCCCGGTGCAGCGCAAAGATATTTATACCGAGGGTATCGAACGGATCAGTCTTGACGATATACGATTCGCCAGGGAATTAGGCTATAAGATAAAATTACTGGGAATCGCCGGTTGTGACGGGAAGGAAATCGAGGCCAAGGTCTATCCCTGCCTGATACCTGCGGATAATATTCTGGCATCCCTCAAGGGAGTGGAAAACGGTATCCAGATAGATGACGAATTGCGCGGGCCGGGCGGATTTAAAGCGCCCGGCGCCGGTAAATATCCTACCGGCAA
Organism: Candidatus Schekmanbacteria bacterium; assembly: GCA_016235675.1. GTDB lineage: Bacteria > SZUA-182 > SZUA-182 > SZUA-182 > SZUA-182 > JACRJN01. Next base: position 1,140 of record JACRJN010000114.1, read on the forward strand.
TGCTGTTTTATTTGATATAATTAATTTGTCGAATGATAACCCCACTTATATTCCCAAGGAGTTCGTTTATCTGCCGGTAAAAAAAATCGAGCAGATGAAAAATCAATATTATCTGCGGGTGGCGGCCGTCAATCAACCGGGGGTATTGGCCAGAATCGCCGGTGTTTTCCAACTCCACGACATCAATATCCTTTCCGTATTGCAGGAGCGGGATAACAAAGACAAGCGGGGGGAAGTTGTTCCCTTGGTCATTATTACCGATACCGCCGGGGAAAAAAGTATGCAAAAAGCGGTAGCGGACATCGAAAGCCTGGCAATTATAAAAGGTCAAGCCACTTTATTGCGGGTGGAAGAGCGTTTTTGGTAATCATTTTGTAGGGTGGGCACAGCCCACCCTACTGATATTTCAGGAGGATTAGCATGTCTGGCAGGAAACTTCATCTAATATTTTTTATACTCTTGTTTCCTCAATTATTGTTTGCTCAGGCGGCGGCGCCCCCGGCTGTTCCTTTAAACGGAGAGGAAAGCGCCGCACCCGCTGACCAGGGGGTATGGGATTTGATGTTGTCCCCACAAACCATCACTCAATTGGCGGCCGAAAACTGGAAGGGAAACGAAGGGCAGATAACACAGGCAATCAAAAGCATGAATCCGGAGATCGAAAGCATAAACATCGTTCCTCAGGATAATAAGCTGTCTCTTACCATTACCAGGGTGACTCCCTCCGGGCGCGAAGAAATCACTTTTCAGACCGATCCCGGCAGTTTAGGCGATGCCGGTAAAAGCAAACCGATCGATGAATTCGACATGAACTCATGGCTGCAAACTCAAGGCCAGCAGCAGATTAAAAATATAACCAGCGTAAGCAACGGCAGTCAGGAAGTCTGGAAAATATCGGTAGCGTCTCAAACCGGTTGGCCTGAGCAAAAAGCCGGAAAAGATAAACCCGCAGATGTTTTACCCAAAGACGGCGCGCCTGCGCAAAAAGAGAAAAGCGGGTTTTCCAAGTGGATGGACGATGTGATGTCCAGTTCTTCCTTGCTCAAAGATTATCGGGACGGCGGGACAGTTATGCACTTTATTTTGTTTTGTTCTATCGCCGGTGTTTATATCATAATCGACCGCTTTCTGGAATTGCGCAGAAAAACCCTGATGCCGCCCAGTTTTTTGGAAGGTGTTTTGACCAGATTGCCCGATAAAAAATTGGGAGCGGAAGAACATGAAAAAGCCTTGCAAAATTTGCAGAATTTTTGTGAAGAGCATGATCGCCCGATAGCACACATTTTGAAAGCCGGTTTATTTGTTTACGACGAGGAAAATATTTTAGGGTTGGAAACAGCGGTAACGCAGGCAACTCAACATGAAGCCATCGGGATGAGTAAGGGCATGTCGCTTTTGGAAGTTTACGCCAATATGTCTCCCCTGTTGGGGCTGTTAGGAACGGTTACCGGGATGATCAGCGCTTTTAACGCGATCGCCGTCGCCGGAACCGGCAAGCCGGAAATCGTGGCAGCCGGTATCGCCGAAGCCTTGATCACGACCGCTTTCGGATTGTTTGTCGGTATCCCTTTGCTGGTGCTGTTTTATTATTTACAAGGTAAAATTGACGGTTTATTAGTGGAAATGCAGGAATTCAGCATGGATGTTATCGAGCGGCTGATTCGGGCGGAAGAAACCAAAAGAGGGGAGTGCTGAACGTGGGATCTTTCCTGACGAATAACCCGTACCGGCGCAGTTCGGGACAAAAACAATTCAATTTACCGTCCTTGGTCGATGTGGTATTTTTGTTGCTGATTTTCTTTATTCTCACCACCACGTTCACTCAGGTTCTTACCAAGCTGGATGTCGAACTGCCCAAAGCGCAGGCGGTAACCGAGGCCAAAACCCAGGATACGGTAATAGAAATCGGTAAAGACGGGCAATTCGCCTACAACGGTGAAATCGTCACCGTCCAGGAACTGGATAAGCAATTGGCACAATTAGCGGTAAATTCTCCCGACGAGGTGATCATTATAAGAGGCGACAAAGAAGTGGCCTACGGCCAAATCGTCAAGGTCATGGGGCTATGCAAAAGCCATCAATTGGGCCGCCTGGCCATGGCCGCGGTGCAGGAAGATGGGGCGGCTTCGGAGTAAGGTTATGGGAAAGAATCTGGCTGCCAATAAAGAAAAGATGCTGTCGGATTTTGAAAAACTGTCCAAAGGAAGCAAAAAAGAAGCAATTGATTTTATTGCTTATCTTAAAATAAGAGATGAAGTATCGGCTACCAAAGAAATATTGGAAGACAAAGATTTCCTCCAAAGCATTTTTAATGGGGAAAAGGATTTCAAGTTAGGACAGTTCAAAAAATGGTCTATGGTAAAAGCTAACGTTTAATATATACCATGTCATACCAATCCAACCTAAAAAACGAACGGGAACTTAGAGCCTATATCGTGGAAATCTGCCGGCGCATGTACGATAAGAATTTTGTGGCCGCAGGCGATGGAAACGTGAGCGTGAAATTATCCGCGGACAGATTTCTGACCACGCCCAGCGGGCAGCATAAAGGCTATCTGCATCCGGATCAGATGGTGGTTGTCGATGCCAGGGGGCAGAAGATCAGCGGGGATTATAATCCATCCTCCGAGATGCCGATGCACCTGGCGGCTTATGCCAAACGCCCGGACATTGGGGCGGTAATCCATGCCCATCCGCCTATCAGCACGGCCTTTTCCATTGCCGGAATATCTCTGGCTAAATGTATCCTGCCTGAGGTGGTCTTAAGTTTAGGGATGATTCCCACCACCCGCTACGCCACTCCTACCACATCGGAAGGCGCCGAGGTTATCCAGGAGCATATCGGAGACTACGACGCCCTGATCCTGGAGCGTCACGGCAGCCTTACCGTGGGCAAAGACCTGGATGCCGCTTATATGAAATTGGAGCGCATCGAACACGCCGCCATGATTACCTACATTGCCCGTGATTTAGGACATGCCAGACCGCTCAGCAGAGATCAGGTAAGTAAGCTTTTATTGGCGCGCCAAAAATTGGGCTTGAAATCCAATTTCCCCGGCTGCGACCGCTGCGGGGCATGTTTGAATGAAAATGCCGACGAAGAAGCAGCGAAAGCGACAATTCAATTGGATGAATCCTTAATTGCTTCGATAGTCGAGGAGATTATTAAGGAAGGGAAGTAGATCGATGTTTCGGTGTGTCCCCACGCCGAAATATCGACGGGACTAAAGTCCTTACTCCTTTAACGTTTGATAGTTGTAAACGGCGGACGAAAAGTGTACCGCTTTTGTGATTAATATAGCTCCCTTTTAGGGAACTGGTCAAGATGAATTTAACTGCTTTTTATTGACTGATCACTTAATAACTTTTCCCTCTTTGGCAAAGAGGGGTTGGGGAGATTTTCAAATTGAATCTAACCTTAAGTAATTATTCGAACACGACATATTGTCAAAAGATTAAATTCTTTATGGAAATTACAATTTGCAAATCCCCCTTAATCC
>JACRJN010000017.1 GCA_016235675.1 Candidatus Schekmanbacteria bacterium
AATCTGTTTGGTATCGCCGCTTAAAAAACTGGTAGCGTAGAAATACAGAGACCCAAAGCGTCATTGCGAGGCAGCCTTACCGCCGAAGCAATCTCAGGCGCACGCATGGAGATTGCTTCGCTACCGCTCGCAATGACACTTCAGATCTCTATATTTCTACGCTACCAAAATCTTTTCCCTTTGGCCTTAATTTCCTTCGCGTCCTTTGCGCCTTTGCGGTAAAATTCAGCCATTAAAACTCAATTCCCCGCCGCGCCTTGATTCCCCGCTGATAAGGATGTTTAATCAGCTTGATTTCCGTCACCAAATCCGCCTGCTTAATCAGCCATTCCGGAGCAGTTCGTCCGGTAAGAACTAATTCCACCTGAGGATGTTTACAGGTGATTAAGTTTTTTAGTTCCATCTCGCTTATTAGTTCTAGCGTTAAGACATTCAAAATTTCATCCAGAACAATCAAATCAAAATCATAGTTCTGAATGACGGTTTGTAAACGGATTACAGCCTGGGATATATGTTGTCTGCTTTTGGCCTTCAGCTCCTGGGAAATCGTTCCGATATAAGAATCTTCATTAACCCGCTCGATCACAAAATCAGCGCCCAAAGCCGGGGCAAGATTCATTTCCCCGGAAGATAAGAAGCGGGGTTTTAAAAACTGCACAAAATAAACCCGCAACCCTTGTCCCGCAGCCCGCAGCGCCAGCCCTAAAGCGGCAGTGGTCTTGCCCTTTCCCTGTCCGTAATAGACTTGAATCAATCCCGTATCCAGAGGCATTTAATGAATCCTAATTACTTCACCGCAGAGACGCAAAGAACGCGGAGAATTAAAGACCATAAAAATTTTTCTCTGCGTACTCTGCGTCTCTGCGGTGAAAAATTATTTCCCTTTCCCTATCGGCAAATCCCGGTTAGCCAATTCCAGCAGCCCTTTGGTACCCCCGGCGACCACACTCAGCGCCGCCCTGGCGTTACGCTCGAAGGCGACTCGCCGGACATCGCTGCCGGGCAGATTTAAAATATAGTGAACATCTTCCGTGGTGAGTTTGACCGGCTCTTTGGCCTTCATTTTCTCCCCGAAAATGGCGATCGATGTGCCAAAAGCCTCGGCAGATAAGTTTCGGCTTTGCCGAACTATTGATTTTACCAAATCATCGATATTCTCAGCCTTGATAGCCGGCGTACTAATCAGGATTTGATGATAATCCGCGGGAAGCTTTTTTCCGGCTTCCAATTCCAGAATACGGGCGATCAAAGATTCGTAGGCAAAATGATAATTTTTAGTGGTTTCGACAGCATGTGTAAACGGACTGCGCCAATTGAAAAATTTAAAACAAAGCTGGGCGGTATGATAAGGCTGCGCTAAATCCTGAATAAAGTGAAGCGACCGGGCTAAAAAACGAAATCCCCAGTAACGGTCATTATTGGCAAAAGCGTTTTTGGCCATTTGATAAAAATGTTCCAGCCTTTCAGGGGCGACGCCTTGCGGTAAAAACATCCACGGCAAATGGAAGGTAAAAGCCGAATAGTACATATGACGGTAACCCTGGCTGCCGCCCATCAAGTGTTGACTAAGCGCCAGATTAAGATTCTTGTCCATCCCCCAGTCCGGTTCATCGCTGTAATCAGCCAATATTTGCAGGGGAGGGCATTTTTCCCCAATCTCTCCCCCTTGATAGCCGTAACGCAAATCTGAGTTTAAATCGTGGTATATGAATTTAGGCGGTACAATCAGGCGCTGGTTGGGATCGGAATTGATATAAACAGGGAAAAAATCCGGGTTGAGACTTTCATCTAAATATTTGTTCTCGGTAACGGGACAGGAGGGAAGTTTTTTCAGCCAGGGAATATTCCTGATAGCGGCGTACGTCATCAAATTATGGCGCGCCCAGGCTGAAACGATTTGAGGGAAAAGAAGGACTAAAATTAAGAAACCGCTGATAGCAATCTTTAGCTTCAATGATTTTTTGATCATTGACCCCCCTGAAAATCTTAATTTCGTAGTCCCAGTCCTTTAGGGCTGGGCACTTACCGGGGCTAAAGCCCCGACACTACGCTGATACTTGAAAAAATGTTATATTTAAGCCGGACATTTGACAACCGCCGCCGGTTTTTGCGCCAGGGTGCCCCAGATAAAAATCAAGCCCAGCACTGCACTGACTACATTTAACATTATATCATTTATATCGTAATAACGGGTGGGTAATAAACCTTGATACAGTTCATCGGCCACCCCAACTAATAAACTAAAGAAGGCGGCTTTGTAATAGCGTTCGAAAGGATAGGGCAGATTTTTTACATCGTCCAATTTATAAAAAATATAAACGCTTAGCCCCCCGTATTCCAGAAAATGAGTCACCTCTGCCGCTGCGGCAGTACGAGTGGTTAAAAAGGCAAATCCACCCCCTACCAATATGGTGATAAACCAGCTAAAAATGTTTTTATAGCATTGGCTGATAAACATATAAAGTATGATAACAAGCGCAAGCATAGCCAAAGAAGTAACTCTTATATAAGTCAAAAAGGAAGTCAAATCTATAGCAGACCATTTGGCGGTCTGCCTGATAATCGCCGGTAACCAGGGAGCGGTCAGGAATATAAACAAGATGTATATCCCTACGCCCCGCCAGTTTTTAAGATCTAATTTTTTCACTTTTTCAAGCATTCGGCCACCTACATATTATTTATGTATCTTTTACCAGCTTACCTGTAAAATGGCTTTCAGTCAATACTGTTTTTGCTTGAAAATCAAAATAGTCTTAAAATTTATGAACTAATATAACGTTTCATAAATAATAATATGGCACGTTTAATGTCATTGCGAGGCAGCCTTACCGCCGAAGCAATCGCAGGCGCTACAATAAGATCGAGATTGCTTCGGCGATAAGGCTGCCTCGCAATGACAGCATAAACTCAATTATTTATAAAATCGGGTACTAGCTGTTTTTATACATTACCTTTCCGTTCATAATAGTAGCCATTATTTTACCGGGAAGTTTCCAGCCTAAAAAGGGAGTGTTCTTGCTTTTGGAAAAAAGTGTCGCCTCTTGTATTTCTATTTGTTCGGCAGAATCGAAGATGGTAATATCCGCCCAGCAGCCTTCGGTCAATCTGCCGTAAGGCAATCCTAAAATATTGGCCGGATTGATAGTCAGCTTTTCCAGGGCTTGATGGATGGTCAGATGTCCTTTGTTGACTAATTGGCTGATGGTGAGCGCCAACGTCGTTTCCAGGCCGATTAACCCGAAAGGCGCATTGGTGTATTCCAATTCCTTTTCCGCCGAACTATGCGGGGCGTGATCGCTGGCGATGGCATCTATGGTGCCGTCTTTTAGCCCCTCGATCAAGGCGCAAATGTCTTGGGAGGTTCGCAGGGGAGGGTTGACTTTGGTGTTGGTGTCGAAACCGGCTACTGCCTGATCGGTCAGGGTAAAATGATGAGGGGTGACCTCGGCGGTGATTTTTATCCCCCTGATTTTAGCCAATCGGACTAATTCTACCGATTTAGCGCTGCTGACATGGGCAAGATGCAGGCGTCCTCCCGTCAGTTCCGCCAAAGCGATGTCCCGCGCCACCATCAGCGATTCGGCCTCCGCCGGGATGGGCGGCAATCCTAAGCGAGTGGATACCAGCCCCTCGTGCATTACCCCGCCGTGGCTTAAATCGGTATCCTCACAATGGGAGATAATAGGGCGCTCCAGCATGCGGGAGTATTCCAAAGCCCGCCGCATCAGGGCAGCATCCCTGATCGATTTGCCGTCGTCGGAAAAGGCGATGGCCCCGCTGTCTTTTAAATCGCCCATTTCGGCTAATTCTTTGCCTTCCTGCTTTTTGCTGATTGCGCCGACGGGGTAGATACGGCACAAAGCGGATTTAGCGGCGCAAGAGACGATGAAATTACAAACCGCCTGATTGTCGTTGACCGGATTGGTGTTGGGCATACAGGCCAGACAGGTAAAGCCGCCGTGTACCGCCGCACGAGATCCGCTTTCGATGGTTTCCTCATCCTCCCGCCCCGGTTCCCGCAAATGAACATGTAGATCGATCAGGCCGGGGGAAACTATTTTCCCTTGGGCGTCAATCTGCTGACATGCGGCATCAGGCGGATCGATATGTTCGGCAATCCGGCTGATTTTCTCCCCCTCGACCAGAATGTCGCCGATAAAATCGGTAAAACTTGCCGGATCGATGATTCTTCCGCCTTTGATAAGCAGACTCACTATGGTAGCTCCTGGGGATGATTCCCTTTTATTCACTCATGTTACGCAAGGATTGGCAATCGGCCATAAACAAACAGATTAACACCAGACGATGCGTAAATTTGTCATTCCCGTGAAAACGGGAATCCAGGGTTTTCAAGACTCCGGCTTAAGCCTACGCTGATGGAGTTAATTATATTCTGGATTCCCGCTGCTGCGGGAATGACATTTGTGAGTTTTTTTCAAAGTCTGCGTAAGATGAGTTATTCATATGTAGCGTTAGGGTTTATCCCCAACATTGCAGACGTAGGAGCCCTGCATCGGAAGCGGGGGATAAACCCTAACGCTACAAAATTTGATGTTTCGGTGTGTTCTCACGCCGAAACGTCAAACATCAAATCGGTGGGCTACAGTCTAATTATAAGAATTGCGGCGTTCATTTGTTTTCCAAGATTGATATTTAAAACCAGCCTTAATTCAATCCAAGCTCCTTAAGCGCCTGCTCAAAAGGAACGGGTTTTTCTTTCCTGGCCGCCTTTTTAGCCTTTCTCAGTTCTTTCAAATCTTCGTAATCTTCCAAGGATTCAGACATCTCTACAAAATCCTCATAAGTCATAACCACAAATTCCTTTTTGCCGTCCTTTTCTAATACTTGTGGTTTCATAAAATACCCTCCCTTACCGATAAGCCTCTCTTCGGTGTAAAATTCGATAAATAACAATCTTCCCGCCTTCAGCCTCAAACAGCACTCTCCAATTTCCTACCCGGAGTCGGTATTCAGGGGTAAAATTGGTAAGTTTCTTGACATCGCCTGAAAGATTATTACTCATAGCGTTAATTTTATCAATTATCGTTGCTGCTTCTGCCTTGGGAATTCTCTTTATGTCTTTGATTGCTTTGGGCATTATTTCTATTTTGTAGTTCATTTACTTGTTCATTCCGCCTTTCCCCCCAACAGCAAATACATCAACGCCATCCGCACCGCCACGCCGTTGGTCACCTGATCGAGGATTACGGCGTAAGGGCCGTCGGCGACTTCCGGTTCGATTTCGATGCCGCGGTTGGTCGGGCCGGGGTGCATGATCAGTACATCCGGCCTGGCATTTACTAATTTAGTGCGCGATAAGCCAAACAAGCGGGAGTATTCCCGTAATGAGGGGAACAAACCCTTTTCCTGCCGCTCCAATTGGATGCGCAGCATCATGATCACATCCGCTTGCGGGATAACCTCCGGCAGGTTATACGATACCTCGACGCCTAATTTTTCGATTTCCGCTGGTATCAGAGTGGGCGGGCCGACTACGGTAACATGCGCGCCCAGTTTGGTCAGCCCCCAGATATTGGAGCGCGCCACCCGGCTATGGCTGATGTCTCCCACGATAGCCACATTCAATCCTTCAATACGCTGCTTCTTTTCCCGAATGGTCAATAAATCCAGCAAGGCTTGGGTGGGATGCTCATGTGCCCCGTCTCCGGCATTGATAATGGAGCAGGGCAATAACCGCGCCAGCAGATGAGAGGTGCCGGGGACGCTGTGGCGCAGCACGATAATATCCGGACTCATGGCTTGCAGATTTTTAGCGGTGTCTTGCAGGCTCTCCCCCTTGGAAACGCTGCTGCCGGAGCCGGAGATATTGATTACATCGGCGGAAAGGCGCTTGCCGGCGATTTCAAAAGAGGTGCGGGTGCGGGTACTGGGTTCGAAAAACAGGTTGATGATGGTTTTGCCGCGCAGGGTGGGGACTTTTTTGATTTGGCGGGTGGAGATTTCCTTCAGCGATTCGGCGGTGTCCAGGATGTGGTAAATCTCTTCAGCGCCGAGGTCTTCCATCCCCAGAAGGTCTTTGCGTTTTAATGTAATGGATTCTACCATTTTAATAATTCCGGTTCCTGGAGTAATACCACCTCATCCTGAGCAGGGTCTTTTTTGAAAAGCACGCGTACCGATTCCTGGCGGGTGGTGCTGATGGTCATCCCGATATAATCGGCATGGATGGGCAATTCCCGATGGCCGCGGTCGATCAGTACCGCCAGATGAATACTCATCGGACGTCCCAAGTCTGTAATGGCGTCCAAGGCAGCGCGGATGGTACGCCCGGTATAGAGCACGTCGTCTACCAGGATAATGCGTTTATGGTCAACCGCAACTGGCACATCCGTACCGCATAAAACCGGACGGCGGCTGGCCATGTTGACGTCATCCCGATAAAGGCTGGTGTCGATAACCCCTACCGGCAGTTCTTTTCCGGCCTGGAGGTTGATTTTAGCACAGATACGCCTGGCCAGTTCCAATCCCTTATTGCGAATCCCCAGCAAAGCCAGTTCCTCCAGCTGAGGATGGTTGCCGATAATCTGACTACCGATTTTAGCCAGGGCATCATCTATCGCCCGGCTGTCCATAAGCTGTTTCATGAGATTGCCCCGATGTAAAATATTGGTAGCGTTCTCAATAGAAGACCCGGAGCGTCATTGCGAGCTTTAGCTAAGCAATCTCCATGCGTACGTATGAAGATTGCTTCGGCGATAAGGCTGCCTCGCAATGACGCTTTGGGTCTCTTATTGAAAACGCTACCAAAATATTATAGCATATTTAGAAAGATTTACCATACTTTATTGACAAGAAAAAAAAAGGGGAAATTGCTTGACTTTTTAAATAAAGGGTGATAAAAGTACATCTTGTGTTACTGTTAAGTTGTTACAGTGAACTATTTATGGTAAGCATGAAATATCTTGGTCGCGTAGCAATAGGGAGACCCCGAAGTGTCATTGCGAGCGGAGCGAAGCAATCTCCATGCGTGCGCCTGAGATTGCTTCGGCGGTAAAGCTGCCTCGCAATGACGCTTCAGGTCTCTGTACTTCTACGCTACCAATATCTTTTCAGGTACGTTTATAAAACAGTGAATAATAAATACAGGATCGCGATCAATGCAACCTTTCTTCATGCCAACCCCACCGGATTGGGAAGATATGTCTCTGAAATTACACGCAATTTATTAAAACAAGCCACAGATTATCACTTTACGCTATATGCTGATTCCCATAGTTTTCCAGGCCAAAAAGCCGATTTGCTGAAATCATTCGGTTTGTTCGGAAGGCATTGGGGAAGGCTGCTTGATTTACAAACAGCGGCCAAATATAAATTGAAGAATGCCGCTATTGATTTATTTTATTCTCCTGTTGCGGAGGGGATATTAAATTCTAATATAAAACAGATCATTACTATTCATGATTTGACCCCGGTAAAGTATAGGGAATATCATCCTTTATCCAAATACTATTTCGATTATTTTTTGCCCCGCCTGATTAATAAATCCGAGGCTATTATTTGTGTTTCCGAGCATACCAGGCAGGATGTTATCGATTATTACGGGGTGAAAAACAAAAATATCTACGTGATTTATAACGGTTACGAGCCAGATGTTTTTTATCCCCGCATAAAAAAATCAGTCGCGGAAAAGTATAATCTATCCCCTTATTTTTTATATGTCGGCGATATGCGTCCGCATAAAAATCTGCCCCGCAGTTTAAAAGCCTTGGCGGATTTAAATGTGCAGGAGATTAAATTCGTCGTCGTCGGCAGAAAAGAGCGGCGCTTTTTCCCCGGCATAAAAAGCCTGGTAGAAGAGTTGCATCTGGAAAATCGGGTCGTCTTTTTGGATTATGTGCCGGAAAACGATTTGCCCGATCTATACTCCGGCGCAATTGCGCTGGTTTTCCCGTCGCTCTATGAGGGCTTCGGCTATCCGGCGCTGGAAGCTATGGCCTGCGGCTGTCCTGTCATCACATCTGATGTAGCTTCCTTACCGGAAATCTGCGGTGAGGCCGCTTATTATGTCGATCCCGAAGATGTGGAGAGTATCCGTCAGGGGATGCAAAGTGTACTGCATGATGATTTTATGCGCAATAATATGATTTACAATGGACTAGAAAGAGCAAAACCATTCAAATGGGATAAAGCGGCGCAGGGGTTGATGAAGATTTTTGGTAGCGTTCTCAATAAGAGACCCTGAAAGCGTCATTGCGAGGCAGCCTTATCGCCGGAGCAATCTCATCCACACGCATGGGGATTGCTTCGCCCCGCTCGCAATGACGCTTCGGGGTCTCGCTACCAAATTTTTGATAACGTGTTACTTTAAGGCAGATAAATTTGAACACAATCCAAAGAGTGGTAAAAAACATTCTCTCTCTTTTATTGGGAGGGATAACCTCAAACCTGTTGAATTTTTTTGCTGTAGCTTATATCGCCAGAATTTTGGGGCCGAAGGATTTCGGTAAAATTAGCTTTGTTCTGGCAATTCAGTCGTTTTTTCTGGTTATCAGTCAATTAGGCGTAGATACCATTGGAATTAAAGAAATAGCCAGAGACAACAGTATATTAAAAAGTTATATTTCCAACATTGTATTTATCAAATTGATATTATTTATTATCTCTATAATTTTAATGGGTAGCATTGCATTATTTATAAACAAACCGGCAGACGTAAAATATTTAATTCTGCTTTACGGGTTAACTTTATTCCCGCTGGTGTTTCAAACCGATTGGGTCTTCAAGGGGCTGGAAAAAATGCAATACAGTGTGGTGATTCCGGTTGTTAAAAACCTCCTTTTTCTGGGCGCTGTCTGGCTTTTTATAACAAAAACGCGGCAAATACTTTGGATCCCGCTCATTCAATTTAGCGCCAATCTTTTGCCCGCTTTATTATTATTAATTATTTTTTTTAACCTTTATGGAAGATTCCATTTTAAATTGGATTGGGATTTAGTTTGGGAAATTTTTGCTCAAGCGTTACCTATCGGTATCTATACGCTTTTAGTCGTCGTAGTCAACAATGCCGATTCCGTTATGCTGGGCTTCATGCGCAGCGAAGCTGAAGTCGGTTATTATAATGCCGCCTATAAACTCATTTGGCTGCTTTTAGGCGTTATCCCGGTCTTTTTTATTGCCATTTTCCCTTTAATATCAAAGTATTATCGGACATCTTTAGAAAAGCTGCAAAGGCTTTTGAACTATGCCGCCAAGATCATGGTAACCTTGACTATCCCTATGGCGATCGGGGGGGCTGTTCTGGCCAGGCCGATCTTGAATCTTGTTTACGGAAATCAATATGCTAACGGTGTGATTGTCTTTCAGCTTTTGATCTGGGTAGTTATCGTTCTTTCGATCAACACCGTTTACGCCTGGGGATTATTGGGTTGCGATCGGCAAGCTAATTGTATGAAAATAGTAGCAATACAAGCGATATTAAATGTATCGCTAAATTTTATGGTTATCCCAGTTTGGGGAACGGTTGGCGCCGCTATTGCCACGCTGATGGCGGAATCCAGCGGCATGTTTTTATACTTCCGGGAATTTAAGCAGATTGTCGCTGTGCCTTTTTACCGCTATCTTCTCAAACCGCTGGCGGCCTCCCTGCCTATGCTATGTTTTCTGTGGCTGGGATTTGATTTGAATCTGTTCATCTTAATAGCCGGGGCTGTTTTTATCTACTTTTCTTCCATTTACATTATCAAGGGGGTCGGCGTGGAGGAAATCAATCTGTTGAAACAACTCCTTCCCTCTAATTCCGGGACAAAATTATCTTATGAAAATTCTTAGGGACATAGTCTCTTGTCGGATGGGGTTGTTAAAAAATCCAACATGAAAATCGGCTACATTATTTCTCAGATTGCAGACGGAACCGGGGTGGCCTCCTATACCTATAATTTATTGCAGGCGATGGCCGATGTCTCCGATCATGAGTTTGTGCTGCTAAAAGATCAACATTATTCAGCCGACTGGCTGGCTCAATTTCGCTGCATCGACTTGCCTTATTCCAAAAAACTTTTCCCTAAAATAATTTTAGGCAGCTTTTTTTTAAAGACGATCCAAAGAAAGGAGCGCTTCGATTTAATCCACGATCCGGCCCAAATCGCCCCTTTTCTTTTCAAGACCGGAACGATACAGGTAGTCACTATCCATGATTTAACCGCCCTCCGGTTTAAAGAGTACCATACAACCGGAATTTATCTTGTGCATAAATATTTACTGCCTTGGACGTTGCGCAACATAGATAAAATTATTGCCGTATCGGGGTTTACCGGCAATGACATCGCGCATTGTTTAAAAATCCCCGCAGCTAAAACAGAGGTAATTTACGAAGCCGCTGAAAATATTTATGGTAAACTTGCAGATAATAATAAGCTGCAAACGATAAAAGAAAATTATCGCTTGCCGAATAAATTTCTTTTATCTGTCGGGACATTAGAACCCAGAAAGGGGATCGATGTTTTAATTAAAGGCTTTGCCCGTATCAGTTCCCAAATCCCTGATTACAAATTAGTTATTGCCGGAAAGTCAGGCTGGAAGTGTCGAAATATTTTAAACCGGATAAAAGCAGCACAATTGTCCGGGAAGATAATCTATCTCGGCTATGTTCCCAAAGAGCATCTGCCGTTTTTATATAATTTAGCGGATATTTTTGTCTATCCCAGTTATTCCGAGGGGTTCGGGTTGCCGCTTTTGGAGGCTATGGCTTGCGGCTGTCCCGTTATTACCTGTGATAATTCATCCTTGACGGAGATTGCGGATAAACAGGCCGCGCTTCTGATTGAATCCGGGAATGAAGGTAGGCTGGCGGATGCGATTTTAAGGCTGATTCAGGATATTGGTTTGAAAAGGACTTTAATCGAAGCTGGTTTTAAGCGGGTAAATAACTTTAGCTGGAAACAAGCGGCCATCGAGACCGTTGCCCTTTATGAAAGGCTGGTATGACAATAGCCCGTTACAAAATCTTAAAATTTTCCCCATTGCTGCTTTTGCCGGCGATTTTTGGGCTGCAAAATCTTTACCCGTCAATCGCCGTCGCCGCCATTCATCCGCAAATTGCGGTTTGGCGCTATATTACCATCCCCCTGAGCGGATTTATCGTTGGCCTGACCGCTTATTTATTCATAAAAGATCAGGAAATAAAGCTGAATAAAGCAGAATTACTGGCAGAAAAATATAAAACATTAATTATTGTGTTTCTTTGCGTGGTTTTTGGGGCTTTTTATTGGGGTCTATCAGTCCTGCGTTACCTCACCCTCCACACCCATAGCGGCGAACTCGGCTGGTATGACAGCAAGGTCTGGAATATCGCCCGGTCTTCATCGATCGGCGCGGCGTTGATTACCGCGGCAACCGGATATTTTCAGCCGCTCTTGATAATTCACGGTTTATTATATAAATTAAATGATTCGCCTCTGTTAATTCAATTCCTTCAGACCTTGGTCGTTTTACTGGGCGTTATTCCCCTTTATCTGACGGCAAAAGAGCATTTTCCGGAGGACTTATGGTGTGTTTGCTTTGTCGTTTTATACCTTTTGTATCCGCCGGTTGAATACAACTCCGCCATGGAATTCCACCCCGATCATCTTTGCATCCCGCTGTTTTTATGGGCGTTTTATTTAATCGAAAAAGACCGGTATCGGCAGGCGCTTATAGCGGCAGGAATGGGAAGCCTGGCTAAAGAATCTTTAATCTTGTCGGGCGCTTTCTTTGGCCTTTATCTTTATCTGGTAAAGGGTCGATTCAGACTGGGCTGGGTCAGTTTTATTTTTTATAGCCTATTGTTTTGTCTGGTGATATTTTTCGTTCAGCCTAACTTGACAACTTATTATAAAAACCTGGGAAGTGTGGCGCACGGGTCTAATTTTTCCTATTTAATCCCTTCCAATTCAAAAGGCATGGCGGATTATTTTTCTAATATCGTGCGGGGAATTTTAACCTGGAAATCTAAAAAAATGCTGCTGATTATTTTTCTTTTAGCCCCGTTTCTGTGCCTTCCCTTAATCGCATGGAAAAGATTTATTCCCGCCCTTCCCGCTTTAATGATCCCCGTATTTTCTTTATATCCCTTTCATTCGGCTGTCGATTTGCAATATACCTCCGCGGTTATTCCCTCAATTTTTATCGGTCTTATTTTGGCGATGTCGCGGATTAGAAAAAGATTCGGCCAGCAGAGATTTACCGCCCTGTTTGCCTGGATATTTATTATGACCCTAACCTTTAATATCATCCACAGCCCTATGCCGATCTCCCCTAATTTTTGGGATGAAAAATGGTCAGCGCTATGGAATTTGGATAATTATCGGAAAAGCTCCCGTTATGCTATTTTGCAGGAGACGATAAATCTGATCCCTTCCGATCCCGCCGTCAAGATCGTTGCTCAATATAATATTAATCATGCCAGATTGGCTCATAGACGCGATTACCGCATATTCCCCGACGGCTGGGAGGAAGCGGATTATATTTTACTTGACACAGGGGAGCCGATAATTTCGATTGATGTCAAATTTACCCCGAAAGAAATATATGCGACCGATAAATATCTTAGGGCGGCGGAATTAATGGAGGAAGAGTATAAAAAAATCCTGGCAGAGATTAAACACTCTGGAAATTATCGTATTCTCAAGGAAAACAATGGAATAGTCTTGTTCGAACGAATAATATCATTTTCTGGTTGTCATTCCCGAATGCCTTTATCGGGAATCCAGTTCTAATATCTTGAAAAACCATATCCCCGATAAAGACGTTCGGGGATGACAGGGTGCCGTATCAACCAGAAAATGATATAATATCTTGACAAAACGCCGCAGTATTATTATAATCAAAGCATCATCGATTACACAGTATCTTATATGGCATAGGTAACGCTTGTCTTTTATTGGGTCAGGAAAAAGCAGTCATGTCTATTAAACATCATGCCGTGCAAGCGGCTATTTTCAGCGCTCTTTTTGCTCCTTATCTGGGATGGGATACAATTGTAATTTTCCTAAGTATGCTTTTTATCGATTTAGATCATTACCTGGACTACATAATTGTATGCCGCAGATTTGGCATCAAAAGTATGTTTAAATTCCATGATTGGTTGTGGGAACGGAGAGAGTCCATATATGCAATCAGTATATTCCATACGGTTGAGGTTTTTCTGCTGTTATTTGTTCTCGGTTTTTTTAAACGCGGTTTTTGGTTGATACTTTTTGGTTTTTTAATCCATTATCTGGCTGATCTTTATTTTCTATATAAAAATAACTCCCTTTCCGTCAGAGCTTTTTCCATCATTGAATATATGCTTAAAAGAAACGGTAAGGGGTATCCGCTTCCGGAAATGATATTCGGGGAGACTAAAAAATAGGGGAGTGTTCACCTGAAGATACATAACGATATTTCTTTCGGCCTGTCCTCAGGCCGAAAGTCGCACGATTTCAATGAATTGCGGGTTTCGGCTTGAGGACAAGCCGAAACAAAATAGCTTTGTTGTATCTATAAGGGAACCCTCTCAACAGGAAACCCGTAGCGTCATTGCGAGCGGTAGCGAAGCAATCTCCATGCGTGCGGATGAGATTGCTTCGCTTAAGCTCGCAATGACATTTTTCAGCCGGAACAAATTTATTGCTCAGGTCTCTGTATTTCTACGCTACCAATAAATTATTCAACTCCCTCTTGGTATTTCATGTTCTCCGGCGCCGATACCCCCAGAATCCGCAAACTCTCCGCCAGGACTATTTTGACCGCATTTACTAAGAACAGACGGGCTTGCGACAGCTTCAGGTTGTCTTTATCGGCAATGCGGTGTTTGTTGTAATAACGATGCAGTAAGGCGGCCAAATCTCTGCAATAGAAGGTGAACCGATGCGGTTCTCTGGCGCGGGCGGCTCCGGCTACCAGCGATGGGAATTCGGCCAGTTTTTGCATCAGTTCCAGTTCCGGTTCCAGATTAAGCAAACTTAAGTCTGCCTCATCAGAAGAGGGAAAGTCGATTTTGGCCTCGGCAGCCTTGGCGAAAACGCTGCAAATTCGGGCGTGGGCGTATTGGACATAGTAGACCGGGTTTTCCGCCGACTGCTTCTTGGCCAGTTCCAGGTCGAAATCCAGTTGGCTGTCGTGGCGTCTGGTCATGAAAAAAAAGCGCGCCGCATCCTTGCCCACCTCGGCTACCACCTCTTCTAAAGTGACATACTCGGCCTGGCGGGTGGACATGGCTACCGGAACGCCGTCACGCAGCAGGCGCACCAATTGAATGAGGATTACTTCCAGATTGGAGGCCGGATAATTCATGGCCTGCACCGCCGCGAAGATGCGGGCGACATAGCCGTGATGATCCGCTCCCCAAATATCGATGATCTTATTAAAACCGCGCTGAATCTTATCCCAATGATAGGCGATGTCGGATGCCAGATAGGTCGGCTCCCCGGTTTGACGGATCACCACCCGGTCTTTTTCATCGCCGTACCCCGTAGAAACCAGCCACCAAGCCCCGTCGCGCAAAATAATATGCCCGGTCTGGCGCATCTGCTCGATCGCCTTGTCCACCTCGCCTTGGGTATAAAGGGAGCGCTCGGAAAACCAGCGGTCAAATTTAACATTGAACCTTAACAAGTCCAGGCGAATTTCTTCCAGGATTTTATCCCCTGCATATTTGCCGCAAAAGGCGATACCTTCCAAATCCGGAACGTCAAGCCATTTATCGGCGTCCTTAGCAATGATCTCCTGGGCGATGTCGCGGATATAATCACCCTTGTAGCCGTTCTCGATGAAGGTTATCGATTGACCCAGCAGTTCCTTGTAGCGCAGATAAACGGATGTGCCCAGCAGGTTGATTTGGTTGCCGGCATCGTTGGTATAATACTCCCGCTGCACCTCGAACCCGGCTTTAGCCAGCAGATTGGCCAGCGAATCGCCGGTAGCCGCTCCCCGGCCATGACCGACATGTAACGGCCCGGTGGGATTGGCGCTGACGAATTCCACCTGCACCTTTTGCCCCTGCCCCAGGGTAAGCGTGCCGTAATTTGACCCTTTGGCATTGATTTCCGGCAGGATGGAAGGCCAGTAATTGGGGTTGATGTAAAAGTTGATGAAGCCCGGCCCGGCGATCTCCACCTGGCGGATCATTCCCTCCGGGATGTTCAAATTTTTCACAATGGTCTGGGCGACCTGGCGCGGCGACTGCTTGAAGATATAAGCATTAACTAAAGCTATATTACAACTCCAGTCACCAAATTTTTTATCTCTGGGTTTTTCTAGCATCCAAGGTTTATTAGAAGGGATCTCAATATATTTTTCTGGATTTTCCGAATCTTTTTCCATAAAACGCGGAGGCATTAGTTTATTCATTAATTCTGCTTCTGAATTTTTCCCGGCAGCATTGAGCGCCTTTTCCCATGCCTCGCTTATAGCTTCGTTCAATATTTCTCTCATTTATTTGTATAACTCCTTATTTGTACAAAGTACAAAGTAGTACAAAGTAGCGTTGGGGGTTTATCCCCAACATGCAGACGCAGGGAAATATCCCTACCTCGGAAAGCGGGGGATAAACCCCCGCGCTACGTCATTGCTACGTCAGTGCGAGCAAAAGCTACGTAATCTACGGAATAACTTAGCGTCATTGCGAGCTTAAGCGAAGCAATCTAAAGTTCGTGCGTCTGAGATTGCTTCGGCGATACGGCTGCCTCGCTTTTGACAATTTGATGTTTCGGTGTGAAAACACGCCGAAACATCGAACAGGTTGCCCCCACCACCAATTGGTGGGCACAGCCCACCCTACGGAATTTTTCGTGTCTTTCGTGGCTAAAATCCCTAATTCGCCTCAGCCAGTCTGACCGAGACGATCTTGGACACCCCCGGCGTTTCCATGGTCACGCCGTAGAGCAGCCCGGCCTGCTCCATGGTTTTATGGTTATGGGTGATGACGATAAATTGCGACTTGTCGGTCAATTCCTTGATCACGTTCAGCAAAAGCCCGACGTTGGATTCATCCAAAGCGGCGTCCACCTCGTCTAAAAAGCATAAGGGCGAGGGTTTGATCAGATAGATGGCGAATAAAAAGGCGATGGCCGCCATAGTCTTTTCGCCGCCGGACAACAGGCTAAGCTGGCGCAGGCGTTTTCCCGGCGGACGGATCAAGATTTCCACCCCCGCTTCCAGCAAATCCCCCCCCTCGTCCAACAGACGCAATTCGCCGCTGCCGCCTTTAAATATGCGGGCGGCCAAGTCCTGGAACTTTTCGTTGACCGCTGCAAAGGTGGCGGAAAGCAGTTCCTTGCTTACCTGGTTGATCTTGTTGATGGCCTGATGTAATCCGGCGCTGGATTGCTGCAAATCCTCCTGTTGCCTGAGCAGGAAATCGTAGCGCTCCTGCAGGGCATCCACCTCTTCGATAGCCAGCAAATTGACCGTGCCCATTTTAGCGATTGACTGACGCAGGCCGTCGATGTTTTGCTGCACCTCGGTCAGATTCAGCCCGCCGGGGGCGAACTCGGCCATCAGTTCCTTGACTGAATGGCCGGTAGGGGCGATCTGGTTTTGCGCCTCCTCCAGTTGAAAGCGCAACTTTGTCAAGTGCACCTCTAACTCATTTAAACGTTTCTGGCGCTTATCGTGCTCATCCCGCAAGGCTTTGGCATCCTGTTCCATTTGGCGCACCTGGGTGAATTTTTCCCGGTGGGCGTTTTCACAGTTTTTAAGCTGCTCGGAAAGCCCTTGCGATTTTTGGGCGCCGACGTCCTCCTGCTGACTTAACCCCGCTAAATCCCGTTCACTTTCGTGCTGCTTGGTTTGACTGGCTTCCATCTGCTGCTGACGGACGCCGATTCTTTGCGTCAATTGCACCTGCTCGGCGGCCAATCGCTTCAAATCGTTGGCGATACTTTCCCTTTTGGCAGCAAGCTGAGCCAGTTTTACCTTGTATTCGGTCAACAACTGCTTTTGCCGGTTTAACTGCTGCTCGCTTTCCCGGAAATGATCCTGCAAGGTGGTCAACCGGCTTTGAATCTCATCTTTATTTTGGGCGAACTGGGTTTTATCCTGATGCAGCTTGTTTTTTTCCTTGTCCAGCGATTCGGTGTCGGCCTGCAACTGTTTGGATTCCAAGGCTAAAGCTGTCGCCTGCCTTTCCTGACGCTGGTATTCTGCCTCCCAGCGCTGAACGTCTTTTTTCAGACTGACCAGGCTGATTTCCAGTTGATGCTGCTCTTTGTTTAAGCGGTTGCGTTGTTCGGACATCTCGCTGATTTGGGCGGACAGATCGTCCTGTTGAGCAATGAGGTTGTTCAACTCTTCCTTGAGTTTGGTTACCGCCACCTCTAATTCCTTTAGGGTACGCTTGCGGGTAAGAAAACCCAGGCGGTTGTTACCAGAACTGCCCCCGGTAACGATTCCGGTGCTGTCGATGATTTCCCCCTTGAGGGTGACAATGGTGGGTTTGATTTGGGTTTGTTGCCACAAGGCTAAGGCCGTCGTCAAGTCCTCGGTCAGCCAGACTGTCCCCAACAGGTGTTTGACCAACATGGTATGCTTGGGATCGAATTTGACCAAATCTGGAGCGGCGCCGATTAATCCTTGGCCTTGACTCAAGTTAGGAATTCCCGACGCTTCGGGCAACATGGCGGGGATAAAGCTACCCCGTCCCAACTGCCTTTTCTCCAATTGCTGGATGGCCTGGAGGGCGGCTTCGTAGTTATCCACCATAATATGTTCCAGGCGCGTTCCCAACACGGTTTCTATCGCCAATTCATATTGCGGGTCGGTGGTATCGATGATCTGGGCGACCAATCCCTGTAATCCGGGCAAGGGCGGTTTGGATAAGAGCAATTGTCGCACCCCTTCCTGAAAGCCTTCCAGGTTTTGCTGTAAATCCTTGAGGGTGGTCAGGCGTGAGGATTTTAAGCTGTATTCCTCCCGTTTGGCTAACACTTTTTTGTCGATTTCCTTAAGCCGGGCGGCCTGATCGTCGATGCCCTGCTGTAACTCATGCACCTGCTCGCCGATTTGCTTTTTGCGCTCTTCCTGACGGGTAAGTTCGGACTGCACCTGGCTAAGCCTGGCAATGGTTTGCTCGTGTTCGGTCTTCAACTGCTGCTGCTCGTGCTGCTGCTGCTGGATGCGCCGCTGCTGTTTTTGCTCCTCGATTTCCAGGGCTTGCCAGCGGTTGCGCGCCTGCAACACCTGCGATTCCATTTTAATTAGCTGACTTTTCTGACCGTCCAATTGGTGACGCTGCTCAAGGGTTTGGGCTTCCAGTTCCTTAACCGCTTCTTCTTCATCCTTCAGCAGGCTGTTTTTGTCGGTCAACTCCTGATCGGTGGTTACCTGCGCCTGCTGCTGCTGCTGCTCGTTAATCCTGATCTGCCCGATATGCTTGTGCAGGTTGCCAATCTCGGTTTGCGCCTCCAGAAACTGGCGGGTTTGCACCGATTGCATTTCCCTTAAATGTTTGATGCGCTCCTGAGTGCTTTTTTGCTCCAATTCGTGCTGATGCTTAATCTTCTGGTATTCGGCCAGTTGATTAGCCAGTTCGATTAGCTGCAACTCCATCTGTTCCTTTTCGTTGAGGAAATGGGAAATGCGGGCATCATTGGCGATTTGGGTATCGCCAAGCTGCTGCTGCTCGGCGGATTGCTGCTCGATCAGTTGATGGCAATCAAGATATTGGCGGCAAGCCAGCAATGCTACCAGATGTTGTTCTTCGGCACGTAATTTTCTATAGCGCCGGGCTTGGTTGGCCTGTTTCTTCAGTATTTCCAATTGCTGCGTTACTTCATTGATAATGTCGCCCACCCGCAAGAGATTTTGCCGGGTCAGTTCCAGCTTGGCTAAGGCTTCCTTTTTGCGGGTTTTGTATTTCATGATCCCGGCGGCTTCTTCCAGAAAGGAGCGGCGTTCTTCCGGTTTGGCGCTAAGCAGAAAGTCCACCTTGCCCTGCTCCACCAGGGAATAGGCGCGGTAGCCCATGCCGGTGTCCAGGAATAGATCGGTGACGTCTTTTAGGCGGCATTGATTTTTGTTGATCAGGTATTCACTTTCCCCGTTGCGGTAAAGGCGGCGGGTGACCTGCACCTCGGCGTAATCCACTGGCAGGGTGCCGTTATTGGCCAATCTCAGGGAGACTTCCGCCAGACTGACCGGCTTGCGGTTGGCGCTGCCGTTGAAAATGACGTCTTCCATCTTATCGCCCCGCAGCCCCTTGGCGCTCTGCTCGCCCAATACCCAGCGGATGGCGTCCATCAAATTACTCTTGCCGCAGCCGTTGGGGCCGACGATGGCGGTAATCCCCGATTCGAAGGAAAGCGTGGTTTTGTCGGCAAAGGATTTGAAACCGTAAAGCTCTAATGCCTTGAAATACATAAAACTCCGTACCTGCTTATGATAATGGATAATTAATTTCATTATCCATTATCAATTATCCATTGCTGCCCTATTATTACATAACGGGGGAAAAATTCAACAAATTTCTGGGGAAGTTTTTTCTTGGCTTTGGGGGGTATTGGTGTAGAATAGAGTCTGGTTAATTTGGCGGGCACAGCCCACCCTACAGAAGCTAACACAAATTTGGCGGGCACAGCCCACCTTACAGAAGCCTATGCAAATCATCCTCGTACTCATCCTCATCTTAATCTTGGGATACGCCGGGGCGCATCTGCATTTTTATAAATCCAAGCTTCCCCTGGGCACAAGCTATA
Organism: Candidatus Schekmanbacteria bacterium; assembly: GCA_016235675.1. GTDB lineage: Bacteria > SZUA-182 > SZUA-182 > SZUA-182 > SZUA-182 > JACRJN01. Next base: position 19,671 of record JACRJN010000017.1, read on the forward strand.
TCCTGTTTGCGGGCAGCGAATATCTTTTGCTGGGGCTGATCTTGACGATTCCGCCTTTAGCGGCGCTTACTCCCAACGTTACAGAGCGACTCTTTCCTGTGCTTAATATGGGCTTAGGCTGGATCGGCCTGATGTTCGGGTTGCAATTCGAATGGGGGAGATTGCGCCGGATTCCCTTGTCGTTTATGGGCATTACTCTTGTCCAGGCGCTGATTACATTGCTGATTGCCTGGGCGGGATTGAAGCTGTTCAGCCCTACAGAACCAGGCAGCGCTCCGCTATGGCTTTTGGCCGCCGTCGCCTCTTTAAGCGCTCCTACCTGCCTGGCTTATCTGCGCTCATATCACAAATTCCCGCTTTCGGCGCAGCATTTAGTCAATTATATTTCCAGTCTGGATTCGATTGTGGGCATATTATTTTTTATACTGCTGACCTGTGTATGGCCTGCCAATGAACTCTATTGCAGCCGAATAAATCTGCTTTATTATCCGATATTTGCCGGTATTTTAATCTTCATTTTTCATTTTCTAATTCGCTTTCGTATCGGGGCGGCGGAATTGTTAATTCTGACGGTGGGGATGGTGTTATTTTCAAGCGGCATCGCGCGCTCTTACGGGATTTCGCCTTTATTATTAAATATTTTATTGGGCATAGGAATAATTAACCTTCCCAGTACGAATCACCGGGAATTGGCCGGAATTTTACACGGTCAGGAAAAGCCGATTTATATTATATTTCTGGTTCTGGCCGGCGCCAACTGGCATCCCTTGGCTACAAATTTCCCCATTTTATTGATATATCTTGCAGCACATCTTGCGGGCAAGCTTTTGGGAGGCTCTCTGGCGGGGAAAATCTTCCCTCCCCATTTTTCTTTGAAACAAAATTGGGGCCTGGCGCTTTCACCGCAAGGGGGAATGGGGATTGCCCTGGCGGTGGATTATTTGCAATACCGACCGGGGGGGGCGGGTTTTTTGGTGTTAAATATCATTATCCCGGCCACTATAATCAGTCAACTGTTCGGCCCCTTTTTAATTATTCAGGGGTTGGGAAAGCGCATCGACCGATGAACCGGATAATCTCATTCGCTATTTTAATTGTCTTTATGTTTCTTTTGAGCCGCCATTTGTCATTCGGCCAAATACCTGCGGCGGCCGAGGTGACTTTGATATTGGGCTTTATTATTTTAACGGCTTACATCGCCGGGGAATTATTCGATCTGCTGCATTTACCCAAAATGACCGGCTATTTATTGACCGGCCTGGTTTTCGGCCCTCAGTTGTTGCACTTTATCTCTTCCACCGCCGTACAACGATTGAAATTAATCGACAGCGTGGCGGTGGGGCTGATTTCCCTTTCCGCCGGACGGGAAATGAATTTCCAGGTATTAAAGAAATATCGCGCCGGTATTATCTCCATCAGTTTCTGGTTGACGCTGCTGCAAATTTGCGGGGTGGGGCTGGTAACCTGGTATTTAGCGGGATTTTGGCAGCCTTTGCAGGTCTTGCCTCATTTACGCCTGCCTTTTATCTTGATTTTGTCTTTACTGGTCTGTTCCGAATCCCCGGTAACGGCCATTGCCATACTGGATGAGACCGGCATCCGCAACCGCTTCAGCTATACCGTTATGGGGGTAATCATCGTCAAGGGAATTATCCTGATCGTTCTGTTCGGTTTGCTGATCAGCTTTATCAAAGCCGGGACGAGTTTGGGTTGGAGCGCCGGATTGGCGCTGATTTGGCGACTTTTAGGTTCTTTAGGGATAGGGATATTATTGGGCTGGGCAATATCCCTATATTTGCAGCAAGTGCGGGTGGAACCGGAATTGTTTATCATCTTAGTGGCATTTCTGGCCACGGAATTTGCGCAAACCGCGGGTTTGGAATCACTTCTTTTGTGTATGAGCGCCGGAGTTTTTATCGAAAATTTCTCGCCCCAGGGAGAAAGTTTTCTGTTGAGCATTAAACCGGCCACCCCTTTGATTTATCTGATCTTTTTTGCTTTAGCCGGGGCGCGCTTAGACCTTTACGGATTGCGGCAGACAGGTTTATTGCTGCTGCTTTTACTAATTTTACGTACCGTCTTTTCACAATTGGGAGTAGCTCTGGGCAGCCGTTTGGTCGAGGATCAACCGCTTATCCGGCGTTATACCTGGCTGGGATTGACCAATCAATCGGGCTTTACCTTAGCCCTGACCATCAGTATCGGGCGGGCGATGCCGGAAATTGAGCCGGTTATAACCCCTATATCCTTAGCAATGATCGCCGCCACCGATTTTTACGCTCCCACTCTGTTTAAATGGAGCTTGCGCAAAACGGCAGATTTGATTGTTGATTGACAAGCTATTGTGCGCTATTACAAGAGACTTGACATAGTATTATAAATTGTTATATTCTCTGAAGAGTAAAGGGTAAAGCTGTTGACTTCGGATGGATGTTTCGGTGTGTCCTCACGCCGAAACAATAAAGGGGAACGTTATCCCTTAAAGGTTTCGGTCTGGGGACAGGCCGAAACATCGAATTTTTAATTTGACAGATTGACGAATCACAGTTTATAAGCATCGTAGGTATAAGTTCCGGCAAGGAGAAATAGCCAGTGTATAAAAGGGGGGTGCATTTTAGGTATCAAAACATCAAACACCTGCATCAAATTGCCAATGTTTTGATTAAGCATGGTTTCGGTTATCTGGTTGGACGCTTAAACCTGTTGCCCTTTTTTTCGGTACACAAGCAGCTAAATTTTTTCCGGCGCTATATACAAAAAGATGTCCCCCCGCAAAGCGCTGCCGTAAGTGCACGCCTGATTTTAGAGGAATTAGGGCCGACATTTGTAAAATTCGGTCAGTTGATTAGTTCCCGTCCCGATCTGCTGCCGGAAGAATTTTCCTTTGAATTTAAGAAATTACAAGACAGCGTTCCCCCTTTTACTTTTGAGGAAGCCAAACAGGTTATCGAGGAGGAATTCGAAACCCCGCTGGGGAAATTATATAAAAGCTTCGACGAGACTCCATATGCCGCCGCATCCATCGCTCAGGTGCATATGGCCCAATTACACGACGGGCAAAATGTGGTTGTCAAAGTGCAGAGACCGGGAATTAAGTTACTGATAGAAAAGGATTTGGAGTTACTATATTATTTTGCCCAATTATTGGAAGAAAGGGTACCGGATGTAAGATTATATCAGCCGATGGGTGTAGTTGAGGAATTGGCGCGATCAATTCGCCGTGAGTTGGATTTTATCATCGAGGCTAACAATGCCAATCGGGTAAGGGAAAATTTTGCCGGCGATCCTACGGTTTGCGTCCCCCGGATTTATGCGGAGATGTCCAGCTCCCGTGTTATGACCATGGAGATGTTGAACGGCATCTCGGTGGATGAGGTTGAGCAATTAAAGGCGGCCGGGCTGAATTTAAAGGAGATCGCCTTTAACGGCTGTGAAGCTTATTTAAAACAAATCTTCGAGCACGGCTTTTTTCATGCCGATCCCCATCCGGGAAATATTTTAGCCGGGGAAAACAATCGAATCATCTTTTTGGATTTCGGCCAGGTGGGGCATCTGGATGAAAGCCATATGACCCATATCGCCAATGTGCTTTTTGCCATAATCGATCGGGATTACGATCGCCTGGTGCATGAATATTTAATGCTGAGTTACGCTACCATCGATGTTAAAGTCGATGACTTCAAACGGGATATTAGCGATTTTATCGAGCCTTATTACGGGCAGACCTTGAAGAATATCCCGGTCGGCCTGGTTTTTCTGCAAGGCATGAAGTTGATGGCCAAACACCGGGTTAAAACCCCGGTGGATTTGATTTTACTGGCCAAAACTTTCGTTTTTGTGGAATCGTTGGGGCGGCAGTTGGATCCCGATTTCAATTTGCTGGAGATCGCCCGCCCTTATGCCCATACCTTGTTGAAAAAGCGTCTGCACCCTAAAAGACTGGTTAAAATTGTATATAAGAATGTCCATGAAGTCGGGGAAATGATGAAGATCATGCCCCGCCAATTGCAGTTAATGGCGCATAAATTAATGCAAGGGATGGTGGATGTAAGCCGGTATCAAATGGCGATGCTGCGGCTGAAACGTCGCTCCTCACAGGAAATGACATTGGGCATAATCACGGGGGCGTTAATCATCGGCTCAGCCTTGATTTTAAAAGAACAGAGCCGGTTTGTTTTAATCGGCGGCGTTCATTTGGGCAGCGTCGGATTATTTATCGCCGCTTTTTTCATGGCGCTGGTATTATATTCGATGACTACCGGGAATAAATGATTTCGCCAAAAGGCTAAGTATAATGAACGAAGTAATCATTATAGTGGACATGCTGAAGGGGTTTTTACAACCCGGTTACCCTCTGTTTTGCGGAGAAAAAGCGCGGCGCATCATTCCCTTTGTAGCGGAACTGCTACAAAAATATTCCCCGGAGGAGCGTATCTATGTTTGCGACCATCATCCCCCTGATGATGCAGAATTTAAAATATTTCCGCCTCATTGCATCAGCGGGACTGAAGAGACTAAAATCATTTATGAGTTAGTTTCCTGTCCGGGAATAATCGTTCCCAAAACCCGTTATAGCGGATTTTATAAAACCGATCTGGAGGGAAAACTGGAAAAGTTAGTTCCTAAAAGAGTAACGGTAGTTGGCGTATGTACCGATATTTGTGTCATGTATACCGTAGCTGATTTGCGCAACAGAGATTATCGGGTTTGGGTGCCGATCAAGGGCGTGGCTTCCTTCGATGAGGAAGCACATCTGTTCGCCTTAAAGCACATGCAGCAAGTGTTGGGAGCGGAGGTAAATTAAGTTGGGGCAAATTTGTCAGACCGCTTCCGTCAAGCTTATTTTGGGAATAATTAGCTCCGGTGAAAACTTAATTTCTCAAGCCCTGGATAAATTGAGTACGAGTTGGGGGGAGGCGGATTTGTTAAGTCCGATAATCCCTTTCGATTACACCGAGTATTATAAAGCTGAAATGGGAACGGATTTATTGCGTCAATTCGTCAGTTTTGAAAGGTTGATAAAGCCGCAGAATCTTGCCTCATGCAAAGTTTTTAGTAACGAAACAGAGCTGTATTTTGCAGGTAAAGGTAACCAGCGCAAGATTAATTTAGACCCCGGTTATCTGGACGAATCCAAATTAGTCCTGGCCAGTACCAAAAATTTTGCTCAGCGGATATATCTTGACCAAGGGATATTCGCCGAGGTTACCCTGCAATTTAAGCGCAGGTGTGGCTGGCAGGATTTGCCCTGGACTTATCCTGATTATCGTTTAGCGGCAACGAAGGATTTTTTAAGTGAGGTGCGCCTGAAATATCGGCAGCAGATTAAGGACTTAGAAAATTTTTGGTAGCGTTCTCAACAGGAGACCCGAACCGTCATTGCGAGGCAGCCTTATCGCCGAAGCAATCTCAGACTCACGCATGGAGATTGCTTCGCTCCGCTCGCAATGACGCTTCGGGTCTCTGTGTTCCTACGCCACCAAACTTTTAGCAGTTTTCGATTTACAATCGCCGTGATCGCAACCGGGGCAATAGCCCTTCTTTTTGAACAGGGATCGATAGAGTAAAAACAGCGCTCCGGCGATGATGATAATTGACAGGATAATATCTGTGATTTTCATGGATTAATCTCCCAAGAAATTAGAACTGGATTCCCGATAAAACCATTCGGGAATGACAACCAGAAAATTATTAACCTCCCAAGCCCAGAAAACCGCCGCCCTGGTAGATGATAAACGCTACCGTCCAGGCCAGGATCAGCCCATAAGCCGATGCGACGCCCCACCATTTCCAGGTGCCGAATTCATGTTTCATGGCGACTGCAACCACCATACAAGGCATATAAATCAGGACAAACGCCATAAAGGCATAAGCGCTAAGCGGAGTAAAAGCCTTTTGCACCACATCCCGCAGACTGACCTGTTCTTCACCCTCCTCTGCCGAGATACTGGCGATACCGAAGGTGGAGAAAACATTAGTTGCGGCATTTTGGCAGGCAGAGCCGAAAGAAACGATAATTTCCCGTAAATCTTCTTTTAAAGCGGGGATTTTTCCGGCTTCCTCTTTAATTTTAACGGCATAGATTTCCCCCATGGTGCCGACAATAATCTCTTTGGCGATGACTCCGGTAATCAGCGCTGAAGCCGCCTCCCAGGTGCCGAAACCGAGCGGAGCCAAAACCGGGGCTATTACCTGACCAGCCTGGCCTAAAAAAGAGTCCCGTTTGTTTTTCACTCCCCAGGGCAGATTAAGCAAAAACCAGACCAGCACGGATACCGCCAGGATATAAGTTCCGGCTTTGACCAGGAAATGCTTGCCCTTTTCCCAGGTGTGAATCACCAGATTCTTCAGGGAGGGCATCCGATAAGGCGGCAACTCCATGATAAACATCGGGGCCTCACCTTTAAATAGTGTATGTTTAAAGATTATGCCCATCAGTACCGCTAACACAATACCCAAGACATATAATGACCAAAGCACGCTGCCTGATTGCCCAGGGAAAAAAGCGCCTACAAACAATACATAAACCGGTAACCTTGCCCCGCAGGACATGAGCGGAATCAGCAGGGCGGTAAGCGTTTTGTCCCGCTCGTTTTCCAGGGTTCTGGTGGCGTAAATGGCCGGGACGTTGCAGCCGAAGCCCAACAACAGCGGGATGAAGGATTTACCGTGCAGCCCCATGCTGTGCATCGCCCGATCCATGACAAAGGCCGCTCTGGCCATATAGCCGCTACCCTCCAGGAAGGTGATGAAGAAAAGCATGGCGAAGATCACCGGGACGAAGACCAGCACAAACCCCACTCCGGCGATAATTCCGTTGCAAACCAGCGAAACCATCCAATCGGAGGCGCCGATATAATTCAAACCGGCCTGTGCCCAGTGATTGAACGGCCCGGCGGTCATGGCGTCCACCCAATCGACAAAGGGGGTGGAAATATCGAAGGTCAGTTTGAATACCAGCCACATGGCGGCCAGGAAAATCGGGATACCCATAAACCGGTTAAGCATAATCCGATCTATTTTTTCGGTAAGCTCCGTTTTTTTGATATGCGGTCTTTTCAAGACTTCCTGAGTCAAACCCGCCGCCTGAGCATATCTGGCATCGGCCATTACCGATTCTATGTCATCTCCGTGCGCTTTTCTCAAATGGCGAACCTGCGTTTCTTGCAGGATTTCGCTGTTATCCAGATTGACCTCAGTCAAGACCTCGCTGTCGCTCTCCAGGATTTTGAAGGCCAGCCAGCGTTGGGGATATTTTTCCAGCAGTGCCGGATGATGCTTCTCCACCTGCTTTTCGATACAGGTTATGGCGTCCTCAATATCTTCATCATATATCAAGGATTTGGGATGATGCTGTGCGGCTTTATCCACCGCTTCAATCGCCGCCTCAAGCAATTTATCCAGGCCGATCTTCTTGGTGGCGACGGTAGGGATAATGGTAATCCCGGACATGTCCGCCATGGCATGGACCTCGATTTTATAGCCCTTTTGCTCCATCTCGTCATAGATATTCAGGGCCAGCACCATCGGAAGATTCAACTCCATCAATTGCACGGTCAGGTATAAATTCCTTTCCAGGTTGGTGGAATCCACAACGTTTATAATTACATCCGGTCGCTCATGCACCAGAAAATCACGGGCGATGATTTCCTCCTGCGTATAGGGACTCAGGCTATAGGTGCCGGGCAGATCGACGAACTTGATTAAACGTCCGCGGTACTCGAAATCGGCCTCTTTTTTCTCCACGGTCACCCCCGGCCAATTTCCCACATGAAGCCTGGTGCCGGCGATGGCGTTGATTAAGGTGGATTTTCCGGCGTTGGGATTACCGGCCACCGCGATTATTATTTGTTTATTGGCTGTTTCCGGCCCGCTCACTTAACTTCCTCCACCATAATTCCCTCCGCCTCTTTCTTGCGAAAAGAGAGGTTGTAATTCTTAATGACAATTTCAATCGGATCTCCCAAAGGGGCGATCTTCACTACCTTGATTTCTTCCCCCACCAGCACGCCCATATCCATTAATCTTCTTTTCAAAGGGCCAATCGCCCCGATTTGGGTTATCCTGCCCTTTTGTCCCGGTTTTAACGATGAAAGATTCATATGTGCTCCTTTTTAACCAAAATTTTCATAGCCAGACTTCTGGCAACCGCGATTCTGGTATTATCCACTTTGACCAATAGCGGCCCTTGCCCTTGATTACTCAACATCTCCACAATTTTCCCAATCCGCAACCCCATATTTTCTATCCGGGAGCAAAGCTCATCTTTGACATTGAGACATTGATTTATGACCCCTTTTTGCTGAATCCCGATTACTTCTCCCTTTTCACCGATACTTAATAACCCAAGAGATAACATTTTTATACCTCCATAAAAGTGTTTATTAATCTTTTTATGTTTAGACTTCGAAAAACCGTCGTAGTCGTAGTCCCAGCCCTTTAGGGCTGAATCTCCGGGGCTAAAGCCCCGGCACTACGGCTATGTTTAGACTGCGCAAGATTATTAATTAGTATATACTAATATCATACATAGTCTTTACTAATATGTCAAGAAAAAAATTTATGTGCAAAATATTGAGGTCTTGACCCTGCAAGCAAACCCTGTTAGACTAAGTTCGGGGTGTTGGCTGACATCAATATTTTATTGGAAATTAAGACCATGGAAAAGACCGTTGAAATCGGGATAACCTCGCAAGGGGAAGAATATTTGGAAGCCGTATGCCGAATTCGGGAGCGGGGTATACAGGTGACCGCAACGGAATTGGCACAATCCCTTAATCTGGCGCCGCCCTCTGTTTTGGGTATGCTCAAAAGGTTGGAAGAGCAGGGCATGTTGTCTTATTCCCGGCAAAAAGGGGTGCTTTTGACGGAAAAGGGGGAACTACATGCCCATAACCTGCGCCGCCGTCATCGTCTGGCGGAGCGACTTTTGACCGATCTTCTGGGAATGCCCTGGGAGCGCGCCCACGAAGTGGCTTGCCGTTTTGAGCATATTATCGATGACGAGGTGGAAAAATACCTGTTAGAAGCGTTGCATTATCCGCACACCTGCCCTCACGGTAACCCCATCGATACCCAAGATCAGGAAATTTACCAGCCGCTGACCACTTTATCTGTAGGCCAAACCGGTTATTTGAGAAGAATCCTGGATGAATCCTCTGAAACCCTGAATTATCTGCATGGCATGAGTTTGATTCCGGGCGCCGAAGTTACCGTCTATGCCGTTGCCCCCTCTGACGGCCCGCTTACTGTTGATGTGGCGGGCAACCGCTTTGCCATCTCCAGGGTGATGGCGGGGCAGTTATTGGTGGAACGCAAATAGGCTTGAGGCTTGAGACCTGAGGTTTGAGGGATGAGGGAAAGCAAAAAGATGCAATCTTCGACGCAAGCCTCAAGTCTCAAGCCTCAAGCCAATTATGTTCCTCCCCTGCCCTACAACGACTTCAACACCCATCTGCGCCGGATGTTCAACTGCCGGGTGCAGAAAATCCCCTTATCCGCCGGATTTACCTGCCCCAACCGGGACGGGCGCATAAACGAGCAACCTTGCATCTATTGCGATGAGCACGGCTCCGCCGCCTGGCCGAACCGGATTATCCCGCCGATAAGACAGCAAATGACAGACGGTATCCGGCGGGTGGAAAAGAAATACCCGCAAGCCAAATTCATGGCTTATTTCCAAGCCTTTTCCAATACCTATGCCCCGGTGGAAACCCTTCATAAGCTTTATACCGAGGCGTTGGAGACAGACCGGCGGGTGATCGGTTTGGCGGTCGGCACCCGGCCTGATTGTCTTTCCGATCAGATTTGGGAGTTATTAACCGATCTTTCCCGGCGCTATTACTTCTGGCTGGAATTGGGGCTGCAATCGGCTTACAACAAAACCCTGCAAGCCATCTGCCGCGGCCATAACCGCAAGCAATTTACCGATGCGGTGCAAAAGGCGCACAGTTTGGGTATCCGGGTTTGCGCGCATGTGATTTTGGGTCTGCCGGGTGAATCGAAACGCCACATGATGAGAACAGCTAACTATCTGAATGCTTTGGGGATTGAAGGGATCAAGCTGCACAATCTTTATATCCTGCAAAACACCAAATTGGCCGAACTTTATACCGCAGGTCTTTATCGGCCATTGGAATTAAATGAATATGCCGGATTGACCGCCGAATTTCTGGCTCGCTTATCTCCGAATGTCATTATCCAGCGCCTGGTATCGGATCCGCCGGTCGATAGATTGATTGCCCCGCTTTGGGCGGCAAATAAGGGGGAGATTCTCAACGCCGTAAGAGATAAGATGTGGGAAGATGATTTGCGGCAGGGGATACTTTTGATTTAGTGTCAGAAATGTTTTGCAATTTAATTTGATGATATGGTATAAATGATGACAAAGTGATTTGTATAAGTAGGGGCGGGGTTTCCCCGCCCTTTGGTAATGTTTCCACCGATTGTACCAAGGGCGAGGAGACCTCGCCCCTACAATCGGGTGTTCCGGGAGTTCCTATGCTGGCCAAAGCCCTGAGCAGCTCTCCGTTAGGCGTCGAAGCTTATCTGGTGGATGTCGAGGTGGATATTGCCCCCGGCCTGCCTTATTTTGCCACGGTCGGCCTGCCGGATCAATCGGTTAAGGAAAGCCGGGATCGGGTCAAGGCGGCCATCAGCAACAGCGGCTTCGATTTCCCGGCCAAAAAGATCACTATCAATCTGGCTCCGGCGGACACCAAAAAAGAGGGCACCAATTTCGACCTGCCGATCGCCCTGGGGCTGCTGGCCGCCATGGGGCTTTTAGATAAAGAACATCTGTTAAATTACATCATTCTGGGGGAATTATCGCTGGATGGAACGATTAAACCGATCCGCGGCGCCCTTTCGGTAGCCATCGCAGCCCGCAACAGTAATTGCGCCGGATTGCTTCTGCCCGCCGAGAATGTCCGCGAGGCCGCCGTAGTACAGGGCCTTCCCATTTTTCCCGTCAAGACCCTGGAACAAGCCGCCCAATTCATCAATAAGCAGATTAATCTGGCTCCGGCGGACATCGATCTGACCGCCGAATTCGATCAGCAAAACGAATATGCAATAGACTTCAATGAGGTCAAAGGGCAAAGTTACGCCAAGCGTGCCCTGGAAGTGGCCGCCTCCGGAGGGCATAATCTGATTATGATCGGCCCGCCCGGTTCGGGCAAGACCATGCTGGCCAAACGTCTGCCGACCATTCTGCCCGACATGAGTCTGGAGGAAGCCATCGAAACCACACGGGTGCACAGTGTGGCCGGAGAATTGGGCACCGGCAAAGCGCTGGTATCGATTCGCCCCTTTCGCTCCCCCCATCATACCATATCCTATGCCGGACTAATCGGCGGGGGGAAGTTTCCCAAACCGGGGGAGGTAAGTTTAGCGCATAACGGGGTGCTGTTCTTAGACGAGATTCCCGAATTTCAGCGCAACGTCCTGGAGGTGATGCGCCAGCCTTTGGAGGACGGGGTAGTGCACATCGCCCGCGCCAGCACATCTTTGAGCTTTCCGGCCCGCTTTACTTTTGCCGCCGCCATGAATCCCTGCCCCTGCGGATTTTATACCGACCCCAAGCGGGAATGCACCTGCACTCCCGTTCAGATTCATAACTATCTGCGCCGCATCTCCGGCCCCTTGTGGGATCGGATCGACCTGCACATTCAGGTACCGGCGCTGGATTACCAAGAACTGATGCAAACTCAGTCTATCGAAAATTCCGGTGATATTCGTCAGCGAGTGAATAACGCCCGCAAAATTCAGCAGGGACGCTTTCAAAAGGAAAAATTCCACTCCAACGCCTTCATGCCCACCAGGGCGATCAAAAAATACTGCCAGCTATCCCCCGAATCACAGAATTTATTGCAAACCGCCCTCACCCGCATGAACCTGAGCGCCCGCGCCTATCACCGCATTCTTAAAGTCGCCCGCACCATCGCCGATTTGGCCGGGATGGAGAATATCAACTCCGCTCACCTGGCTGAGGCGATTCAGTATCGAAACTTGGATCGGTTTAATTTGTAGGGGGGATGACATGTTGAGAGCGGACAGCCGATTTTACCTGATTGAACGCAACTTGGTATGGAAAGAGGGAACGCCTGAAAAATGAGTGTCGCCGGAGGAAGAATCAAAATAACCGCGTTACTAATTCTGGCCGGGGGCTGGCCGGGGCTGGCGCTGGCCTGTGGCGGGGAAGATTGTCTCTACGACCGGTGTGCCTGTACGGTGGGGTTGTCGGCAAACGAGACGAATACCTGTAACTGCGGGAAAATTTGTATTCTACACCCGACCGGCCCGGATAATCCCGGATGTAAAGGTAGTTCCCCTTGTGGATGCCGGTACAACAAGTCCGCTATGGGGGGATGTGTTTGCGGAGTACATTGCGGCACAGCCGAAAGTCAATGCGTACATACCTCAAAGCCTGAAGGGGAAAAGACCGCCTGTAACTGCGGTTACGAGTATTGCCTCTGCGGCAAAACCTGTTCCGAGCAACACAATATATGTCAGGCGGCGGATCAATGCCGTTGGCAAGGCAAAGAACCGTGGCTTGCCGTGAACAGGCTTAATCCCATTCCTGAGGAGTTTTTCTCAAATTATCAAAGGGGTCTCTCCTCTTTAGCGGGGCAAAATTTGCCCCAAGCCGTTTCCTGGCTGGGAAAAGCCGTCGACCCCCGATATATCGATTGCTATGCTGCAAGATTAAGCGACCTGGCCTACAAAGATTTCTTCCCGCGCCGCGAATTGGGAATCGCCTTCTACCGGGCGGGAAACTACCGCAAAGCCATTCAGTTATTGGAAGCCTCCCTGGAAGCCGAAGAAACCGCCAAAGCCCAACATTATCTTAACCTGGCCAGGCTTAAATTTTTGGAAGAAACTCAGTCCGATCAAAACGTTCCGGAAATCATGCTGAAATTTCCGGTGGGGATAAATTCCGATCCCTTCACGGCAACCATAATGGGAACTGTCACGGATGACCAATTTGTCGCTAAAATAGCCATTAACGGGGAAAATGTTCCCCTGTGGTTATCCAGTAAAACGGTTGAACTAAATGAAACAATACCCCTGACCAAAGGGCTAAATGAGTTTACTGTTTCCGTTACCGATTTAACCGGCAAAACCTCCCATAAAAATTTTTCTGTTTATAGCGACGCCGACGGCCCCCTCATAAGTATAAATTATCAAGTATTGGAAGAAACATTCATCGGCAAAAAGATTCTGATTACCGGCAGCGTGAGCGACGATCTTGAAGTTCAGGAGATATTAATCCAGGGAAATCCCTTGTCACTACCCCAGGGGGAAGAAGTAAACATTAACCAGACTATAACCTTATCCGTAATAAAAAACTCTATCACTATTCAGGCCAAGGACATTTTAGGAAATACAACTTCCGGGGAAGTGAGTCTCGACGAAGCCAAAACGGTTTTAAATACTGCACAATGGGTTGATTCCGGTCAAGTGGCCTATGATGTGGATTTATATAAATCCGGCTCCAATTTTCCGCCCGTTATTGAACTTAAAGACCTGGCTGATCAACAGACCTTCTTTGTGGACAGTATCTATATTGAGGGCCAGGTAAAATCAGGCGCGGACATTGTTTCCCTGTCGCTTAACAATGAATCATTTGTAAGTAAACGGGGAAGATTCGTCTTCTTCAACCGTGTGCTGAAATTGAAAGAGGGCGAGAACAAAATCATAGTAAAGGCTACAGATAGCGGGGGGAACAGCTCCCGCAAAGAGATTAAAGTTTACCGGAAAATCCCGCGGGTTAAAACCATCGGTTCCAGAATGTGCATCAGCATACCGCCTTTCAGACAAAAAGGGCTGGAGTCTTCGCTGCAAGATGTAATCTACGACAAATTAATCGCCGCCTTTATTAATCAGCAGCGTTTTAACCTGGTGGAAAGAGCCAGGTTAGAGGAAATATTGCTGGAACAAAAACTGAGCCGGACGGAACTGGTCAAACAATCGGCGGTAATGAAACTAGGCCGGATAGTCGCCGCCGACGCGGTAATGATTGGGACGGTGTATGAATCGGAACAATCCATCGAAATTTACGCCCGCCTGATCGATACCGATACCGGCGTCATCATCGAAGCGAAAGATGTTTGGAGCGAAGATAAAAGTCAGGAAAAGATAAATCTGCTAACCGAGGGTTTAGCCCTCAAATTTAAGAGTAGTTTTCCCCTGGTTGAAGGCTTGATTGTCAACCGCAGCCGGGATAACGTTATGCAGGATTTGGGTGTTCAAATGGGGATGAAGCCTTACCGCAAGTTACTGGTTTACCGGGAAGATGAACCGGTAGTTCACCCGGTTACCCGACAAAACCTGGGAAGCGATTCGGAAGAACTGGGGGAAGTAATGGTAAAAAAGGTGTTTAGTAATATTTCGCGGGGGGATATTTTAAGGGAAAATGCCGATAAAAAAATTGAAGCCAAGGATAAAGTGATAGCCAAATAAGCAAACCGTAAAAAATATCTGTAAAATGCCTAACCACCTGCCCGGTACATACGTTCAATGCTGTTGACTTAGAACTTATCCGTAAATAATTTTCCCTCTTTATACTGTTCACTTAACGTAGCGCAGACCTTTAGGTCTGCTCCTTCGTTCCCGCCAAAGCCACCCCGAAAGCAGGGCTAAAGCCCTGCGCTACGTTAAGTGAACAGTATTGGGACTAAAACCTTGCCTCGACAGATCTTATTGAATACTCTTTTCAAACCCGACATCTATGTTAATCGTGCATGAGAGGCAGACCTGAAGGTCTGCGCTATGACAATAAATTTACCGGATCAAACGCAAATTGGTATAGGAATGTAAGCAGTTGTAGTTATTTTGTTCGTACCCGTATTTAAAACAAATACCTTGATTTGACATAACAATTGAGCTATATTTTGTGGCAGGAGAAAAGGGGTGAAACAAGAACTCTTTTTTGGGTCTTTCGGCTTGTCCTCACGCCGAAACAATCAACGGTAACGTTCCTCTGAAAAACTTTCGGCTTGAGGACAAGCCGAAAGACCCAAATATTCTCTTTGCGCCCTTTGCGTCTCTGCGGTGAAAAAATCTTAGAATATATCCGTAAATAACTTTTCCCTCTTTGGCAAATAGGGGTTGGGGAGATTTTCAAATTGAATCTAACCTTAAGTAATTATTCGAACACGACATATTACCAAAAGATTAAATTCTTTATGGAAATTACAATTTGCAAATCCCCCTTAATCCCCCTTTGCTAAAGGGGAAACCAAAG
>JACRJN010000116.1 GCA_016235675.1 Candidatus Schekmanbacteria bacterium
ATCTCATGCTCGCCATTTTAAAAGAACGATATCGATTAGAACCAAGCCTATCAAAATTATTACACTTTTTGGAGGTCAATTTGTTTGAACAAAAACCCTTAGTTTCGATTTTTCAACAAAACGACAGAGATGTTCAGCAAAGTTTGGCTAAGCAGTTGAATTTATTTGGGTTTTGAACTATTTTACTCTCAAAAGTACCTGTAAAAAAATTGATCAAAATATGCATAAATTTTTTGCTAAAATTACACTTTTAAAGCATATTTTATTCTCAACCTATTGTTTTTAAAGAACTTTAAACCGGACAGCAATGTTTCATAATATAGGTATTCTTTCTCTCATTAATATAGACGGGGTGTTTTTATATCATAAGGGGATCGAGGTTAAAATAGAAGAAAGGAGAAAGACCCCAAAAAGTAATTTCCAATTTCCAATTTCCACGACCCACTACCATCGGCACCCCGAATTCCCCAATCCCATACTCCTATTCCCAATTCACAAACCCATATCCCTATTACAGAAAAGAGAGAAGACTCCCGCTTGCTCTTCGATGAGGCGCTGTATCTATCTAAAGATAAGAAATACAAAGAGGCATTGAGCCGTATCAATAAACTTCTTGAAGATAATCCTCCTTTTACAAAGGCTTAGGATCGGGTCAAAAATAACTTGGCATAATAATTAATAACTGTAACTGAAATGAGATATGGTAAAAAATAATGTCAAAATGAGCAAATCTCTAAAACCCTGATATAGTAATGATGCTAGCATATTTAAATATTTGATAAACAACGTCACAATATGGTACAATCCAGAAAAATGAATTATAAATAATCTGGACTGTATCATATGGAAAAAATATCTAAGATCTCGGAAACCCTTTTAAATAGACTGAAACGCTATAAAATAGCCACCATGGAAGATTTAAAGAAAATCATAGGCACACAGTAACAGGATTAAAAGTAAGCGCCAAACTTGTTGCAAAAAAATATAAAAAAGGAAAAAATCTTTCCAAAGAAGACATTAACCAAATAGGTTTGAAGCCGCATGCTACTTTACCTGAATGGAATTATTCACTGTCCCCAACATGCTAAAAAATGCCAAGTTATTTTTGATCCGATCCTTATGCCTTAAAGACAAGCATTTTGATTAACCTTCAGCAGATGGAGGAGGCAAGAAAGATATGTTTAAAGATTCTCGAAATGGATAACTTGTGTCTGGAGGGGTATCTCCTCCTGGGATTGATTGCAAAAATCGAAAATAACGGAGAGAGGAAAGGGGTCAAGTCTGCTTTTGACTTAAGTATTAAAGTATGCTAATAATGCCATGTCGAGACCGTTGCGAATTCAATATTCCGGGGCCTGGTACCATGTCATGAAC
Source organism: Candidatus Schekmanbacteria bacterium (assembly GCA_016235675.1). Classification (GTDB taxonomy): domain Bacteria; phylum SZUA-182; class SZUA-182; order SZUA-182; family SZUA-182; genus JACRJN01. Next base: position 1,375 of record JACRJN010000116.1, read on the forward strand.
AGGGGAAGGCGATGGGAGGCTGTTTTTATTGATAAGGAAGATTATCAATGCTTTATTAAGATTTTGATGGAGTCCTCTCCCATGTGGAACATCAACATAACGGCATTTTGCCTGATGCCCAACCATGATCATCTTTTAATCCAGACGCCGGAAGGGAACCTTTCCCGGGCCATGCGGCACATTAACGGGGTTTACACACAAAGATTCAACCGGAAACGCGGCCACGACGGCCAAATCTTCAGGGGGAGAAATCCATTTTAATAGACGGGGACAACTAATGGGGTCCAGGGAATTTATTGATTGGGTGAAGGAAAAATTTTCAGAATTATTATTTAAAGAGGAAATTCCTGAGGCAAAAAAGCTGGCTCCAGATGTGGACATGATCAAGAGGGCCGTCCGCGAGGTTTATGGGATTGATTCGGCGAGGCTCGAAGGGCTGCATCGTGGAAGTTAGCAATGCGTTTGGGATAACCAATTATAGCAGCGTAAGCACTATTGTTGAAGGGGGAGCATTAGACGTTTGTCCCAAGAGCCAAGAGTTGAGCGATTTTGATCCAATGCAACATATCTAAAGGCGTCATCGAGGGTTCCATTGACGATGGCGCACCTGAGGGCAAGCATACGGTTGCCGTTTTCTTTAAGCCACCATGCGCCGCTTCGTTTGAGGCGAGAGTGGCGGATGAATTTGTTGGCCGACTCAATGCCACCGCTACCGATGGCATACCCCCCTCGCCGATTGTATTTGTAGTCGATACGGTGGGCGTTGTTGGCCAGATAGGCCACAAGTTTGCGAATCTGCTCTTTGGCATCTTCATTGGCTGGCTTCATTCGTTTTAGACCGGCAATGACCTTCTCCACTTCTCCGTAGTAAAGGCCATTGTGCCTTCCACCCATTGGAGCCTTTTGGCCGTGTCGCCGGAATATTGGGCATCAGCCAGAGCATGAGTATGTTCGGAGCAGTGGCAATAATCCAGAACTTCCCGGCCTGTGGGGAATGCTTCGGCCATGGCACGCCACACCCAAGGGGCGCCGTCGCCGAGCACGGACCAGGTCGACAGGGATACGGGCCGCGACGGTCTTCAGTGCGGCGGCGCAGTCGTCGGCACCCTGGATCTGATGCCAACTTGCAATCTGAACAATCCTGTCGTCGTTCAGCAGGTAGATGCGAAAACCCTTGGCCTCTCGCGGTATTCTCCAGGCCCCCGTTTACCCTTCCTGCCTGGAAGAGGACGGGTGGGAACATGGGCGCCGTCGGTGGCTACTACCAGAACGGGCCGTCGTTTTCCTTCGCCCTCGGCCGAGGCGATGCGCGGAGAAATCTCGGCTGTGTCGGGAACAGTTTCTTCCAGGGTCAGATCCTCGGTGAACTCTCCGAGCAGATCATGAAGCGTGTCCTCGGAGAAACCGATTCCGGTCGATTCTTCGAACAGCTCAGCGGCTCGCTCATAAGGCATTTCCGCGATATATCCATGGCCAGCCGTTGTAGATCGTATTGTTTCCGGCGATCCGACAGCTCCAACTCCTGATCGAGAAGGGTGAATCCGGCGCCGCATTCGCGGCAAAGGAAATAAGGGCGCTCAAGCAGGCTGGAGCCCTGTCGGGTTTCCACCCGGCGGGAGGTCCGCCGTTTCGACTTGCACGGTTTTCCGCATTTCGGGCAGGGAGCGAGGCTCTGATCTATCGTCTCCTGGTGATGGACGCCGATGAATTCCTTGATCAGGGAGCCCGTCAATTCGCCCTTTGTCTCTCCGAACAAACCGGAAATCTCCGCCAGGGTCAGGGATTTACAGGGCCGGAGCCAAGCTATCAACCCAGCTGTCGGCGAGTTCGCGGGCCTTGTTACGAAACATGGTCAATTTGTCGGACAGGGACGGCGATGTTCGGTGAAGGGCGGCCAGCATGCGTCACCTCCTTGCGCCAGACGTTGCCGGAAATCAGAGGCCAGGGGATAGACATAGACATCCTTCCGGTTGCCGTGATAATAAAACCAACCCTCCCGCTTGTAACTTTAGTCACTTGCATTATTCTCCGTGGAAA
>JACRJN010000117.1 GCA_016235675.1 Candidatus Schekmanbacteria bacterium
CTTCCTTGATGGCGGCCAGGGCTACCTTGGCCATGAACTCCGGACTGAAACTTTTCTTCATTTTTGGACCATCCCCGTTTCAATTGTATCACCCCAAGTGCATCTTATCTACTGGTCCAAATTTTCCAGTCCATTATACCCCGGTTTATTAGTTAAAATAACTCCAAACCAACCCTATGTTCCCTCTAAAATTACAAAAGAAATATACTACAGAAAAGATTACTTTTCATTTTCAAAATAACTTTGATTTTCCCTTTTTTTTAACCCTATTTTTTCTCTCCAAATCCCACAATTTTCCTTCTAATCTCATTTAATCCCACCACCTAATCACATCTCGGTATAATTAATTACCTCCCTTGACAAAGAAGTAAATCTCTGCTAACCTTTATTTGCGTCAAATAGTTGTTTTTAAAGGGAAAGAAGATGTTAAGGCTGGGCGACATTATTAAAAAGGTAGAACTTTATCAACCTCATGCGGATACCAGCCTGCTGGAAAAGGCTTATATCTTTTCCGCTAAGGTGCATCATGGGCAGATTCGTTATTCGGGGGAGCCTTATCTTTCCCATCCGCTGGAGGTAACCGGTATTCTGGCCGATTTGAAGATGGATCTGCCAACTGTTTCAGTGGGTTTGCTGCACGATACCGTAGAAGATACCCTCGTCACTTTGGAGGAAATCGAAGCTCTTTTCGGGGCCGACATCAGAAATCTGGTGGACGGGGTGACCAAAATCGGGCAGGTGGAATTCAGCAGCCCGGCGGAAAAGGCGGCGGAAAATTTCCGCAAGATGATCCTGGCCATGGCCAATGATATTCGGGTAGTAATGATCAAGCTGGCGGATCGGCTTCACAATATGCGCACCCTCAATTATATGCCGCCGGAAAAGCAAAAACGCATCGCCCAGGAAACTATGGATATTTACGCGCCTTTAGCTAATCGCCTCGGCATCGGGCGTCTTAAATGGGAACTGGAGGATTTATCCTTTCGCTATCTGGAACCGGAGATGTATTATGAACTGCGCAGTAAAATCGCCAAAACCCGGCGGGATCGCAATAAATTAGTGGAGCAGACCCAAAAATTATTGAAAACGGAATTAGACAAAACCGGGATCAAAGCGGAGGTCACAGGCCGTCCCAAGCATTTTTACAGCATCTATAGTAAGATTCAGCGCAAAGGCGTTACCTTTGAAGAGATCATGGATTTACTGGGAGTAAGGGTTATCACCGACAGCATTCAAAACTGTTACGCCGCCTTAGGGGTGGTGCATTCCCTCTGGAAACCGATCCCTCGTGAATTCGACGATTACATCGCCATGCCCAAGCCCAATTACTATCAATCCCTGCATACCGCGGTCATCGGCCCTCATGCGCAGCCGCTGGAAGTGCAAATCCGCACCGATGAAATGCACCGCATTGCCGAAAGCGGAATCGCCGCCCATTGGATTTATAAGGAAGGAGGCCAGGTAGAGGATAAATACAGCGAACGGTTTACCTGGTTGCAGCAGTTGTTGGAATGGCAGCAGGACGTTAAAGACCCGCAGGAATTCATGCGCTCGGTTAAGACCGAACTTTTCCCCGACGAGGTTTTTATCTTTACCCCCAAAGGGGATGTGCGCAACTTCCCCAAAGGGGCGACTCCCATCGATTTCGCTTATAATATTCATACCGACATCGGCCATCATTGCGTAGGGGCTAAAGTCAACGGTAAGCTGGCACCCTTAAATTATGAACTGAAAAACGGCGAGATTGTGGAGATAATCACCTCGCCCCTGCATCAGCCCAGCCGGGATTGGCTGAAAATCGCCAGAACCGGCAAGGCTTTAAACCGGATTCGTTACTGGCTGAGGGCGCAGCAAAAACAGCGCAGCACAACTTTAGGCCGGGAGATTTGCGAAAAGGAAATGCGGCATTATGCCTTGAACTTAAGCAAACTGGAGCGTTCCGGACAGTTGAAAGAAATCGCCATAATGTTTAATTGCCAGGGGGTGGATGACTTGATGGCGGCCATCGGCTATGGTAAGATTTCCGTACGCCAGATAGCCGCAAAGATTTTGCCGCCGGAATCGCTGGAAAAACAGCAGGCGGAAAGCGGTTTTTCCAAACTGCTGAAAAAGGTCACGCCTTCCAGCCAGGCCGTCAAGATCAAGGGTTTTGACGATCTGTTAATTAATTACGCCCGCTGCTGCAACCCGGTGGTCGGTGAGGATGTGATTGGATTTATCACCCGCGGCCGCGGGGTTACCATCCATCGTGCGGATTGCGGCAACGCCTTGAATCTCAGCGACCCGGAGCGGCGCATCGAGGTGGAGTGGACGCAAAGCAAGAGTATTCAGCCGGTAGGGATCGAGGTCGTCTCCGCCGATCGCCAGGGGGTGTTGGCGGAAATCACCGGAGCAATTTCCAAAATCGGGATCAATATTATTAACGCCAAAATTCATGTTGACGCTGGAAACAAAGCGACGCATAATTTTGTGATCGAAGTGATGGACATAAAGCAGTTGCATAAAGTGTTGAAAGCCATTCAACAGATTAAAGATGTTTTGACGGTGGAGCGGATTAAAACGGCATAAAACGTCATTGCGAACGGAGTGAAGCAATCTCAAACACAGAAATTGCTTCGGCGATAAGGCTGCCTCGCAATGACAATTATTAGTCTTTTTCAGCAGTCCGGACGGCCGCCGCATAAATTGCGGAGGAAAGTCCGAGCTTCGCAGGGCATGACGCTGGATAACGTCCAGGAAGGGTGACCTTACGGAAAGTGCAACAGAAAATACACCGCCTAAGCGGGAGATTCCCGCCGGTAAGGGTGAAATGGTGCGGTAAGAGCGCACCGGCAGCGGAGCGATCCGCCGGCCTGGAAAACCCCGTCAGAAGCAAGACCAAATAGGGAAACGCCAAGGATCAGCCCGTCTGATGTTTCCGGGTAGGTCGCTTGAGGCGACGGGTAACCGTCGTCCCAGACAAATGGTCGTCGCCGGTCTGGAAAAAGATCGGAACAAAACTCGGCTTATAGGGCGGCTGGAAAAGACTAATAATTTATCCCTGCCTTCGGTAGCACAGGCATCTTGCCTGTGATGTGGGCAACGCCCACACAAAACGGCACAATTACCGGAAGTTGTTGGTTAAATCGAAAACTTCCATTCTATCCCGCAACACAGGCTGGAAGCCTGTGCTACCAAGAAAAGACACAGGCAAGCCGTAGCCGTAGTAGCCGTAGTCCCAGGGCTTTAGCTCAGGAAAATCAGCCCTAAAGGGCTGGGACTACGAAACTATATAATGTAACACTTAAAAAATTGGGAAATCTCATGCAGGAAATATCAGGTGGAATCGGGAATGTCCCCGGCTTTAAGAGCGCCGGGATAAGCTGCGGTATCAAGAAAAACGGGAAAAAAGATTTAGCGCTGATATATTCGGAAAAACCAGCGGCGGCGGCGGGGATTTTTACCACCAGCCGGGTTAAGGCGGCTCCGGTTTTGTATTGTCAGGGAATCTTGCCCTCAAAGCAAATTCATGTGGTTTTGATTAACAGCGGCAATGCCAATGCCTGTACCGGCAAACAGGGAATGGACAATATTCTTTATTTAACCGAGGTTTTGGCCGGTCATCTTAAGGTGTCGGATAAAACTGTGTTGATGTGCTCAACCGGCGTAATCGGAGCGCCCCTGCCGGTAGATAAAATAGAAACAGCCATTCCCGCATTGTTGCAAAACTTAAAAAGCGGAGACAATCCGGCGCCGGCTGAGGCGATTATCACTACCGATTTGACCATCAAGCAGGCGGCGGTCAGATTAAATATCCAAGGGCGGGAAATAACCATCGGAGGGATGGCTAAAGGCTCCGGCATGATTTGTCCCAATATGGCCACCATGCTGGCTTTTGTCGCCACCGACGCCCAAATTAAAACAGGGGTTATGCAGGACGCTTTGCAGGCTGCTGCGGATAAAAGCTTCAACCGGATTACCGTCGACGGCGACATGAGTACAAACGATACTTTGTTACTTTTAGCTAACGGAGCAAGTCAGGTCACTTTGTCTCCCGCCGATCCGGATTGGCCGTTATTTTGCGCCGGGTTGGATTTGGTCTGTGAACGGCTGGCCCAATTAATAATCCGGGACGGCGAAGGAGCGACCAAAGTTATCGAGATCAGGGTAGAACAAGCCGCCTCCCGGGAAGGGGCATTGCGTATCGCCTATCAGATTGCCAATTCCAATTTAGTCAAAACCGCTCTTTTTGCCGCCGATGCCAATTGGGGCCGGATTATGGGTGCGGCGGGCGCGGCCAACGTGGATTTCGATCAGCACAAGGTCGATCTTTGGATCGGCGAGATACTTTTGGTGGAAAACGGGGTAGGACGGGGAAAAGAGGTTGAAAATCAGGTGCACGAGATTCTTAAAAAAGCGGATGTATTAATCAGAGTGGTTTTGCACCAGGGAGATAAGCAAGCCACGGTTTGGGGCAATGATTTATCATATGATTATGTCAGAATCAATGTAGATTATCGCAGCTAGTAGAGCGTTTCAGAAAAAGGTATACAAACCTGTCATTGCGAGCTTAGTTGTGGGCAACAAAACTTGTAGGGGCGGGGTTTCCCCGCCCCTACAATAGATTGGCTTGATACCTTATCCCGAACTCAGGTACTAGCTTCATCGTCTTGGTTTTTCAAGCCGAAAGACTCATGAGCTATTCTGCGGCCTATTCTGAGAGGCAAAATCTATTTTTTCCTGAATTTCCCCAATCCGAGTAAACTACCGCCCAATCCCAACAATAAAATTGTCGTCGGCTCAGGCACTACAGTCGTGTTGACGCTATCGGAAAACAGAGTACCGTCGGGTAGAATTCTATCGGCATTAGCACTTAATGGAGCGATTAAGATACTCAGGATAAAAAGAATTCCTATTCTACACATTAATATTTTTCCCATACGGTGTCCTCCTTTTTTAATCTGTCGTATTGTCAAGTATTTTGCTAATAAAACAATAAAACCTATTGAAATTTAAGTGTAATGCAGTAAATTAGCTTGCCTCCCCCCTGACAAGGGGGTTAAGGCAGTTGTTTTCCCGCCACCAAAGAGGCAAGCTAATGACTA
>JACRJN010000121.1 GCA_016235675.1 Candidatus Schekmanbacteria bacterium
AAAACATTGTCAGGGCTTGCACTCCCCCGCTGGGTTATGTCGTAAATAAGGATGATTGTAATGATAAGGATCAAAACATTTATCCGGGGGTGACACAGCAGACAACCTGCGGCGGACTTGGGGCGTGCAGCAGCAGCGTTATCGAGACATGCAGCGCCGGAGTCTGGAGCGGCAACACCTGTGTCCCCGGCAATCCCGGTGCGGAAATCTGCGACAACATCGACAACGACTGTGACGGTGTGGTGGATGAAGACCTGACACAGCAGACAACCTGCGGTGTCGGAGCATGCAGCAGCAGCGTTATCGAGACATGCAGCGCCGGAGTTTGGGGTAACAATACCTGTGTCCCCGGCAGTCCCGGTGCGGAAATCTGCGACAACATCGACAACGACTGCGACGGTGTGGTGGATGAAGATCTGGCACAGCAGACAACCTGCGGTGTCGGAGCATGCAGCAGCAGCGGTACAAAGACATGCAGCGCCGGAGTTTGGGGCGGCAACACCTGTGTCCCCGGCAATTCCAGTGCGGAGATTTGCGACAATATTGACAACGACTGTGATGGGCAGATAGATGAGGGGCTGACACAGCGGACAACCTGCGGCGGACTTGGGGCGTGCAGCGGCAGCGGTACCAAGACATGCAGCGCCGGAGTCTGGGGCAACGACACCTGTGTTCCCGGCAGTCCCGGTATTGAAATCTGCGACAACATCGACAACGACTGCGACGGTGCGGTGGATGAAGACCTGGCACAGCAGACAACCTGCGGTGTCGGAGCATGCAGCAGCAGCGGTACAAAGACATGCAGCGCCGGAGTCTGGGGCAGCGACACCTGTGTACCCGGCAGTACCAAAGCGGAGGTTTGCGACAACATCGACAACGACTGCGACGGGCAGACAGATGAAGGATTCATTACCCAATACTATCTGGATGCCGATCAAGACGGCTACGGCAATCTTTCCGTAACGACTGAAGCCTGTTCGCCTCCTGCCGGTTTTGTAAGCGATAAAACAGATTGCGATGATAATGAGGCTAATAGCTATCCGGGCGCTTTGGAAATATGCGACGGGAAGGATAACGATTGCGACGGCCCAAAAGACGAAGATATAGTTTGCGATTGGGATAAAGACGGTCTTCCCGACGAATGGGAGTATCGGTTTTTTGCAAATTTGTCGGAAAATCCCGATGATGATGCCGATCAAGACGGTTATTCCAATCAGCTTGAATGGGAACGGGGATGTTCGCCGATAACGGCTGTCGAAAATGTTTATGTCGATATAAACAGCAAAAGCGGGACGGAGAACGGCTCCTTAGCCAATGCGTATAAAACCGTGCAAAAGGGAATCGATAACGCCGCGTGTGGAGATACGGTTATCGTAGCCAAAGGTGTTTATAAGGAGAATATCGATTTAAAGGGGAAGGTGCTTATCCTGAGAGGTTCCGGCGCTGAAACCATTATGGACGGGGCAGGGCAGGGCAGTGTCGTTACCTTTAATTCCGGGGAAACAGATGCCACGGTATTGGACGGCTTTGTCATCAGAAACGGGAGTGCCGGGGGGATTTCGGTCTCAAACAATTCATCCCCGTTAATTTATAACAGTATGATTTACAGCAACAAGGGAACTGGCATCAGTTGTGATTCAGGCTATCCGGAAATCATTAATAACACCATTGCCGACAACACCATTTCTTCGGCGGTGGGAATACGGGGTGTAAACGGCAGCCAAATAAGGGTGCTCAATACGATTATTTGGGGTCCCAGCGCGGCGCTGGAATTGGATGCAACCTCCCAGACAGCCGTCGAATATTCCGATGTAAAGGGAGGCTACACAGGGCAAGGTAATATCGATGCCGATCCCTTATTTGTAGACCCCGTCCAAAGAAATTATCATTTGCAAACCGGTTCACCCTGTATCAATACCGCAACCGGCGTCGATGCTCCGGCTGATGATATAGATGAGGATTCCCGTCCGCAGGACGGCCAAGTCGATATGGGGGCGGATGAATACAAAGTGGTTGAGCCGTCACCGGATTCTTCCACCAATAAAACCAGCGGTGGAGGTGGTGGCGGCGGGGGTGGTTGTTTTATCGCTACCGCCGCTTTCGGCACACCCATGGCGCCGGAGGTCAAAACCTTACAGCGTTTCCGGGATAATCAGCTCAAAACCTTTCCGCTGGGGGAGAAATTTGTAACGACATACTATAAAATAAGCCCTCCCATTGCCGATTTTATAAAAGATAAGGATTATCTGAAGGCAGCCGTCAGAGGGATATTGAAGCCGGTTATTTGGGTGGTGGAAAATTTCTTCGGCGAGGAACAGTCAGAGAATAAAGCGGAAGCGGAATATAGGTAGCAATAATATTGCGAAAAAATTTGCACTAAAACGGAAAACGGATATTGACAAAGCGGGTAGGAATTATTATAATCAGAACATCTTTAATAACACCGTAACGTATATAACATAGACAAAACGTGTGTAACGCGTTAATAGCAGTAACAATCCTTAACCCGGTTAATTCTATCGAAAAATTGGAGGGGTGAAAAGTGAAAAAAATAAAGGAATTGTTACAACATAAAAACATAAAAGATAGTGTTATACATATTCTGCTTTTTTGTTTAGCCCTATGGCTAGCCTACAGCACATATAAAATATGGGCAAGGAGCTTCAATTCCCTTGGCTGGCCTGCCATAAAACTTTCCATAAAATCCTCTTTTTCTTATTCTATTCTTATAAATGCCGTGATTTTTATTTATCATCGGTTTATTTTGTTTAAAAAAACAGAAGGAGGATTACCTTTTAAAGCATATATAAGTATATTCATTACGTTAGTGTTTACGTTGAATCTAATGGCATTTTTTATGGGAAGCTTCCATATTACGTATACTATGAATATAGCTATCTTGTATTGGGCTTTGTTTTTACCTGTTTATAATTCTATTAATGTCGGTTCAATAAGCATTAATTTGGATTTTAGAAATATTAGCTTCAGTAACGAAAGAATTCAATTGATAAAACAAACAGTCGAGGAATCTCCCTTTATCCCATACATAGTAGCGACAATCGGTCTGGGAATAGTTTATTTATATTTATTACAAGCGGCGAATTTCAACTGAGAGCAAACTTTAAGCATAAATAATTATAATGATTTTGTAGTGCAGCCCTTTAGGTCTGCTACCGGGTTTAATGTGTATCCGGAAGCAGGGCTGAAGTCTTTAAAAAGACTTTAGCCGGGGGAAAATAGCACCTTAGTGCAATACAGTTCACTTAAGGATTTTACACCACATATTTGTAGCGCGGGGGTTCATCCCCCGCTTCCAACGTTCGTGCGTCTGCATGTTGGGGATAAACCCCAACGCTACATAATTTAGTTATGGGTGTGCAAAGTAGTGTAATACATATAGTAATTAGCACAAGAAATAAATCGGCATGTATGTCAATAGGAGGAACTCATGGTGGATTTATTGTTGTCCAATTGCCCCTCTACGTTTACCGCGTATAAAGGAACAAGGGTTAATGCCGTAATGCAGGTTTATCCGCTTTTAAATATGATGTGTCTGGCGGCTATGGCGAGGCGCAAGGGGTTTACGGTAAAGGTTGTAGACCTCGGTATAGACTATAATCCCTATGAGACTTTTAGGCGGGTTCTGCAAGAGGAATGGCCGCGTTTTGTGGGGATTACCTCAACCACCCCGCTTTTCTTCGAAGCTGCGGAATTAAGCAAAATAACCAGAAATATACTCGGTGATGAGGTAACGATTATCTACGGCGGCCCTCATGCTACGGCGCTTCCTGAAGAAAGCCTGGAATTATCGAATTTTGATATAGCCGTTTGCGGGGAAGGGGAGGTCACACTTACGGAGATTCTGGAGGGTAAAAAATTAGCGGAAATTAATGGAATTTATTATAAACAAGACGGCAGGATAAATCACACCGACACGCGCGAACTTATCAAGGATTTGGATTCTTTACCGTTTCCGGCACTGGACTTGTACGATATAAAACGTTATCGGTGTCCGGAGCTTATCAGTAAGCGCTGGCCGTTAAGCCAGATTGAGACCTCCAGGGGTTGCCCGAGCGCCTGCATGTTCTGCAATAAAAATATTTCAGCCAGGCTTTTTAGGAAAAAATCGCCGGAAAGGGTTTTGGAAGAAATCAAATATATGCTCAGCCTCGGTGTCCGGGAGATTCGCGTCATCGATGATCAATTTGCCACCGATATAAACAGAGCCAAGCGCATCTGCGAACTCATAATCAAAGAGAACCTGGACTTTAGTTGGAATATGGCCAACGGGGTGAGGGTGGATCGGGTCGATGAGGAGTTTCTGATATTGGCGAAAAGAGCCGGCTGCTACCAGAGCGGCATCGGGTTTGAGAGCGGCGATCAGGCTTCTTTGGATGCGATAGACAAGGATATAACCATAGAGCAGAGCATTAAGTGTATGGAATTGATGAAAAAAGTCGGCGGTATCGAGACGGTCGGTTTTTTTATGCTGGGGTTGCCGACGGATACCGAAGAATCTTTGAAAAAAACCGTCAATTTTGCGGTAAGACTTATGCCCGATCTGGCCAAAGCCACCGTGACCATTCCCTTTCCCGGTACCAGGCTTTTTGAATATTATGAGCAGAAAGGTTTGATAAAAAGCCGGAATTGGTCTATTTACAATCTGCATAAAGCGGAAGAGATATACGACCATCCGATCTTGAGTCACGATACTCTCAAGCATTATTATAATCTGTTTTACCGGAAATTTTATTTTAACCCTAAGTATTTAATGTACAGATTAAACAAGAGCAGAAGAGAAAAAACCATACTCCGTGATATGCGTTACGGGGGGCAGACATTTTTCCCCGGTTTGTTTCCCGTGGATGTAAAGCCTAAACCTCAGGATCAGAGGCGCGAATTGGGTGCGAATTAGTCTCTTAACAGTTGAGGTAGTTGCAAAAGTCCCCCGAAGTGTCATTCCCGCAACGATTTTGAGCGGGAATCTGGTTTTAACTGCTTGAAAAACCATATCCCCGATAAAAGCATTCGGGGATGACAGATACTTTTGCAACTACCTCAGTTTATAAACCTTTAAAGTATAGATTGGTTAATGCAATCCGGAAAACATAAAACCGGGGAATAAAATCCAGTCTTTGGAGGGGTTTTAAATGCGTGGGAAGTTGAGCGTTGCGCTTGAAGCTGTTTTGATAACAGCGATTTTGTCTTCACAATATGGCTGCAAGAATCCTTTGCCGGTATTAGTCCCCATCGAGAACCTTTTCGAAGAAATCGGGGTACAGCCGAAAGGCTTATGGCTTTCGGCTGTAGGGCGAAATAATGATGTTACTGAGCTTCTGGTAGACAGAGCCAGGTTTAAAAAGAAAAAGACAGCCATGATCGGAAATCTGCATGTTAGCTTTAACGGATACGGTAAAAAAGCCCTTTGTGGCTGGTCTGATCAAAATTATTTGCGGGATGAGAATTTTAGTATGGGGTCGGGGTCGGTCAGCGTGGGCTGCAAGATTTTCTTAAAATCTCCGCAGCCGGATATGTCGACTATTATAGATTATAAACACAGCGGTAACTCCGGACTTTTCCTCAACATCATCAATGGCGCCAAGGTAAAGCTGCATGTCGGCAACGGAGAGTACTCCAGAACGGTGGAATCTAAAGATCAGCTTACCTTGAATACCTGGCATATGCTGGTAGGGGTAAATGACGGCACCAATTTATATCTTTTTATTGACGGGAAATTAACCGACATGGCTATGGATGCCAATGTACTGGTAAGTAAGGAAAAAGGGATTACCATCGGGCAATGGTGCGGCGGCAGCGGCAGGGCTTTGCGTGAAGATTCCCTTTTAATGGATGTCTTTATAATGGATCAGGCGCTTACCGCGGCGCAGATTTATTTTCTTTACAGCGGGGGCGGCGGCTATCCGATTTAATACCGATCGAACTCAGGTTAATTAATATCGTAGTCCCAGCCCTTTAGGGCTGATCTTCATGGCATAAAGCCACGCAATAATGGCTCACAAATGGTTAAATCTTATCAGCTATAATTCAAGCATTTCCAGATGAGCATGTCTTTAGTCTCAGCCTAAGCTGAAAATGCGTGGCTAAAGCCACGGGACTACATTCTTTTAGGCCGGCATCAACATGAAAACAAAAACTCCTCCTCCTCAATCTCAGGTTGAAACCCCTTTAAGTAATTTAAAATTACTTATTTTCGCCATGATGGCCTTGCTGTTATCGCTTTACGCCTATTATGGGGGATTTTTCCATCCCTTCAGAAGCGATATGTATCTGGCCTATAATTTCTTCGACAAGCTCTCCTTTAATCTGGAGGGCATAAAAACCGCCTCGCGCTTTGAAATGTTCGGGCACAGAAGAATCATGCCCTTATCGCATATCTTAATGTTTTGCCAATATAAAATCCTGGGGATGAATCATGTGCTGCACCATCTTTTGCAATATCTGCTGCATCTTTTTAATTCACTGCTTTTATATTTTTTAATATTCCGGCTTTTGAAAAACCGGGTTGCCGCTGTTATCGGTTCTGCGTTGTTTCTGCTTTTCTACAGTCATTTCGATATTATAAACTGGACTTACCATACCTTCGTCATTTTAAGCTGCACGGCTCTTCTGGGGGCTTTCATTTTAATCCTGAAATATTTTGAAAACCGCAGAATTATTTATATCCTCCTGGCTGTCCCGTTACTTTTTTCCGCCCAATTAGTTTATGAATCCAATGTGTTGCTGCCTTTATGGGGTTTGGTATTTTTTTATATCTTGTTGCGCCAGTCAGGGTCACCTTTGGCGGAATTTAAAACCGCCCTGTGGACTTTCGTCAGCGGTGTTTTTCTCTGTTATACATTATTTGCCGCGATTTTTTTTATAGAATCCGCACGCTTTCAGCAAGAAACAAACGGGCTTAATCTTAAGGGAAGATATATCGGACAAACAGCACCCCTGGTTACCTGGAAGGCGGCTGAAAGGCTGGGAATAACCCGCCGGGAATTAAACAGAATATCCGGCGAAACCAACGGTGACGTCGAGATGGCACAGATGCTTACCAAGGATCATATACTGACCGCATTTTCCACTGCTTTCACGACCATATTCGATACGGTTTTGATCAAGGGGTTCGGTTTTCCTTCCGAGATTAAAATTACCGACATAATTTATCTTAACCGGACTCAACTGGAATTTGCTTCATATAAATTTATCCTGGCATCGCTGGCCTGCTTTATATTTTTAGCGTCTTTCAGGTTAAGCGGAAAGGCAGCGCTATTGGTTTTACTTTTTCTGGCCGTTTCCTATACCCATGTATATATAATCGCACTGGGAAGGGTTTTGACCGCCCCTCCGGATTATGTCCCAAGCCAGCCCCATTATGTATACTTCCCCAACCTCATGTATATAATTGTTGTTTCCATCTTACTGGATAGTGCGACCAGATTCAATGGAAAGAAAACCAGGTTGGTTCTGGCAGCGGCCATGCTGATTGCCGTGATCAATACCCTTACCATTCATGATTTTACCGCCAGAACCACGGAAAGTCTGGCCGACATAACCTCCGCGGTCGGCGATATTAAAAAATTTTCCCAAAATCGAAATCAACTGCCGATATTCATTAATTTCCCGGTTTACCTGAAAACGCGGTCGTTCAATCTTGGCTCCGATATCGCGCCTTACGTTTATTTCAAAAACCAGGGAATTATTACTCAGCAATTGACCAAAGCTAAATATCTATATGATCGGGGAGGAAAGTTTGATGCCAATCCTTTATATGGACGGCAGAATCACGCCAGTGATTTCAGCATAGAATTTTTGTATTTCCAGCAGCATACCTACAATATAAATGAATTCAGCCTGGTTTGCGGAAAAGGCAGCGCATGGTGGCTGGAAGTAGACCAGGATGGGCATCTGCTTTTGTACTACGATGAACTTGGCAACCCGGCACATCCGATCCCCAAAATGAGTTATACGGGGATCAGAATGCCCCGTCAGGCCTGGCACTATATTATTGTTCAAAGGCAGGAGAATGTTCTTTATATTCTGCTGGATGGTGAAATAAAATTTGCCCTGGATGTTAAAAATACCAATATTAGTCTTCAGGGCAAGCAAATGGCTGATATTTTAGGTGGTTTCTATTCGGGCGCGGGTGCCGTTACCTTTTCTAACCGCTTTTTTACCAAGACCGGGATGGTTAATTATGATCTGGCCGGAAAAACCACAGGGGATGTGGTGGCTATCCCGCAAGTTGAGACTCCCTGGTAAGAGTTATTGTTTGGAATTTATGTTTTGATATTTACGTAGCGCAGACCTTTAGGTCTGCTTCCGGCTACCGAGGTCGATGTGTATCCGAAAGCAGGGCTAAAGCCCTGCGCTACGTTGTCATTGCGAGCTTAAGCGAAGCAATCTCTAATTCCGAGCGGCTGAAGATTGCTTCGGCGATAAGGCCGCCTCGCAATGACAATTCCTTAAGTCAACAGCATTGCAGCCCACCCTACACGGGGTAACAGAGGATTGAATGAGAATAAAAAGCCTCTCGATAATTCTTTTGCTTGTACTTTTATTGCTGCCATCGCTAGCCGCTGCTAATTATGACGGCGAACTGGATTTTTCGCGTCAAAACGGCACCTATCAATATCAAGCGTCAACCGCGGCATGGAAAATGATCATCGATTATCATGAAAGAATTCCGGATGCGCAGGATATTCTGCCCTTCGTGGATACGGTGCTGGTATATGATACCGGCCATGATGAAGATGACGGGAATTGGCGGGGAATTCCCAGCGCTCTCAGGGGAGATGGTGAAACAGCCTTTCCCCAAAAGGCGTTAATAGCCGTTAACGGTCTGAATATCTTTATCTATGATATGGTTAACCTCAAATTATGGCGGATATTATCTTTAGCGGGAGCAGAATCGCCGGCCGCGGCTGAGGAAAAAATAATCAGGGCCAAGGCGAACGCGGGTTTGCTGTACCTGCTTTCCGCAGGTCGCGATTCAAGTTTATATCGGATTGATTTGGCAGGCGGAATAATCAATAAACTGAAGAATAACGGCGCATATTTTAAGGCCGATGCAGGGGCTAAAACCCCAGGGGAGTATGTGAAGGAAAACCAATCAGCCCTAACCTGGACTAAGCCTTATGACTTTAATTTTGTTGCATCCGGAAGCGGAATTAATCTGGTGATGGCTTTAGGTAACGAGGGGATAGCGTTACTGGACGGCAAGAACAGGGAAATCGCCAAAATGCCAGCACCGGCGGGGGAGGAAGCGATTGCGGCCGCTATCGATCATAACGGGAAGATTTTCTCCATTTTAAAAAATGAGGAAACCAGTTGTTGCACCTGTGTAAAGTATGACTTGGCCGGTCAACAGGAGCCGGAAATCATCGCCGATCTCTTCCCCTGTGATTATGCCCGGATTAATTTGGGATACGAGGGGCAGGATAATATCCTGGTGCATACCAATCTCGGCAATGTGCTAATTTCAGCGGAGGATAAAGAAAAAAGTTATCTGCTGGAAGGATTTGATACCAATAGCTTACAAATGCAAATCAGAGGAGATATAGTACCGCCGTCATCGTCTGTCGGCGTAGGTCTTAGCGGCTGGTCAAAAGATTCATATCTGGCCGCTCCGGATTTTCGCATGACGGGAAGTCTGAGCACCGGATTTTGGCTCTACATTTCCCGGCCTCAACCTAACTCCATCATTTTAGACAATATGCACGGGGCCAAAGAAGGCTGGGCGATCGGTTTTATGGATCAAAAGTACCTGTTCATCCATGTTGGTGCCCAAGAGGGCAAGGGCTTTGCCTCGCAAGCCCTGCATTATGGGGAATGGTATCATGTGGTGTTGGTAAACGACAGCCGGGAGCTAAGATTTTATATCAACGGGCGTGAAATGAACAAGAGTGCCGGCGCCCCCATTTCGGTTGCCAAAGGATTCTCCATCGGCAGAAGGCTGGCCGAAGGTGATGAGCGACCGGCTGATCCGGCAACGGTATTTTTTCGCCCTTTTTTATACCGGGGCGTTCTGGCCGCGCATGATGTTTTCAATCTTTATGAAACGGAAAGACGGATTTTGGAAGCGGGAGAATCCGCAAAATTTGCCGCCATGGAGGAGTTGGAGGAAACCAGATTTGCCGGTTTGATTAATAACCATCAAGCAGTTTTAAGCTGGTATGTTAAATATCAGCCTTATATTTTTATAGCCGGAGCAAGTATTATCGCGGCGCTTGCCCTAACACTTCTGGGTTATGCGCCTGATGACAAATACCTTTTCTGGCTGGTGGCCGCAGGTATTCCGCTGGCTCTTTTGGTATACGCCGAGGGTTTTTCCCACCCCTTCAGAAGCGATATGTATCTGGCTTACAGCCTTTTCAACAAATTTCCTTTTACCTGGGAAGGCTTGCTTAAAGCTTCCAGATTTGAGATGTTCGGCCACCGGCGCATTATGCCTCTTTCGCACATCATGATGTTCTTACAGCTAAAAATCCTGGGGCTGAATCATCTGTATCATCACATTTTTCAATTTACCCTCCATGCGGTGAATACCATTCTGCTTTACATTTTCATCAGACGGGTGCTGAAAAACCGGGTGGCCGCTTTTGTCGGCGCCTTGAGTTTTTTGACTTTCTACAGCCATTTCGACATCATAAACTGGACATATCATAGTTTTGTGGTATCAGCCGGCAGCGCCTTTTTGCTGGGGATGATTATGATCCATAAATATTTTGACAGACAGCACCTTGGCTGGCTTGCGGGAGCGTCCCTGTTGCTTTTTTATACCCAGCTTATTTATGAATCGAATATTTTTTTTCCGCTGTCCGGCTTGTTATTTTTCCTGTTGTTGCGTTACCAATTCAGAGCCGATGGCTTATCGGCTGAATCCACCCGGAAAGGTACTCTGGTGCTGGGGACGGGAATATTCCTGTGCTACTTATTATTCGGGGGATATTTTATTTATGAGACCGGCAGACAGGCCAAAGGGATCGCCGGGGTTGAAGGCGCAGGCGAAATGCAGTTGGGCCAGATATTTTCCGGTCAGAATGTGGGTTATGCCTGGGATGTAACCAAAAAGATGATTTTTGATCTGGTAGCTCTCAAGGGATTTGGATTCCCGTCCGATATTCGGATAAATGATATATTGTATCTGAATCCGGTCAGATTTGACCGGGAGGATGCGACTTTTTATCTGGCCTCGCTGGCTCTTTTTATCTTTTTCCTGTCGGTTACCGATATGCGCCAACCAGATGTTGCGGCGGCTCTCTTCTTTTTCCTGGGTATGGCACTGCATATGTTTATCATCGCGCTGGGCCGGGGGGATTATGCGGTCACTCAAGCCCGTTACGCCTACATCCCCAATCTGTTTTTTGCCCTGATTTTAGCCTGTTTTATTCAAGGCAAAATCCAATCCGCCAAAAATTATAAATGGGTGGTTATGGCCGCGGTTTTTATCATGGCGTCCCTGAATGCCATGAAAATTTACCGGGATACCAACATAACCTCCGGGGCCTTGTATGAACTGGAAAAATATGTAACTGAGGTAAAAGATTTTGCCGGAAAGGCTCAAGGCTCGCTGTTTGTGGATTTTCCGGTAGTGCAAAAAAGCCGGAAATTTAATCTGGGTACGGATGTGGCCCTGGATGTGTATTTCGGTAAGGATAATTTTTTAACCAAAGATATTCGTAAGGCGGATTATATCTACAACCAGAATGAAGGCATATATAAGAATGTGTCCAAGTGTATAGATGATAAGGACTTTACCATCGAATTCCTGGTGTATCAGATATTTTCGCATAACATAACCGATTTTTCTGTGGTGGAAGAAAAAAATTATCAGGTGACGATTACACGCGACAGCAGCATTGTCTTTAGCGGCGACTGGATAAAAGACGGCAGGCGTTTACACCAAAAATTTATTCTGAGCGGCAGGATAGAAAAAGGCAAATGGATACACATCGTCATCCAGCGGGAAGGCCACAAATTATACATGCTGGCGGATGGTGAAGTGGCGCGGGTTGAGGATGTCGGGGATTATTTGCTCGATACCGGGATAACAGGCAGCAATCTTATCGGCGGATTCTATCGCGGCAGCGGCTCATCTTCATTTATCAATCAGTTATATGTCGCTTTCGGGAAGGCGAAGTATGACCTTTTAGATCGCGGGCCAGGGGAGAAAATCATTACGGAATGGATACAGCCGTGGTGATCCGATTTTAAAAAATGTAGTCCCGTGGCAGACGCAGAAAGCTTGTATCCTGGGGATAGGCCAAAACATCATTTAATAACGTAGTCCCAGCCCTTTAGGGCTGATTTTCCAGGGCATAAGCCATGCAATACGACTACGTTAAGTAAACAGTACACGAAAAATGTAGTCCCGTGGCTTTAGCCACGCATTTTCAGCTTAGGCTGAGACTAAAGGCATGTTCATCCGGAAGGCTTGAATTATAGCTGAGAAGATTAAACTATTTGTGAGTCGTGATTGCATGGCTTTATGCCATGAAGATCAGCCCTAAAGGGCTGGGACTACGATATTATAAGTCTACGATATTATAAGTCAACAGCATTGACAACCCACCCACCCGGCAAAAAAATATCCATCTGCAAAGGAGCAGTGATGACTATAAATGAAGGCATATCGGCAATCACCCAAGAGAGCGGAAGGAGAACCGAAGCCCTGGTCTTAAGCCTGGGAACGTTATTATTTATCCTGTTTCACTGGCGCTTTCTGGTAATCGGGCAGACCATGCTTACGCATGATGCAATGTCCCTGTATCCGGGGTTCATCTTTCTTTCCGATTCACTCAAAAACGGGGTCATCCCTTATTGGAATCCCTACTTTCATGCCGGCGAGCCTTTCCATTTCCTGGTTACTCAGCTGTGTCTTTTGGATTGGGTATCCATCGGCCTTATTTTTTTAAACCAAGCAGTTCTGAATATTCCCCTTATTACGCTTTATAACATTAATTTTATAATTCACATCCTCATTTTTGCATATGGGTCTTATTTCTTTTTCCGCTATATAGTTAAATATAAAACAAGCGCTTACCTGGCCTTTTTTACTGTGCTTTTTTCCAGCACCATGGCCTCATCATTCAGGATAGGGCAGCTTTTGCCAATTGTATTATTCCTGCCTGTTATACTATTATACTTATTGAAAACGCTGGCTGAGGGTAAATCATTAAACATCTTGCTGGCGTCATTTTTTATCGGACTTCAGTTTAACTATTATCAGCCTGTATTTATTGTTATTACGGCGATTATTTTTACCTTGTCCGTTATCTTGTTTGCACCCCATGAACGGATTTCAGTCCTTTTGAAAAAGCATAAACCGGCTTTTTTGCTGGGAATTGTTCTCATCCTGATGCTTAGCGCCGTTCCGATAGAAATGTATCTGCACAAAAATGACATTATCCCTATGGGACGACTTGCCACCTCAAAACTTACCGAAGGGGTGAGCGTATCATTCGATCAGCCTGGGGGAAGCTATTCCTCATGGAACGATTTCGTCGGTCTGCTTCTGCCTAATTTTTATCTCACCTATTATACTAAAGGGCTTGGCGATCCCTTCCTTTCCGATGCGATTCTTTATGTGGGGATATTGCCCCTTATTCTGGCTGGCATCGGAGTCTGTTTTGGGAAAAATCCATATAAAATCCCGTTGTTGATCTGCCTTATTCTCACCATATTTCTCATGGTAGGGAAAAACACCTTTACCTTTCTTTTCGCCTACTATTTTCTTCCCTTTTATAAGTTATTTCGACACATGGAATTTTTTTCCGGATACTTTATCTTCCTTTTGATTTGTTTTGCCGGAATGGGCGCCGACGTACTAAGCGATGCCTATTATGCGGAAGATAAAGAAAAAATCATGCTCAAACTTTCCCATTTTACCAATCTCATGAACACCTTCAACCTGATTCTTGTGCTGATCATCTTAGTATTTTTCAGTCAGATTTTTTACCATCAGGATTATGTAATCTGGTTTTCCAAAATGAAGGATTTTCTGTCGGCAATAGTGCTCAACCAGTTTTTTTTCCTGGCGGCGGTTTTGGCTTTTTATCTGGTCAGGCAGAATTCATTCAGCAAAAAAAATCTGATGAGCGTTTTTATCCTGATTTCCTTATTCGATCTGCTGAACTTCAATTACGGCCTGATGCCTCAGGTTACCAGGGCGCGTGACGATAAAAGCATGTTAAAGGATTATTCGCCGGTTATCGGATACAGCGATTTCCGGGTTCCGTTTGTGCCCAGGCAAGCCGGCATCGGCATCCCTACCAATGAAAGCTATGAACCGGTATTGAACAAGAAATTTTCCTATGAATTTGAAGACGAGAGAAAGTTTTTAGCCGACCTCAACCAGATCAATCCGGTAAAGGATAGAAGTGTGGCTCATGCCCTGACCTCAAATTTCGTTCTCAAGGATTATTTTGTTTTCCGGATTGCCGGATTGAAGGCGGATGAAATTATGGCCGGATTAACCCAGCCCAAGGTATCCTTCATGCCGCAGGCCATAATTCTGAAAGACCGGTCGCAGCTTGTCAGTACTATAAATTCACTGGATGAAGAGCAGATAAAAAAGACGGTATTTTTTACCAAAGCCGATGCCGCGCAAATTAGACAAAAATATCCGGCTACTGTAATTTCCGAAGCTAATCCGGATTCGGCACAGCAGCCAACCGGGAACAGCCGCGCCTCAATCAAAGTTATGGATTTCGACGTCAACAGTTTAAGCCTGAAAGTAAAAGCCCCTTCCGATGGTTTTATTTACTACAGCGACATATATTATAAAGGCTGGAAAGCCTACCTGGATCAGGCCGAAACCTCTGTTTACAGGACTAATCTGGCGTTTAAATCCGCCTTCGTTCCTAAAGGCGAGCATACGCTTAAATTTGAATATTCACCGGCTTCTTTTAAAACCGCGCTTTTGTTGTACACGACCGCTTTTTGGGGTTTTATTCTGGGATGGCTGGTGCAGATGGGAAGACGTTATTTTAAGATAAATGTCTGGTCTTGACAATGATGGGGTTTTGTTATAAATTGTGCACCGGAGGGAAAATTGGCATGTCATGGTTTAACAACCCCAAAACACCTAAAACACCAGTCGGCGATAAGCAGCTTAAAATCCCTGAAGGTTTATGGCTGAAATGCGAAAATTGCAAGGAAATTCTTTATCGCAAAGAATTAGAAAAGAATTTAAATGTTTGTATGAAGTGTAATTATCATTTTCGCTTATCGGCCTCTCAACGTTTGGGTTTGATTTACGATAATGGAGTTTATACCGAATTCGATAATAATTTAGCTGCAATCGACCCTTTAAAATTTAAGGATTCGCAAAAATATCGCGACCGGCTGAAAAACAGCCAAGAGAATACCGGATTAAAGGACGCTCTCCTAAACACCCAAGGGAAACTGGGCGGTTATGAAATGGTAATCTGCGCCTTCGAATTCAGCTTTATGGGCGGCAGTATGGCTTCAGTGGTAGGGGAGAAGCTTTCAAGGGGTATGGAGCGGGCGATTCAGTTGAAAATCCCTTTCATGAGTATTTCAGCATCCGGCGGGGCGCGTATGCAGGAAGGGCTTTTTTCCCTGATGCAGATGGCTAAAACCAGCGCCGCCGTCTCCGCTATGGGCCGCGCTAAGATTCCCTTTATTTCCCTTTTAACCGATCCTACCATGGGCGGGGTGTCGGCAAGTTTTGCTATGCTGGGAGATGTGATTATCGCCGAACCGGGCGCTTTAATCGGGTTTGCCGGGCCTCGTGTTATCGAACAAACCATGAAAAAACCCCTGCCTGAGGGTTTTCAACGCGCTGAATTTCTCCTGGAACACGGCATGATCGATATGATTGTCAATAGAGGGCAACTGCGCAACCGGCTGGTACAAATTCTGAATTTTTTTAATTCCCAAACCGCGGGCTATGCGGGAAAAGATGCTTGCGGACAGTGCCTGACAGTTTGAACTTCAAATAAGGGGCATAGAAATTTCAATTATGCCAGTTTATAGGCTTAAGGCTTGAGACCTGAGGCTTGAGGCTTGAGGAAAACCGGATAACATCCGACAGCAGGTGTTTCCTCAAGCTCAAGCCTCAAGCCTTGTCAACGGATTACATAAACGGTACTTTAATATATTCTAAATCCCTAAACCGGACAAGCCGGAACCAAAAAGGTTAAGACAACGAAGAAACCACGGAAACACAGAATGGCGGAAGCACGGAAAAAGAAATTAATGTTTTTTGTCCTTTCCGTGTCTCTATAATTCCGTGTTTCTGTGGTTACTATAACTAGCGACAATTATTGAAGTTGCAAGAGATTTTGCTCAACTTTTGTCAAGATTGAAGTCGTAAGAAACTAGTGTCATGTCAACTATCTAAAGTAGGATAAAGTTGTTTAAGTTTTATTCTTGCGTCCTTAGTCGTGAACTGCCAATTGACCATGGCGTTGGCATTGTTGCGAAGTTGCTCCCAACTCACCACTTCCCGTTTTAGTGTTTCTA
>JACRJN010000118.1 GCA_016235675.1 Candidatus Schekmanbacteria bacterium
AATGGTGATGCCCGGGGACAACGTGACCGTGGAAGCGGAACTGATTACCCCGATAGCCATGGAAAAAGAGTTGCGCTTTGCCGTCCGTGAAGGTGGACACACCGTGGGCGCAGGCGTTATCAGTGAGATAATCGCGTAGTTTAACTTCAGGTAATATTAATCCTTAAGGGAGTAGATAAATTTATGGTGGGGCAACGGATTAGAATCTGCTTACGAGCTTATGACCATCATCTATTGGATCAAGCGGCGGGCGAGATCTTGGAAACAGCCAAGCGCACAGGCGCCAAAGTAGCGGGACCGATCCCGCTCCCGACTAGAATAAACCGCTATACAGTATTGAGGTCTCCGCATGTCGATAAAAAGTCGCGTGAACAATTTGAAATGAGAACGCATAAGCGTATCATGGATATATTGGAGCCTACATCGCAAACAATTGATGCACTGATGCAGTTGGATTTGGCTGCCGGCGTAGATGTGGAAATAAAATCCTAGGGAAAGAGCAATGACAGATAGTATATTGGCAAGAAAAATCGGGATGACTCAGGTATATGCTGATGACGGCAGTTGTATACCGGTTACGGTCTTAAAAGCCGGTCCTTGTATTGTCGTTAATGAAAAAACGCAGGAAAAGGACGGGTATGCGGCGGTGCAAATCGGTCTGGTGGAAAAAGAGCCGAAGAATCTGGTAAAACCGCTGGCTGGGTATTTTAAGCAGCAGAATGTTGCGCCGGTAAGGGTGCTAAGAGAGATTAAGCCTAAAAGCCCGGAGAAATACGCGATCGGTACCAAGGTTACCGTCGAGCAGATTTTTAATCCCGGCGACAGGGTAAATGTTATCGGCACCTCAAAGGGTAAAGGCTTTGCCGGTGGTGTAAAGAGGCACGGTTTCAGAGGCGGTCCGGCAACACACGGTTCAATGTTTCATCGTGCCCCCGGTTCAATCGGAAGTTCATCATATCCGTCAAGGGTATACAAAGGACAAAGATTACCCGGACATATGGGGCATGAGCGAGTGACGGTGGAGAATCTGAAGGTTGTAGATGTGTTGAAGAATAAAGATTTAATTCTGATTAGGGGTGCGGTACCCGGAACAGTGGGAAGTTTGGTTATAATCAATAAAATGAGTTAGGTTCTATTATGTTGATAAGTTTAAAAAATAAAGAAAATCAGGAAAAAGGGCAGGTACATTTAAATCCGACCGTATTTGAGGCGGAAATTGCAGTTCCGCTAATGCACCAAGTGGTTAAAATGCAATTAGCCAAGAGACGTTCCGGAGATGCCTGTACCAAAACCCGCGGCGAAGTGAGTGGCGGCGGCAAAAAGCCCTGGAAGCAAAAGGGTACGGGGCGTGCCCGTGCCGGCAGCAGCCGTTCTCCTGTTTGGGTCGGCGGCGGTACAATATTCGGGCCAAGGCCGCGCAGTTATGATTTTTCAGTACCGAAGCAAATGCGTAAAACGGCCTTAAAAAGCGCTTTGAGCGTGAAGGCTAAAGACGGTCAAATAACCTTGGTGGAAGAATTTAACGTAGATGAGCCGAAAACGAAAGTGGTGGCAAACTATTTAAAAGCCTTAGGTTTGGTTGGCAAAAAGGTCTTGATTCTGGATCAGGCAATCAACCCAAATTTGTATAAATCCATCAGAAATTTACCAAATGTGGATGTGTTGCCGGTCGAAGGTCTGAACTTATACGATTTATTGTGGCATGAACAATTGGTAATTACCCAAGCGGCGTTGGAAAAGATTGGGGAGAGGTTAGGATAATGAAAAATCATTATCAGGTTATTAAAGGGCCTGTAATTACCGAACGTACTACTCAGTTAAAGGAAAAAGAAAATAAAGTAGTATTTGAAGTGAATGTAAAGGCCAATAAAATCGAGATAAAATCCGCGGTGGAAGCCTTGTTTAAAGTAAAGGTGGCCGCGGTTAATGTGCAAAATTACCTGGGCAAGCCAAAACGGGTAGGCGTGCATATTGGAAAACGTGCCGATTGGAAAAAGGCCATAGTAACATTGGGCATTGGTGAAAAACTGGATTTCCTGGAAGGTTAAGCGATGGAAGCAACATTAAAACAAGTAAAACCGACAACCCCGGCGAGAAGATTTCAATCATATTCGACTTTTAAAGAAATAACCACCGACAAACCGGAAAAAAGCTTGTTGGAGCCGATTAAGAAAACCGGCGGGCGGAATTGCTATGGCCGGATAACCTCAAGACATATCGGCGGCGGTCAGAAAAGATTTTACCGAATAATCGATTTTAAGCGAGACAAATTCGGAATCCCGGCCAAAGTGGCTACTATAGAATACGATCCGAATCGATCAGCCCGTATCGCCTTATTACAATATAAGGATGGGGAAAAAAGATATATAATCGCATCGGAAGGTTTAACGGTCGGTGAGGATCTGATGTCCGGCCCGGATGCGGAAATAAAAAACGGCAATGCCTTGCCACTTACCAATATACCGGTCGGCAGTTTAATCCATAATGTCGAGATGCGACCCGGCAGCGGGGCTAAGTTGTTGCGTAGTGCCGGTACATATGGTCAGTTATTGGCGAAAGAAGGCAAATACGCTCACATCCGTTTGCATTCCGGGGAGATAAGATTAATCCCGGTTGGATGTTTGGCGACAATCGGTCAGGTTGGTAATTCTTCACATTTTAATCTATCGATCGGTAAAGCCGGTCGTACCCGCTGGATGGGCAAAAGACCGAAAGTTCGCGGCGTGGCCATGAACCCGGTCGATCACCCGCACGGCGGCGGTGAAGGTAAGACATCGGGCGGAAGACATCCGGTTTCTCCCTGGGGTATGCCGACAAAGGGGTATAAAACCAGGAAGAAGAAAAATGAATCCAACAAGTTTATTGTAAAAAGAAGAAAGTAGTATTTAGGAAAGGTGTAGATAATCATGGCGCGTTCGCTGAAAAAGGGACCTTATGTCGATGCCAAGTTATTTGCTAAAATAGAGCATTTGAATTTTAATGGCGAAAAAAAGGTTTTAAAGACCTGGGCACGCCGTAGTACAATTTCCCCTGAGCTTGTCGGCCATACTTTAGCTGTGCATAACGGTAGAAAATTTGTTCCGGTTTATATTACGGAAAATATGGTAGGTCACAAACTGGGTGAATTCGCTCCAACGCGTACATACAAAGGGCACACTACAAAAACTGAGCGTGCCACTAAGGTTAAGTAGAGGTGGGTTTTGAAAGGTAAAGCGATCTTGACATTTGTAAGAATAGCGCCTCGTAAGGCACGTCTGGTGGCGGATCTGATCAGAGAAAAGCCGGTCGATCATGCGCTCGGATTGTTGAAATATACACCTAAACGCGGCGCAGGCATTATCGAAAAAATTTTGAAATCAGCGATTGCCAATGCGGAGCAAAATCCCGCAGTGGTTAGCGTAGATAATTTATACGTAAGCAGTATTTTAATCAACCCAGGGCCAACGATGAAGCGCTTCAGACCGTGCAGTATGGGCCGTGCCAATAAAATACGCAAACGCAGCAGTCATATAATAATTGAATTAGATGAAGCGTTGGCGAAATAAAGGAGGTAAGGAGCTTGGGGCAAAAAGTTAATCCTATTGGCTTGCGCCTGGGAATTGTAAAGACTTGGGATTCACGCTGGTGTTTTAAGCGCGGCTATAGAGAACAATTGCATGAAGATATCGAGATTCGCAAATATGTGCTGGAAAGCTTGAAACATACAGGTGTATCAAAAGTAGAAATCGAACGTGCCAGTAAGCGGGTTAAGGTAAATATTTTTACCGCACGGCCGGGTGTAGTAATCGGGAAAAAAGGCCAGGAAGTTGAAAAGCTGAAAAAAGAGTTGCAAAAGCTGACCAAAAAGCAGATTTTTGTAAATATATATGAAGTGCGCAAGGCCGAAATCGATGCCAAGCTGCTGGCAGAAAATATAGCGACTCAGTTGGAAAGACGAATCCCTTTCCGTCGGGCCATGAAAAAGGCGGTAACCACCGCGATCCGTTTTGGCGCCGGAGGGGTTAAGATCGCTTGTTCCGGTCGTTTGGGCGGTGCTGAAATGGCTCGTCGGGAATGGTATATGGAAGGCCGGATGCCGTTGCATACCTTAAGAGCGAATATAGATTACGGTTTAGCTGAAGCCAATACAACCTATGGAATTATCGGCGTTAAAGTGTGGGTTTTTAAAGGTGAGGTATTGGGTAAAGATAATCAGAAGGCTTTAGCTGAAGACAGAGGGAAATTAGTGGTAGCCTGAAGCGTTTTCTAGTTGATATGGCAAACTGTCATTCCCGAATGCCTTAATCGGGAACCTGGTTTTTCAAACAGTTAAAATCAGATTCCCGATAACATCATTCGGGAATGACAACTAGAAAACGATATAAGAAGGTTACCGGATTATAATTGGTGGTAATATAAAATGTTAATGCCCAAGAAAACTAAATATAGAAAGAACCAACGCGGCAGAAACCGCGGTACGGCTTCCCGCGGCTGTACTGTAAATTTTGGTGATTTTGGTTTGCAGGCGCTGGAAGCCGCCTGGATTACCAATCGCCAGATTGAAGCGGCTCGTATCGCCATGACCAGGCATGTCAAACGCGGCGGTAAAATCTGGATACGGGTATTTCCGGATAAGCCGGTAAGTAAGAAGCCCGCCGAAACCCGGATGGGTAAAGGTAAAGGCGCTCCTGAATTATGGGTCGCCGTAGTAAAGCCGGGCAAAATATTGTACGAGATGGATGGGGTAACTGAAGAAGTGGCTCGTGAGGCCTTACTTTTAGCCAGTCATAAATTACCTATAAAAACTGTGTTTGTATCGCGGAGTGAGATATAGTGAAAACAAGTAAAGTGCATGAACTTACAATAGATGAATTGAAACAGCAAGAGCAGGATATTTATAAAGAGCTGGTTAATTTGAGAGTGCAAAAAAGCGTAGGGCAGTTGGAAAACCCTTGTAGAATCCCTAATATGCGCAGGCAACTTGCCAGGGTAAAGACTGTGCTGCGCGCAAAATCAGTAAGCTCGCAGGCGTAAGGAGTATTAAAGTTTATGACGACGGAAGCTGTTAAAAATGAACGCGGGCAGCGCAGGTTCAGAGTCGGGCATGTGGTAAGCAACAAGATGGATAAAACCGTGGTGGTGGCGATAGAGCGGCTGGTGAAACACACAGCTTATAAAAAATATGTCCGCAGGACTTCTAAAGTAAAGGCCCATGACGAGGGGAATACCTGTCAAATCGGTGATAATGTGCGCATTGCCATGACCAGACCGCTAAGCAAAGATAAAAAATGGCGGGTTGTTGAAATTATAAAATAATGGATAGCAAAGGCTTGAGGCTTGAGGAAACACCTGCTGTCGGATGTTATCCGGTTTTCCTCAAGCCTCAAGCCTATAAAAAGGTAAACAAGGATGATACAGACGCAAACAAGATTAAAGGTGGCGGATAACAGCGGCGCGAAAGAAGCCCAATGTATTCGGGTACTCGGCGGTACCAGAAGAAGATACGCTTATTTAGGCGATGTGATTGTGGTCTCTATAAAATCAGCGGCGCCGGTAGGAGCGGTAAAAAAGGGTGAAGTGCATAAGGCGGTTATTGTGCGCACCGTGAAGGAATATCGCCGTCAGGACGGTTCGTATATTAAATTTGATGAAAATGCGGTGGTTTTGATAAATACTCAAATGGAACCGATCGGTACCCGTATTTTCGGCCCGGTGGCCAGAGAGTTAAGGGCAAAGAATTTCAGCAAGCTTATTTCTTTGTCTTTGGAGGTATTATAGTGTACATAAAAAAAGGTGATCTGGTCAAGGTAATAGCCGGGAAAGAGTTGGGCAAGCAAGGCAAGGTTTTAAAAACCCTGCCTAAAAAAGATCGTGTAATAATAGAAAAAATTAATATCATAAAACGTCACACCCGTCCGACCCAGAAAAATCAGCAGGGCGGCATAATAGAAAAAGAAGGTTCGATTCATTATTCCAATGCGCTGTTGGTGTGTAGTAAATGTAATAATGGTGTGCGGACTGGCGTCAAGATATTGGAAGACGGCAGTAAGGTTCGGGTCTGTAAAGCGTGTGGGGAGCAAATATAATGGCGCGTTTGTTGGAAAAATATAGAAAAGAGGTTGTTCCGGCCATGATGCAAAAGCAGGGTTACAAAAATTCTCTGCAAGTTCCCCGTTTAGAGAAGATTGTAATTAATATGGGCGTGGGCGAGGCGATTCAAAATGCTAAGGCGCTGGATGCTTCTGTCCATGTGATGACCAGGATTTCCGGACAAAAACCGGCGGTAACCAGGGCGCGTAAATCGATTGCGAATTTTAAATTGCGGGAAGGCATGGCGGTAGGCTGTAAAGTAACCTTACGCGGTAAGCGGATGTATGAATTTTACGATAGATTGGTTAATGTGGCTTTACCGCGCGTCAGGGATTTTAAAGGAATTTCCCCGAAATCTTTCGATGGAAGGGGTAATTTTGCTTTTGGCTTACAAGAGCAATTAGTATTCCCTGAAATTAATTATGATGAAATAGACCGTTTAAGGGGTATGGATATAATTATTGTAACCACGGCTAAAACAGATGACGAAGCCAGAAATATGCTGGCGCTTCTGGGAATGCCATTTAGGAAATAAGCGGGGGTACAAGTTTTGGCCAGACTAGCGCTTAAAGTAAAAGCTGAGAGAAAACCCAAGTTCAGTGCAAGAAAATATAATCGGTGCCCATTATGCGGGCGGCCAAGAGCTTTTTTACGCCGTTTCGGTATGTGCCGTATTTGTTTTCGCAACATGGCGTCGCGCGGTGAAATACCCGGCGTAACTAAAGCCAGTTGGTAAAAGGGAGTGAAATAGAGTGTTTACAGATCATATCGCAGATATGCTGACGCGGATTAGAAATGCCAATATGGTTGGGCATGAAAATGTAAGTATGCAATTGACTAAAATGAAGTTAGCTCTAGCTGAAATATTAAGCCAGGAAGGGTATATTCGCAGCTTTAATATCGATGATAGTCAAAATATTAAAGTTTTAAATATAACCTTAAAGTATGGCCCTGATAATGAACCGGTGATTAGGGGAATAAAAAGGGTAAGCAAGCCCGGTTTAAGAGTATACAGGCGGGCAACTGATATTCCGAGGGTTGTTGACGGTATGGGTGTGGCGGTGCTGACAACCTCTAAGGGGATAATGACCGATAAAGCTTGTCGCAAAAACAATGTTGGCGGCGAGTTAATATGTTATATATGGTGATAAAATATGTCCAGAGTAGGTAGAAATCCAATCGTGCTGCCCAAGGGGGTAGAAGTAAAAATTGAAAAAAGTCATGTTTTCGTAAAAGGGCCGAAAGGCGCTTTGGAACAGGCTTTTAGTCCGCTGATAGCTATTGATATGGCAGACGGGAAAATAGTGTTGACCAGGCCGGATGATTCCAAGCAAAATCGGGCTTTGCACGGGTTAACCAGAAGTATCTTGGCCAATATGGTAAAAGGCGTTACCGGCGGTTTCAAGAAGACTTTGGAAATTAACGGCGTCGGATACAGAGCCAGTGTCGACGGAAAGAATCTGAATTTGCAGTTGGGATATTCGCATATGATAAATTTCCCGATACCGGGTGGTTTGAAGATCGATGTCGAAAAGCAGACCTATATTAATATTGAAGGGGTTAATAAGGAATTAGTCGGGCAGGTGGCTGCAAACATTAGAAAGTTGCGCGGCCCTGAGCCGTATAAGGGTAAAGGTATAAAATATAGTGATGAAGTCATAAGACGCAAGGCAGGTAAGGCTGGAGCGAAATAGGGACGGATATGGGTAAAGAGAAGAAAAGCAGTGGTAATTACAGACATGAACGGGTCAGGAAGAAGGTAAAAGGTTCAAGTGACAGGCCGCGTTTGTGTGTTTTTAAGAGTTTAAAGCATTTATATGCACAGATAATCGATGACGAAAATGGTCATACATTAGTAAGCTTTTCAACTGTGGATAAGGCTTTCAAAACCGTTGAGAACAAAAGAGCCAGTTTAGTGACGGCCAAAGTAATTGGTGAACAATTAGCTGTCAGAGCGCGGGAAAAAGGTATCAGCAAAGTGGTATTCGATCGTGGTGGTTATCCGTATCACGGCCAGGTTAAAGTGTTGGCGGATGCAGCCAGAGAAAAAGGTCTTGTGTTTTAGAGGTAGCAGATGAAAAGTATAATGGGTTACTTCAGATTAAGGGGGTTAACTTGGGCATAATTAATCCTGAGGAACTAAACCTTACAGACAAGGTAGTTTATATTAATCGAGTTGCCAAAGTTGTTAAAGGTGGAAGACGTTTCAGTTTTTGTGCCTTAGTGACGATTGGTGATGGCAACGGTCATGTGGCTATTGGCTATGGTAAGGCGCGGGAAGTACCCGAAGCCATCCGTAAGGCGATGGAGCAGGCCAAAAAATCGCTGATGAAGGTATCGCTGAAAAACGGAACGGTGCCGCATACTATTATGGGGCATTATGGAGCCAGTAAGGTATTTTTAAAACCGGCAGCACCCGGTACAGGCTTGATTGCCGGAGGTGCGGTACGGGCGATACTTGAAGTGGCAGGAGTACAGAATATTTTGACCAAATCGATCGGTACCAGCAACCCGCAAAACGTAGCCAAAGCGACGATAGATGGTTTGAAACGGTTACGGAATGCTGAATATCATAAAATGTTAAAAGAATACGATAAACCTCAAGAGATTTAAATATGGCAAATTTGAAGATTAAATTAAAGAAAAGCATAAGTGGTGCTACCGAGCGGCAACGCCAGACTGTATATAATTTAGGTTTAAGAAAATTAAATCAGACCGTGGTAAAACCCGATAACCCGTGTGTTAAAGGTATGGTGACCAGGGTTGTCCACTTATTGGAAGTGGAGGAAGTAGCCTAATGCAATTACATGATCTAAAACCTGCTGATGGTTCGACCAAGAAGCGCAAAAGAATAGGCAGAGGACCGGGATCAGGTCATGGAAAAACTGCCTGTAAAGGACACAAAGGTCAGAAGGCGCGTACCGGGGCACGCACTAAAAGGGGCTTCGAGGGTGGTCAGATGCCGCTTATCAGACGTATTCCTAAGCGCGGGTTCACCAATATATTCCACAAAGATTACGAAATTGTGAAGCTAAGTCATTTGGAAACGTTCGAGGCCGGAACGGTTGTCACCCCGGAGTTGTTATTATCTAAGGGTTTCATTAAAAACACCAAGAGTATTTTTAAAGTTCTGTGCAATGGCGAATTAACCAAGAGCGTAACGGTCATGGCACATAAATTTTCCGATACCGCTAAGGAAAGGATCGTTTCCTGCGGCGGCAAAGTGGAAATTATAGCAAATTAGAGTATAAACGGGGCTAAAATAGGTAGATTGACTTGTTAGAAAAGTTACAAAATATATTTAAAATACCGGAATTAAAGAGAAAAGTTTTAATCACCTTAGGCCTGTTGACAGTTTATAGAATCGGGGCGCATATCCCGACGCCGGGAATAAACGGAAAAGCGCTGGCGGCGTTTTTTTCCTCGACCCAGGGAACGTTGTTGGGTTTTTTTGACATGTTTTCCGGCGGGGCATTAAGTCGTTTGACGGTGTTTGCCTTGGGAATAATGCCCTATATCGATGCAGCCATTATTTTGGAGTTGTTGACGGTGGTATTTCCTCTTTTGGAGCGCTTGGCTAAAGAAGGGGAACAAGGGCGTAAAAAATTAACCCAATATACCAGATATGGGACGATTTTTATTGCGATAATTCAAGGATTAGGAATAAGTTTCGGTTTAGAAGGGATGAAAGGCCCAAGCGGGGAAATGGTAGTGATTAATCCCGGTTGGGGTTTTCGTGTTATTACCGTTATCACCTTGACGGCAGGTACCGCATTCATAATGTGGCTGGGCGAGCAAATAAGCGAGAGGGGTATCGGCAACGGGATTTCCTTAATTATATTTTCCGGTATAGTAGTGCGGGCGCCTGCTGCAATCATCAATACCTATCGTTTGGTGAGCACCGGTGAAATGCAGCTTTTCGTAGTGTTAATACTCTTAGTGATTATGGCGCTGGTTATCGCTTCAATAATTTTTGTAGAGAGCGGCGAGCGGCGTGTAATGGTTCAATATGCCAAAAGGGTGGTAGGCCGCAAAATGTACGGTGGGCAGAGTACGCATATTCCGTTAAAGGTTAATACGGCAGGGGTTATACCGGTTATATTTGCCTCCTCGATTATCATGCTGCCGGCAACGTTAGCCCGGTTTGTAGCTCATCCCTGGGCGCAGAAAATCGCGGACTTATTATCGCCGGGCAGTGTTTTAAATAGCTTGCTATATGTGATATTTATAATTTTCTTCTGTTATTTTTATACCGCGATAGTTTTCAATCCCATTGATTTAGCCGATAATATGAAGAAATACGGTGGGTATATTCCGGGAATCAGGCCGGGGAAAAGCACGGCGGAGCATATTAATAAGATTTTAACCCGGATAACCTTTGCCGGTGCCATCTACTTAACTTTGATAACGTTATTGCCGACTTTTATGATCAAATTAATGAATGTACCGTTTTATTTCGGCGGCATAGCCTTATTAATAGTCGTGCAAGTGGCGTTGGATACCGTACGGCAGACCGAATCGCATTTAATGATGCGTTATTATGACGGTTTTATGAAAAAAGCGGGAATGAGAAAAGCCTAAAAGAGTAAGGTATAGATGATGCGGCTGATTTTTTTGGGAGCACCGGGGGCCGGTAAAGGCACGCAGGCACAGAGAGTAAGTGCAAAATATTCATTGCCGCAAGTGTCTACCGGTGATATACTGCGGGATGCGGTAAAATCTAATACCGAGTTGGGGAAAAAGGCGCAGGGATTTATCCAAAAAGGTTTTTTGGTGTCGGATGAAATAATTCTGGGGATTGTGAAAGAGCGTCTGGCCAAAGATGATTGTCAAAAAGGCTATATTTTAGACGGTTTCCCGCGCACAATTATTCAGGCGCAGGCTTTTAATGGGAATTTAAGCCAAAGCCGCGCTAAAATCGACTATGTTTTAAATATTGAGGTGCCGGAAGATAAGATTTTGGAGCGCTTATCGGGACGACGGGTTTGTACTAAGTGTGGTGAAGGCTATCATTTAATCTTTAAAAATCCTTTGAAAGAAAATATTTGTGATAAGTGCGGCAGTGGATTATATCAGCGTAAAGATGATCAAAAAGAGACGATTATTGAGCGGCTTAGACAATATCGGGAACAGACCTTGCCGTTGATTGATTATTATAAGAAACAAAATGTATTGAGAACAATCAACGGTGATGAGCAGATAGATCTAATCAGTAAAAAAATTGATGATTTGTTGTCAGGCTTGAGGGCATGATACCGCTCAAGAATAAGCTGGAAGTTGACAAGCTAAGAAATAGCTGTAAAATAGCGGCTGAAACCTTAATGCTGTTAAAAGGATTGGTAAAACCCGGAATAACCACATATGAATTGAATAAAGCGGCGGAACAGTTTATCTTAGCGCAAAATGCCAAGCCGTCTTTTAAGGGTTATATGGGATTCCCCAGTGCTTTATGTACATCGGTTAATGATGAGGTAGTGCACGGGATACCATCCAATAGGCAACTTAAAGAAGGCGATATAGTAAGTTTGGATGTTGGTACCTGGCAGGATGGGTTTTATGGAGACATGGCAATAACCTTGCCGGTTGGGGACATAAAACCCGAAGTTAAAAAATTGTTGGATGTAACCCAAAAAGCGCTGTATCTAGGTATTGAGCAGGCTAAAGTGGGAAAAAGAATCAGCGATATTTCCTGGGCGATACAGTCGATAGCGGAAAAAGAGGGTTATTCAGTAGTCAGGGCTTTTGTCGGTCATGGTATTGGAAGGCGTTTACACGAGGAGCCGAAGATTCCTAATTACGGTTTGCCGGGACGCGGCGAGAAAATAAAAGCCGGGATGGTTTTGGCGATTGAGCCGATGATCAATATGGGTGGCAGCCCGGTAAGGATTTTGGCCGATCAATGGACTGCGGTAACCGGCGATGGGAGTTTATCGGCGCATTTTGAACATACGGTGGCAATAACACATGATGGGAATCAAATTTTAACGAAAATAGAATAACTATGGGCAAAGAAGATGTAATTGAAATTGAAGGTAAAGTGATTGAAAGCTTACCGAATGCTATGTTTAGAGTGGAGTTGGAAAACGGGCATAAGGTATTGGCGCATATATCAGGTCGGATGAGGAAAAATTTTATTCGCATCTTAGATGGCGATAAGGTATTGGTTGAATTATCCCCCTATGATTTAAATCGCGGCAGGATAGTTTTTCGCTTCAAATAATAGGAATTTACAAGGATTAACCAATCATGAAGGTTAAAGCGTCGGTTAAAAAAATTTGTTCAAAATGTAAAGTAGTCCGTCGTAAAAATGTTGTACGGATTATTTGCGAAAACCCGCGCCATAAGCAGCGGCAAGGCTAAGGAGGTAGAGGGGTGGCACGTATTGCTGGAGTAGATTTACCCCGTAATAAGCGAGTGGAAATCGGTTTAACCTATATTTACGGTATAGGCAGACCCTTGTCTGGTCAAATATTAACCAAGTCCCAGGTAAATCCCGATACAAGAGTAAAAGACTTAACGGAAGAAGAAGTCAGCAGACTGCGGACAATTATTGAGAAAGAATGCAAAGTTGAAGGTGATTTGCGCCGGACGATCAGTAATGCCATCAGTCGTTTAATCGATATTGGTTGTTACAGGGGAAGTCGTCATAAAAGAGGCTTGCCGGTACGCGGGCAGAGAACCAAAACAAATGCGCGTACGCGTAAAGGGCCTAATCGCTCGGCTGTCGGAACCAAGAAACAGAAAGCCGCTCCGAAAGCGGCCTAATATTGAATAAGGGATTGGTAGAATGACACAAGGCAAAGTAAAAAAAGCCAAAAAAGAACGTAAGAATATTAGAAACGGGGTAGCACATATTCAATCTTCGTTTAATAACACATTGGTTACCATCAGCAGCCCCGGCGGGGATGTCGTATCCTGGGCAAGTTCCGGCAGTTGCGGGTTTAAAGGTTCACGTAAAGGGACACCGTTTGCCGCTCAAATGGCGGCTGAAGCGGCTGCAAAATCAGCGATTGAACATGGCATGAAACAAGTTGAGGTCAGTGTAAAGGGGCCGGGTTCCGGGCGTGAAGCGGCGATTAGATCATTGCAGGCGGCAGGGTTGGAAATCATATCCATTAAGGATGTAACCCCGATACCCCATAACGGTTGTCGCCCCACGAAGCGGCGTCGTGTTTAATCTGTATCTTTTTAAATATGCCAAGGAGGAAGAATTTGGCCAGGTATTGTGAAGCAAGCTGTCGTCTGTGCCGTCGTGAAGGCGTGAAGTTGTTTTTGAAGGGTGCGCGTTGCACCGGCGAAAAATGCGCGATAGAAAAACGTAATTATGCACCGGGTATGCACGGGCAAAAACGCGGTAAATTGTCGGATTACGGCATACAGTTGCGGGAAAAACAAAAAGCCAAAAGAATCTATGGACTCATTGAGGTGCAGTTCAAAAATTTCTTTCATAAAGCGGAAAGACAAAAAGGGGTCACCGGAACAAATCTGTTGGTATTGCTGGAGAGGCGTTTGGATAATGTGGTTTACCGGATGGGATTTGCCTCATCCAGAAAGCAGGCCAGGCAATTAGTCCGTCATGCCGGTTTTCTGCTTAATGGCAGGAAAATCAATATCCCGTCCTATTTAGTTAAAACCGGCGACGTGATTGCTGTCGAAGAAAAAAGCCGCGAATTGGTTTGTATATTGGATGCAATTAAAAATATGCGCGAGCAAGCCATCCCTAAATGGGTGGAAGTGAGTTTCGATCATAAGACTGGAACAATTACCGCGTTACCGACGCGTGAAGATATAGATTTACCGGTAAAAGAACAACAAATTGTCGAACTATATTCAAAATAAATTATTTATTGGGGTTAGCCAGTAACTATGTTGGGAGGGAACCCTTAAATGTTATTAAAAGGTTTACAGAAACCCAAAAGGTTAGAGTGCGATAAAGATACGCTGACAAAGACATACGGGAAATTTGTGGCGGAACCTTTTGAGCGTGGATTTGGAATAACCATAGGTAATGCGTTGCGACGTACATTAATGTCGGCTATACCGGGTGCGGCGGTAACAGCTATTCAGGTTAACGGCGTATATCATGAATTTTCGTCTGTTCCCGGGGTGGTTGAGGATATTGCCGATATTATCCTGAACTTGAAGCTATTGCGTTTGAGAATTTACGGTGACGAGCCAAAAGTGATCCGCATAAACGCACAGAACGCTAGCGGTGAATTTAAAGCGAAAGATATTGTCACCGATGCAAATGTAGAAATTTTTAATCCCGATTTGCATATTGCAACTTTAGATGAAAATGCAACTTTTGAAGCCGAACTGACGGTTGAACGCGGAAGAGGTTATGTTACCGCTGAAGATAATAAAAAAGAAGGTCAACCTTTGGGTGTTATTCCGATTGATTCAATATTTTCACCTATTCAGAAGGTAAATTTTTGGGTAGAAAACACTTTTTTAGGTGAATCTAAAGCCTATGACAGATTAAATATCGAGGTATGGACTGATGGTACAATCGGCCCTGAAGATGCGATTGCTTGTGCGGCCAAGATTTTAAAGGATCAGTGGAGCATTTTTACCAGCGTGGAACAGAAACTGGAAGAAGCGGTTGTAGAAGATAACAGCGACGATGACTATTGGAATAAGCTGAATGAATTTCTGGATCGCAGCGTTAATGAATTGGAATTATCTGTACGTGCTTATAATTGTTTAAAAAATGCCAACATTAAAACCATCCGGGATTTGGTACAAAAAAGCGACAATGAAATGTTGAGAACCAAGAATTTTGGTCGCAAGTCTTTAAATGAAATTAAAGAGATTTTAATGGAGATGGATTTGACTTTAGGCACAGACCTTGATGAATTGATTGGTAAACGGAAGAAGAAAAAGGAAAGTCTTTGTTAGTTATTGAAGACAGCGGTCAGACAATATAATTTGTACACAAGGAAAAAGCAGGGCTATAAACTATGCGTCATCAAAAACATAGGTATCGTTTACAGCGACCCACAGCAGCTCGTAAAGCATTGTTGAGAAGTTTGTCTGCTGCGTTGATCAATAACGGTCGGATAGTGACTACGTTAACAAAAGCCAAGGCTTTAAGAATGGTGGTCGAACCGTTAATTACCTTGGGGAAAAAAGCTGATTTGAATGCCCGCCGCCGGGCGTTACAAATCCTGCCCGACAAAAAAACGGTGCATAAGTTATTCTCCGAGGTAGCGCCTGGATTTAAGGATCGTAACGGCGGATATACCAGAATAATGAAATTGAATCAGCGTATCGGCGATGCTGCTCCGATGGCGATTATCGAGTTAGTAACCTATGCTGAAATATTAAAGGAACGCCGGGAAAAGCAAGCAAAAGAGCTGGAATCGGAGCCGGGAAATAAAAAAGGTTTCGGTCAGCGCATCAAAGATAAACTCAAAACCATGAAAAAGACTGAAAGCGAAGAGCTTGCTGTGGAAGCGGTATCCGAAGTCCAGCAGGAACATAGTGTAAGTACGGATCAGGCTGAAAATAAAGAGTAACGAAAAAATAGTCACGAAGACCGGTTTAATTTCATTTAATGATAATTAGGCCGGTCTTTTTTTTTCGGCATGGATAGTCGTATAATACCAAGTTGAGGTTATAGAAGTAAATTACGTTTTAATTGTCATAGCTCAGCAGCCTTATCGCCGAAGCAATCTCAGCCGCACGCATGGAGATTGCTTCGCTTAAGCTCGCAATGACGCTTCGGGTTTCCTGTTGAGAACGTGACCAAAATTTTGAGGCTACAATGGCAAATATTTATTCTGCGGAAAACATCAGAAACTTTTTTCCCAGCGCTTATTATGCCCGCGGCCGATCGTATTTTCAAGAGGGGCGGGTAAGGGAATTAAAGTTCTCAGAAGACGGGAGGTTATTAAAAGGCAAGGTGGAAGGAAATCTCCCCAATCCCTATCGCGTCAAGGTTGAAATCAATAAAGAAGGCGCTAAATATGTAGAATTTTTTGGGGAATGCAGTTGCCCGATCGGTTACAATTGCAAACACGTGGTGGCGCTGTTATTGGCGGGGCTGGCGGCACCGGCAAGCGAAGATACAGAGAAAAAGCCCGTCAAGGTGGAGGAAAAGGTTACCGATTATTTTGTCATAGAATGGTTAAGGAAAATAGAGGAAGCGGTTTTATCTCCATCCGTTAATAACTATTCCGCCGCAAGCAAGCAGCGTCTTCTATATCTGCTTGATCTAAAAAAAGAATCAAGCGGTTACCGGTTGATTGTCTCCCCGGCTGCCGGTACGGTGAAAAAAGACGGCAGTTTCAATAGCTGGAAATATTACGACCCCCAAAATGCCATCAAATCCAATCCGGCCCAATTCTTACTCCCCAATGACGTCATTATATTAAGACGTTTAGCCGCAAGTGTCAGTTATAATTATCAAACCCTGCATGAGTATACCTTAAGCGGCAAAGAAGGGGCGCAACTTTTTGAGGATATTTTAGCCAGTGGACGTTGCTATTGGCAAAAACCCGGCCGGCCCAATCTAACCGTGGAGTCGGAGCGCTCCGGAAAAATCAGATGGGAAACGAACCCCGACGGCACTCAGCAGGTGGCCTGCGATATTGACGGCGCTCCCGATTTTGTTCTGCCGCTGGTACCTCCCTATTATCTGAATTTAACCCAAAATTGCTGCGGCAAATTAAATTTAGGTATTCCCGCCGGATTAGCCGGAGCGCTATTACAGGCGCCTCCGCTTAACCCGCTGGAGATAACGGCGGTGGAAAAGAAACTTTCCACCTGGTTAAAAGACACCCCGGTGGCCTTGCCAAAGGTTTTTGACGCCAAAGAAGAGAAAAAAATCACCCCGGTTCCCCATCTCTGGTTGTGCAACACCCTGCTAAAAGAGAGGGTGGGTTGGTGGTGGACTCAAGGCAAGGCTACCAAAATCCCCATTGCCAGACTTAGTTTTATTTACGGGAGAACCAAAATCGGTTATAGCGATCAATCTCCCTGTTTAACCTCGGTGGACAATAACAAATTAATCGCTTTCGAACGCAATCAATCCTTCGAGAAATCAACCGCTAAAAAATTAAACGAATACCATCTGGCCGCCTTTCAGAAGTTGGCTTCGGCCTATGTGATTACCAATGAGCAAGCCGACGATTATTTTATGGAAGACTATCAGGGCGGTTGGGCTGATGAAGACAGCATAATCAATCACTGGCTGGATTTTAATATGAAGACCTTGCCCAAACTGCGCAATCAGGGCTGGCAGATAGAAATCGCCCCGGATTTTGCCTATAACCTGGTCGAGCCTGACGATGAATGGTACGCGGAGGTTGATGACTCCGGCGGTATCGATTGGTTTGGGGTGGAATTGGGGATAATGGTGGGGGGAGAACGCTTAAATCTTTTGCCCATCCTGTTGACTAGCCTGAAAGAAAATCCGGATATATTTGAGCAATTGCAAAAGTATCCACAGGGCGGGAAAATATTATGTCCGCTGAAAAACGGCAGCAAATTGCTGCTGCCCGTCGAGCGTATCAAGACTATTTTCGGATTTTTAAAAGACCTCTATAATTTTGAAAACCTGGATCAGGACGGCAAAATCAAACTTTCCCGCCTGGAAGCCGCTGATTTGGCGGAATTTGAAGCGGCCATGGAAGCGGCGCATTTGCGCTGGTTCGGAGGTCAGCGCGTCAAACAATTGGGAGAAAAGCTGCGGAATTTTGCCGGGATTGCCCCGGTCAAAGCGCCCGGCGATTTCAAAGCCGAGTTGCGTCCTTATCAGCAAGAGGGGTTGAACTGGCTGCAATTTTTGCGCGAGTATGAATTGGCCGGGATTTTAGCCGATGATATGGGCTTGGGAAAAACCATCCAGGCATTGGCGCATGTAACCCTGGAAAAGGAGCAAAACCGCCTGAACAAACCGGCTTTGGTGATTGCCCCGACCAGTGTCATGACCAACTGGCAGATGGAATTACAGCGGTTTGCCCCGGATTTGAAGGTGTTGACGCTTCACGGGATGGAACGCAAGGCGCATTACGACAAAATCAAAGACCACGATTTGATTTTAACCACTTACCCCTTACTGATACGCGATAAAGACGAATTAATGAAAGAAACCTATCACACGGTAATCCTGGATGAAGCGCAATACATTAAAAACACCAAAGCCAAAATGACGCAAGTCGTCAATCAACTGAAGGCCGATAATCGCCTTTGTTTGACCGGCACCCCGATGGAGAAT
Source organism: Candidatus Schekmanbacteria bacterium (assembly GCA_016235675.1). GTDB lineage: Bacteria > SZUA-182 > SZUA-182 > SZUA-182 > SZUA-182 > JACRJN01. The sequence goes on from JACRJN010000118.1 coordinate 18,290, forward strand.
CATTTGGGGGAATTGTGGTCATTGTTCAATTTCCTGCTGCCCGGATTATTGGGGGATGAAAAGCAGTTCAGACAATTTTACCGCAATCCCATCGAAAAAGAACAAAACACCGACCGCCGCAACGCCTTAATCCGGAAGATTAAACCCTTTATGCTCCGGCGGACTAAGGACATGGTGGCCAGGGAACTGCCGCCCAAAAGCCAGATTTTGCAGACCTGCGAATTAGCCCAGGAACAGCGTGATCTCTATGAAACCATCCGTATCAGTATGCTGGAGAAGGTGCGCCGGGAAATTGAAAACAAAGGTTTTGCCCGCAGTCATATCGTGGTGCTGGACGCCCTTTTGAAGTTACGCCAGGTTTGCTGCCATCCGCAACTGTTGAAACTGGAAGCGGCGCAAAAAATCACCGCCTCAGCTAAACTGGAATCTCTGATGGATATGTTGCCTGAGATGCTGGAAGAAGGGCGCAAAATTCTGCTCTTTTCCCAGTTTGTCAGTATGCTGGAATTGATTGAAAAACAATTGCAGGCCTGTAAAATAGAATATGTTAAGCTGACCGGACAGACCAAAGACCGGAAAACCCCGATAAACGACTTCCAAAACGGCAAAAAGCCGCTTTTCCTGATCAGCCTCAAGGCGGGAGGCACCGGTTTAAACCTGACCGCCGCCGACACGGTCATCCATTACGACCCCTGGTGGAACCCGGCCGTGGAAAATCAAGCCACCGACCGCGCCCATCGCATCGGACAGGACAAACCGGTATTCGTCTATAAATTGATTACCGCCGGAACGGTGGAAGAAAAAATCCTCCAACTGCAAGAGAAAAAACGCGCTTTAGCCGAAGGAATCTTCAACCCGACCAGCCAAGCCGCCGGGAAACTTACCGCGGATGATATTCATTCGTTGTTTGAGTAGCGGGATCGCAGGGTGGTCTGCGTCCCAATGTTGTTGAGTCAAGGAATTTTATCTGAAAATATCTTTTTGCCCATGAAGGACACGAAAAATGTAGTCCCGTGGCTTTAGCCACGCATTTTCAGCTTAGGCTGAGACTAAAAGCATGTTCACCCGGAACGGCTTGAATTATAGAGAAGATTTAACCATTTGTGAGACAATATCGCATGGCTAATGCCATGAAGATCAGCCCTGAAGGGCTGGAACTACGATATTAATTGATAGGTTCAGCGTGAGAACACGCCGAAACATCGAATTTTGGTGGGCACAGCCCACCCTACCGAAGTAGAGGCTTTAGCCTCGTCAACTTAGGAATAAAATTTGCGAAACTGATAAACTACGGCTATAATAAAATAGTCTTGTAGGGTGGGCTTTGCCCACCAATTTTGGTTGTCATTACATTATTTATGATCGGCATAATTTAAATTGAGAATAATTTAAAATGGTGGGCAGAGCCCACCCTACAGGGGTTTATTTTACTACTAAGGGGTTAACATGCACTATCCGGGGTTTTTTATTACGCTGGAAGGGATCGAGGGCTGCGGCAAAACCACGCAGGCAAAAAAACTGAATGCGGCGCTGCAAAAGCTGGGCTATCCGGTTTTATTGACCAAAGAGCCGGGGGGAACCGATCTGGGCAAGGAAATCAGGAAGTTACTGCTGCGCTGTAACGGCCTTAAAATCGGGGCCGAGGCTGAGCTGCTTTTGTATGCCGCCGACCGCGCCCAGCATGTCCGGGAGTTTCTCGTCCCGCCGCTGGAGGCCGGTCATATTGTGATTTGCGACCGTTTCGCCGATGCAACTGTGGCTTATCAGGGTTATGCCCGCGGGCTGGATAAAAACCTGATCGCCCACATCAATCAATTCGCCACCCAAAAATTGCAGCCCGATGTCACCATCCTTTTAGACCTGGACGTCAGAACCGGTTTAGCGCGCGCTCAGGTCAGAAATCAGCAAAGTAAGCCCGCTGAGCGGGAAGATCGTTTCGAAAAGGAAGATTGGCGTTTTCACGAACAGGTACGGCAGGGTTATCTGGCGTCGGCCAAGGGCGAACCGGAAAGAATTAAGATTATCGATGCGGGCAAACCGGCGGTGCAGGTGTTTGAAAATATTATGGCCGATATTATGCCGTTGTTATTAGAGAAGGGAACAAAGTAAATGAATCTTTCCGTAAACATTAATTGTGCCGGGTGCCAAAATTGCATGTCCTGCCAGGTTGCCGACGGTGAAAAATTCAAATGCGGGGAAGGCTGCGTGGTGGAAACGAGTAAGGGGATATTTCTGGCGCATATCCAACAAATCGTGCCCGGTAATAAGGTAGACCAGGCTTGCGATTGCAAGTTTTTGCGTAAAGCCACCGCAGAAGATCTGGAGAAAAACCAGCAAAACCTGGAATCGGCGCAAAAAGCCCTGGATTTCTGCGCTCAGCGCATCCGAACACGCAATTTGCCGATGAAGCTGGTGGGGGTGCAATATCTTCTGGACGGCAGTAAGGCGGTTTTTTACTTTACCGCCGACGGCCGGGTCGATTTTCGTGAGTTGGTGCGGGATTTGGCCTATGAATTGCGCACCCGCATTGAAATGAAGCAGATCGGGGTCAGGGACGAAGCCAAAATTATGGGCGGCTACGGCAGTTGCGGCCAGCAATTGTGTTGCAGCACCTTTTTGCGCGATTTCGAGCCGGTCTCCATCCGTATGGCCAAAGTCCAGAATCTGACCCTTGATCCCACCAAGATTTCCGGAGTGTGCGGGCGACTGATGTGTTGTTTGGGCTACGAGCACCAGGATTATGAAAAGGGCCGGAAATTGCTGCCCAAGATCGGCGAACACGTTACCGTCAACGGTAAAAACGGCAAAGTCACCAGCTTGGATTTCATCAAAGAAATGGTGTTTGTTCAATTCGAAGAGGGTGCTCTGGAAAAATACCCCGCCGAGCAATTGAAAGGCAAGACCAAACCCGCTGCCAATCAAGAGCAAGAGCGCGAAGCGGAGCAAAACGGCGAGGGAGAAGCTCCCCCCGGTAAAGTGGATTAATCGGGCTACTTTTAGCGATGCACGAATTTGATTTTTTCCCATCTACCTTAAAGCAACTCACCCATAAATCCCCACGTGTACTAACTTGTATTCAAATTTGCAGTCAATCAGGTAAATCTATTGTCGTAGCGCAGACCTTCAGGTCTGCCCCTCATGCACGATTAGCATGGACGTTGGGTATGAGGACTGAGGTGTGAGGACTGAGGTATGAGTAAAATTCACTCAGTCCTCAGTCCTGAACAACTCAGTTCTCAACTATAGTCCCGCCTCTCTAAGCAGACCTAAAGGTCTGTGCTACGTTAATATAATTGAGTTTACTTGTTTGAATACAAATTGGTATTAATATTCCTAAACAAACACACATTCCCGTAATTTCCCTCAAAAGATCAACCCTTCACACGGTAAACGCTTAAAAATGTAATATGTCTGTACCAGGTACTGCCTTTACAGGGAATATATGTTGCATATTTCTTTAGTATGTTGTAAGTAAGGTATCACGAGGGTTATGTCTCACGTAAGGAGGTGAGGTCTTTTAATTAGAGATTAGCCTAAAAGGGTGACTTTTGATGCCGTAACAACTTAACTAGATGTTTTGAAAAGTTCCATTACCAAAGGAGGTAACAATTATGTGGAGCAAAAGAGAAAAAGAAGCGGGTTTTACCTTGATTGAAATTGTGGTGATTTTGGCGGTCATCGCCATTATCGCGGCGGCCATGGTTCCGCGTATATCGGGTATTATGGATGACGCCAAAATATCCCGCGCCCAATCAGAAGTGCAAACCGTCGGTATGGCGATTTTACGGTTCAACGCCAATACCGGAAAATGGCCGGCCAGGGACGGCGACGCTGCCGACAACAAGTTGACCACCCTGGTCAGCGGCAGCAGCAGTATTCCGGTACCGTTGCCGGCTTATGCAGGCGGCGATACCAATTATTACGGCAACGATGCTACTACGGCTACCGGCGATTATCTGGACAATCACCTGAAAATGAACACTCCTAAGGGAAGCGCCGACGCTGCCTATCCTACCAGCGGGGTCAATCGTTGGAACGGCCCTTATTTGCAAGAGGTGGGCGCTGATCCCTGGGGCAATGCCTATGTAGTAAACATCATCAGCACATATGATAACGATACGACAGATAATCTTTATTGTTACGTGATTTCCGCCGGACCGGACGGTACGATCCAAACCGATGCTGAGGTTAAAGACAGCGAATTGGCCACACATGCTATCGGCGGCGACGATGTGGCCTTTTTGGTGCGGGCTAGAAAGTAAAGGCTGTATTTTGCATCCTTTACCTCATTCCTGAAAGGAAGGGAGGTTGTTTGATATGAATCCCAAGAACAGAGAGAGTGGTTTTACCTTGATAGAAATCGTGGTTATTTTGGCGGTTATCGCCATTATCGCCGCTTCGATGGTACCGAGGATTTCCGGAATTATCGATGATGCCAAAATCGCCCGCGCCCAATCGGAGGTACAAACGGTAGGCATGGCGATCTTGCGCTTCAACGCCAATACCGGCAAATGGCCGGCCAAAAATGGTGACGGCGAAGACAATAAGCTTTATACATTAGTCAGCGGCAGTGCCAGTATTCCGGTACCGATACCGGCTTATGCCGGCGGCGGCGACACCAATTATTTCGGCAGCGACGCTTCTGTGGCCACCGGCGATTACCTGGACAACCATCTGAAGATGAATTCGCCTAAGGGCAGCGCGGATAATGCCTACCCGACTACCGGTGTTAACCGCTGGAACGGTCCGTATTTGCAGGAAGTGGGCGCCGACCCGTGGGGCAATGCTTATGTGGTGAATATTATCAGTTCCTACGATAACAATACCGAAGAAAACTTATATTGTTACGTGATTTCCGCAGGCCCCGACGGCACCATTCAAACCGATTCCGACGTTACCGCGGCTGAAGTGGCGACTCATGCGGTGTCAGGTGATGACATCGCCTTCTTGCTGCGTTCCAGAAGATAACGACTATCACCCTGCCGGCCCGCATTATTGTGCCGAATAATGCGGGCGGTAAGGTTGAAATGTTGACGGTTATCTGTTGTCGGTTGTCAGTTAAAACCTTATACGAAACCGACAACCGACAACCGACAACTGACAACCTGGAAAGGGTGAATAAACGTGGAAAACCAGACGTTCAAGCCGCTTGGCCAAAGACTTATCGAACAAGGTGTTATCAGCAAGGCGCAACTGGATTTGGCCTTGGAAGAACAAAAACGCACCGGCGATTATTTAGGCGAGATTTTACAGCGCCTGGGATTTGTTACCGAAGCGCAGCTTACCTTTTGTTTAGCCGATCGCATCGGCGCCGCCTCCATTAAATTAAAAACGGTTTCCATCCCCTCCGAAGCCCTCAAGCTTGTTCCGGAGACTTTCGCCCGCTCACACAGATTAATTCCCGTCAATTTAGTAAATAATCTGCTTACCGTAGCCATGGTCGATACTGTCGATGTGGTGACCATCGATGAACTGCGCCGCCTGACCAAATGCCATATCGAGGTCAAATCCGCCACTCACGGTGACATCCTCAAGGCTATCGAAAAATATTACGCCGAGGAAGTGGTCGACGAGGACATCGAGAAGATCATCACCGAGGCGGAAAAGATCAGCGCCGACAAGAAAGAAGACGAGAGTTTGGCCGTCCCGATCATTAAACTGGTAGAGCAGATTTTATACCGCGGCATCAAGATGGGCGCCACCGATATTCATATCGAGCCGGACGAATTGGTAATGCGCACCCGCTACCGTATCGACGGGGTGATGCAGCAAGGCCCCTCATTTCCCAAAAAGCTGCAATCGGCAATTATTACCCGCATCAAAATTATTTCCGACCTGAACGTTTCGGAAAGCCGTATCCCACAGGACGGTAAAACCCGTTATACCATCGGCCAGAAAAAGATTGACATGCGCGTCTCCACCCTGCCCGCCATCTTCGGCGAGGCGATCGTCATTCGTATTCTGGATCGCGCCAAGGTCTTGGTCGGTTTGGCAAACCTGGGTTTTTTCGATAAAGACCGGGCGATTTTCAATGACCTGATTGAGCGCCCTAACGGGATTATCCTGGTTACTGGGCCTACCGGTTCGGGGAAAACCACCACTCTCTATACCGCCTTAGGCAGCATCAACTCCCTGGAAAAGACGGTTATCACCCTGGAAGACCCGGTGGAATACGAGCTTTCCACCATTCGCCAGTCGCAAATCAACGTCAAAGCGGGAATGACCTTTGCTGCCGGGTTACGGGCGATTTTGCGCCAGGACCCGGACGTGATTCTGATCGGTGAAATGCGTGATAAAGAGACGGCGGAAATGGCGGTGCGCGCCGCTTTGACCGGCCACCTGGTCTTTTCCACCCTGCATACCAACGACGCCCCCAAAGCCATCCCCCGTTTGGTGGATATGGGAATTACGCCCCTGCTGATCTCCTCCTCAGTGATTGCCATCATCGCCCAGCGCCTGGTGCGCATAATCTGCGAGGATTGCAAGGTGGAGGGCGAACCCAATATGCAGTTGGTGAAAAAGTTCAATCTGGAGGAGCGGCTGGATTTTTCCCAGCCCTTTTATAAAGGCAAGGGCTGCCCGGTTTGCAACAACATCGGTTTCAAAGGACGGCGGGCGATCTTTGAAATCCTGGTGATGAATGCCGAAATCAGCAAGTTGATTATCAACGATATAGACCCGGATAAAGTCAGAGCGGTAGCCAGTCAATCCGGTATGCGCTCCATGCTTGATGACGGCCTGGTTAAGGTGCAGGCCGGGATGACCACCCTGGATGAGGTGTTAAGGGTGGTGTTTTAGAAGGCTTCAGGCTCTGGGCTTCAGGCTTTAGGCTAATTTTGTTTTGGTTTGTCCCCAAGCCGAAACCGTAAATAGATAACGTTAGTTTCGGTGTGAGAACGCACCGAGACACTAAATGTTTTAGCCTGAAGCCCGAAGCCTAAAGCCCAAAGCCCGGAGAACCTATGCCCAAATACACATACCACGCCAGAAACGACGACGGTGACAAAATCAGCGGAGAGCTTTTGGCCAATGACCTGGATGAATTGACGGAAAAGCTGGAGGGGATGAATCTGTTCCTGATTTCCGCTAAAGAAGCGCATGAGGTCAAAAGCTACACCCTGTCCAAAAAGGTTAAGCGCAAGGATTTGTTGACCTTCACCATCTATCTGAATACCTTGATTTCAGCCGGTGTGCCCCTTCTGGTCGGGTTGCAGCAGATTGCCGAGCAGACGGAAGACCCGTATTTCAAAAAAGTAATCTTCTCTATTTTGGATGATATTAGGGGCGGACGCAACATTTCGGAAGCCATGGAAAAGCATCCTAAGGTTTTCGATGGATTGTATACCAGCGTGATCAAGGCCGGGGAAAGTTCCGGCAGCCTGGAAATGGTGCTCAATGACCTGGCGGCTTTTCTGGAATGGCAGGATGATTTGAACAAAGAAGTCAGAAAGGCCACGGTTTACCCCTGTGTTTTGCTGGGTACGGTAGGCTCGCTGGTACTGGTGCTGATTGTTTTCGTTTTCCCGCGGTTTATGAAAATGTTTACCGACATTAATATGGACTTGCCCGGCCCGACCCTATTGGTAATTTCCTTAAGTACCTTCGTGAATAATTATTGGCATTTGTTGATTGGCAGTTTAGTAACTTTCATCGTTTCCTATAAAGTGGCTTACCGCTACGACCAGGGGCGGGTGTTTATCGACAGATATAAGATGCACCTGCCGATTGTAGGGGTCTTGGTGACCAAGATCGCGGTTTCCCGCTTTGCCCATTACCTGGGCTTGATGCTGCGCGCCGGGGTAAGCCTGGTCGAGTCTTTCGAGATCGTGGAAAAAGTAGTCGGCAACGCCGCTATCGCTCAGGTTGTCCATTCCATGCGGGATATGGTATTAGGCGGCGAGAAAATCTCCCAGGCCATGGAAAGATATACCGAGTTTCCGCCGTTGGTGGTGCAGATGATCGCGGTGGGGGAAATGAGCGGCAAGCTGGAGGATAATCTGAACAAAGTCTCCAAGTTCTATGACCGGGAAGTGCCGGAGACGATCCACAAAACCCTGGGAGCGATTCAGCCGCTGATGATTGTTTTCATGGCCGGCGTGATAATCATCATCGCTCTGGCTATCTTTTTACCGATGTTTCAAATGGCCGGAGCGGCTAAGAAGGGATGAAGGGTGAAGGGATGAAGGGTGAAGGCGAAAGGATGAAAGAATTTTTTACATGGGCTTTCGGGTTGTCCTCAAGCCGAAAGCAAACAGAGGAACTGTTTCGGCTTGAGAACAAGCCGAAACACCAGAAGGTCATTGCGAGGCAGCCGTATCGCCGAAGCAATCTCAGACGCACGGGTAGAGATTGCTTCGCTCCGCTCGCAATGACGCTGGATGTCGATGTTTCGGTGTGTCCTCACACCGAAACCCAGCAAGGGGTAACGTTCCCTCTTGTCGCTTTCGGCTTGAGGACAAGCCGAAAGACCGGGAGTCGGGGCTTTTCCCTCCTGGAAATCCTGGTCGTCATGACCATTATCGCCATTCTGGGGGCGACTTTGGCTCCGGCGGCCTTTCAGATAATAGACGATTCCCGTGAGAGTGCCACGCGGGCGGAAATGGAGTCCAACCACCGAGCGATAGTGGGCGATCCGCATCAAGGTCAGTACGGTTACGCGGCTGATTTGGGCGGATTGCCCACATCCTTGGCGGATTTGAATACCAATCCGGGAGCGCCGGTTTATAACGGCGATAATCTGCTGGGCATCGGCCTGGGCTGGAACGGGCCTTACATCAACAGCGGTTATGCCGCCAACAATTATTTGCTGGACGCCTGGGGGCGGGATTATCTCTACGATTCCAATACCGGACAAATAACCAGTTTAGGCTCGGACGGGTTACAGGCCACCCATGACGACCTTGTCGTCCCCGCAACAGCGGTAAGCGTGCGCGGGGATATTTCAGTAACGGTGACGGTAGCCGATGGCCAAAACTCCAAAGTAACCAGAAACTTAGGTAACGATGCAGCTTCGGTCTGGATTTATTATTCAGCAAACGGGGAGGAGCAAAACGCCGCCGCAGTCTGGGATAATAATAATCAGGCATTTACTACTTATAGCTGGACAACCCATCCCCATCAGGGGATGCACGCGGTAAAAGTCATCGGCCTGGATAATTTTTCCGGAACTGAAGCGGTAACCGAGGCATTGGTTTATCGGGGAACGACTTTTATCAATGTCTTTCTGGGATTTTTCGATCTTAATCAAGGCAACAATGGAAACGGAAATGGCAACGGCCCGGACGGTACGGGGCCGCCGGGGCAGAATTAAATAATCGAGGTACGAGGTACGAAAAAGTCATTGCGAGGCAGCCTTATCGCCGAAGCAATCTCCAGCCGCACGAATGGAGATTGCTTCGCTTCGCTCGCAATGACATTTTATAATGATGTAATGGATGTCTCGGTGTGTTCCCACACCGAAACAAAAATGGTGGGCACAGCCCACCCTACAAGCCTGAAGCCCGAAGCCTAGAGCCTAACGCCAGGTATTTCACCATGTTTCTCAAATCAAAAAACATCTTAGCCCTGGAAATATTGCCCGGCAAGGTCAATATCGTGGAAGGGGTGCGCTCTTCCCGCCAGATCAAGGTGCTCAATTACTTGCAGCTTACCAATCTGCCGGATTCCCCCGAAGAAACGGGGAAATTAATCGCGGTCGCCCTCAAAGAAAAAGGGGTCGCCGCTAAATCGGTTTATCTCTCCCTTTATGATTCACAGATTGAGCAGACCTTATTACAAACGCCGGTTTTATCCAAAAAAGAATTGCAACTGGTGGTTAAAAGGGAGGTCAAAAAAATCCGGGACAAAGGGAACGACAAAAAGCCTGAAGAGGCAAAAGACAGGCAGGAGGGCAAAAACGGCAAAACAACCAGGGAGCCGGAAAAGAAAGGCCCGGAACTGTATTTCGATTATCAGGTTTTAGCTGAAATCACCCAGGAAAAGACCAAAAAGAAAAGCCTGCTTTTAGCTACCGCCCCCCAGCCGTTAATCGATAAATACGTCAAAATGCTGGACGCCGCCGAATTATCCCCACTGGTGATCACCGCCTCCCCCTTGGCCCTAATCAATGCTCAGGGCTTGATTTCCCCGCTGCTGAAAGACTCATCGGCGGAAACCAATAATTTGGCCATTCTGCACCTTTTGCCGGACAAAGGGCTGCTGGTAATTTTGAACCAGGGGATTTGGCGCTTCTTCCGCGAACTGCCCTTGGTATATAAACCCCAGACAGAAGAAAGCAAGGCTAACATCCTTGATTATCAGCAACTTATTACCGAAGTAAACCGCTCATTTCTTTATTTTAATCAGGTAGAACGCGGCAAAAGGGTTAACGGATTAATCATCAGCGCCGATTTTGAATTACCGGATGAGATGGCGTATACCTGCTCCTCCCAATTGCAAGTCTCCGTGGCTTCTTTCGACCCGGCGGAAAAATTGAATTTACCGGGCACCGATGAGTTTAAAAACTTCAGCCCGCAAGCAAAAACGCTGCCTGTTGTTTTAGGATTGTTGGTCGAGGGCGGCAATCAGCTTACCCTGAATTTCCTGCCCTGGCAGATTCGGGAGCGCAAAAAGCATGTGGCCGGCAAGGTGGTCATCGGCTTGGTTTTTACCGGCTATGTCGTGGCGATCGTCGCGGGCTATGGCGCTCTAAGCTGGGCGCAGGAAAATTACCGCCAGGCCGTCGATAGCCAGAAATTAAATCTGGAACAGATGCGCCCTCAGCAGGAGGAGAAAAAAAGACTTTCGCAGGAACAACAGGGACAGGAGTTCCGGCGCACGGTATTACAAAAATTTGAGCGCAAATCACCGCTCTGGCGCGGGCTGCTTGTTGAATTCAATCAATTGTTGCGTCCCGGTTTAATTTTTAGTTCTCTGGAAATAACCGAGGGTGAGAAGGAAACCTGGCAGCTTAAGGCCAGCGGAACAATCGATGCTGCCACATCCGGGGAAGCACAGCAGACTTTAAAAGAATATATGGAAAATATGAAGCAAGCGGTTTTCTTCAGCCAGCCGGAGGTGCTGGAAGTCAAGATCGTCCCCTACAAGCCGGAAGCGAAGGGACAAACGCCTGACGGCAATTTTAACGCCCGGCTGGGATTTACGCTGAGTTGTTTTGTACGGTATTAAATGTTGTCGGTTGTCATTGCGAGCGGAGCGAAGCAATCTCGTGCGCTTGAGATTGCTTCGGCGATACGGCTGCCTCGCAATGACATTTTAACCGACAACCAACAACGGAAGTTAAAACCATGGAAAAACAAAAAGGCTTTCTCCCCTATATCATCGGTTTAACGGCCTTTATCGCCATAAGCCTGGCCGGTATTTATATAAAACTTTACCGCCCGATGATTCAGTATATCTTGTCGGCCAGGGGGCAGATGGAGGAAATAAAGAAGGCATTGGCCGACATTGCGCTTTCGGAACAATCTCCCGTTTCTGCCGCCAAAGGGGAAGAGAGAAAAATCGAGGGGACTAAAGAGCAATTTTGCCAGCGTTTTCCCCCTCCGGAAACATTGCCCAAATACATGACTTTTCAGGGTTCCGGCAATTTGTTTTACGGTGAGGGAACATCCTTGCAGCAAGATGTCCCCGCGGTCTTTAAAGACTTAGCCAACGCTTTTCTGCAATCGGGCGGCAATCAATTGAACTTGCTGAATGCCACCGAGGAGGAAGCGAAACTGAAGCTTCCCGGTTCTGATGATGGGGGAAAAGCCAGGGAGCTAAAAGAGTATAAGCTGATGCTTTCCTTTACCGGCGAATTTCGGCAGGTTGCAGATTTTTTGGGATTGATCCAAAAAATGCCGCGTTTTACCAAGATAAGCAATATCACCCTGAAGGCGGATAAATCGGGTTTAAAAACCTCTATTATACTTAAGACTTATCATTTTCCGCAGGATGGGGCATAAGTGTTTAAAAACAAGAAGATGATCGTAATCTTGGTGGTGATAATGGTTATTTCACTGTTCGCCAACTGGAAATATATCTTTCCGGAAAAAAAGAAGCCCAATGTGGTAACCGCCGAGGATGTTCAAAAAAGCAGCGGCACGGCAACGGCGGCCAAGGTGGAGATGTCTTCAAGTAAGAAGAAAGATAAGGGAAAAAAAGAGCGGCCCAAGGATGAAACACCGGTGGATTATGCGAAGATGCTGGCCTTATCGGAAGAAGATGATTGGAGCGGTGATCCCTTCGCGTTATTAAAGCTTATGGCAGTGAAAAATGTCGATGCCGCGGCGCTACAACCGGTTAGTGAGCCTGGAGAGGGAAAAGAAGAATCGGTCGAACTGCGGCTGGAATCTATTCTGGTCACTCCCTTCGGCGGGATTGCAGTGATTAACCGGCAATCATTAGAAAAGGGGGATGAGATTTCCGGCGGCAAAATCATGCGCATTACCCCGCAGACGGTTTATTGGGAAAAGGACGGGAAGACCAGGGAGCTAACGTTACCGGAGGATAAGATACCGCTGTCCTGGGTGAGGGAATAATCCCAAACTGGTAGCACAGGCTTCCAGCCTGTGATTCGCAGGCATGATGCCTGTGCTACCGAAGACGAAATGGCATGAAAACGTTATTAATATTATTGATTCTTATTTGGCCGTTACCCGCCAGCGCTCAATCCGCGGCAGGCGGCAAGGGAAAAGACTTGCCTGCCGAAGACGCTAAAGACTTTTCCGGAGTCAAAATTCACCAGAAAGAAGTCACGCTGCCGGCGCAAAGCAAGGTGGAAATCCTTTATTCCTGGAGTTTGCGGGACGCCGACATCCATGACGTGCTGCTAAGTTTCGCTAAAGGTAGTAAGATCAATATTATCGTCGATCCGGGGGTAGAGGGTAAAGTAACGGTCGATTTGAACATGGTCAGTTTCGACAAGGTGCTGAATTATCTGCTTGCCCCTTTGGGTTTGGAATATACGCGCGAGGAAAATTTCATCCGGGTTTTTAAGCCCCGGCAAAAGACCAAAATCTTTCAATTGGATTACGTCAACGCCCAGCGTATCGGCAAAGGTTCGCTTTCCATCAGCGCCGGAGGGGGCGAGGGTGGGATTAAATCCACCAGTTCGGCCTCTATCGAAAATACCACCACTACCGATTTTTGGGGAACGGTGATCGATGCCCTGAACACTATCGTTTTTGCAGAAAAAGGTACGGTGCAGTTGGGCGCGGGCGGTTCTTTCAGTAAAAAAGACACGTTAGGGAAAACCTTGATTGTCAATCCTCACTCAGGGGTAATTTTGGTTACCGACACGGAGGATAAACTTCAGGAGGTCGAAGATTTCATCCATACGATACAGGCATCCATCCAGCGGCAGGTACTGATACAGGCCAAGATTGTAGAGGTAACCTTATCCGATGATTTCGAGATGGGGATAAACTGGAGTTATGTGGCCGATTTCCCGGAATGGTCGCGGCTATCCGGCGCTCTCACCAATGGTGCGGCTTTTGCCCAAACCCTGCTGCCCTCCCCGGAAAGCAAGGTCTTTCAACTGGGGGTAAGTAGCCAAAAAACCTCAGTACTTTTAGATGCCATGGCCAAACAGGGCAACGTCAATATCCTGTCCAGCCCGCAGATTGTGACCCTCAACAATCAGACGGCCATGATCAAGGTTACCCAGGAGAGCGTTTATTTCCAGGTTACTACTTCTGTAGAAACTGACACCAATACCCAAACCCAAACGGTAGAATCCAAAACTATTGATGTGGGAATTGTCCTGGACGTTACCCCGCAGATCAGCGACGCGGGATTAATCACCCTCAATATCCATCCCAGCATCAGTGAGATAGTGGGAGAAGCCGTTTCCAAATTGGGAGACACCAGACCGATTATAGACCGGCGGGAGACCAATGCCGTAGTCAAAGTCAACGACGGGCAGACCATCGTTATGGCCGGGTTGATGAAGGAAAAGCAGCGGGAGGATTTAAAAAAGGTGCCCTGTCTGGGGGATATTCCCTTTTTGGGTGCCTTTTTCCGCCGCACCGTGCAGGAAAAAGCCAAGGTGGAGTTGGTTGTTATGCTGACCCCGATCGTGTTAAACGAAAGCCGCATCGACAAGATTCAGCAGATAAAATCCAAACAGATTGAAGATACCAAACAGGAAATGCACTTAGGTCTCCCGCCCCTTGAAAAGGCCGCCGAGCGGGAATGGAAGTAAATTGACAATGGTCTCACCAGGTTGGAGTAGGGACTTTAGTCCCGTGAATCCGCACGGGACTAAAGTCCCTACTCCTTTTACTTCAGTTCCCGCTCGGCGGCCTTTTCAATGGGCGGGATAACCA
>JACRJN010000119.1 GCA_016235675.1 Candidatus Schekmanbacteria bacterium
AATTCTATTTCTTATTCCGAACTCAGGTTTCTTATCTCAAACCTGCCAAGCCTTACCAATCGGCCCGCCGCCCTTTAGAAGGGTTTCGGTGTGGAACACACCCGAAACATCCAGGATAGTAACTTTGCGTAACATGAGTAATTAATAGTTAGATTTTCCCCAATTAGGCTTCAGGCTCTGGGCTCTGGGCTTCGGGCTTCAGGAACAGAAAGAGACCCTCCCATGGAGGGTATTTGAATTAGCCCAAAGCCCAGAGCCCGAAGCCTAGAGCCTAATATGGTATAATTGAAATTTCTAAGTTCCTTAGCAGTACAATACTATCTCGGGGCAAGCGTGGGAATCGACTATAAGCGTCTGTTTCATCAACTCATATTAGCACTTTCCAGAACTCTGGATATAGATGAGGCGCGCAAATTAAATCATGGGCAGCGGGCGGCGGTTCTCAGTTATTATTTAGCGCAGCATCTTTGTCCGGCAAGTTTATCGACCGTCTACTATTCGGCCTTATTGCATGACATCGGCGGCATCGGTCTTTTCGATCATATCGTGCATCATCCCTCGCCCGTCGAACAGGCGGCCAACCCGGCGATTCGTGTGCATCCTATCGTCGGGGCGCAGATTATCGGCAGTATTCCCAATCTGGAACCTTGCGTTCCGGTTATCCTCAATCATCATGAACGTTATGACGGGCACGGTTATCCGGGAGGCAAAAGCCGTGAGAAAATCTCCCTGGAGGCTCAAATCGTCCGGGCTGCGGATGCTTTCGATTTATTCATCCGGCATACCGATAATATGAATCGGGACAACATTCTCAAGGCTTTTGAATATAAATCAGGCCGGGAGATTTCACCCGCCTTATCCGAACATACCTGCGGCCTGATCTGCGATGACGGCATCTTTTCCATTATTTCCGATGACTTAGCGGTAAATACCAAAGTCAAAGAATTGAACCGGGAGTTGGCGGGATTCGAATTGCCCTGGGGCATGGATGTAATCGGCACCTTACTGGAGGTTTTTGCGCAGGTAATAGATACAAAGCATACCTATACCGCCGGGCATTCGCAGCGTGTCAGTAAATACAGCGTCCATATCGGGCTGGCAATGGAATTGGCGCATGACGACATTACCAAGCTGAAATGGTCGGCGTTGATACACGATGTGGGAAAAGTTGCAGTTCCCCGCAGTATTTTAGAGGGAACTACTGGACTAAACGCACAGGAACTTGCTATAATACGGCAGCATCCCAAATATACGCTGGAAGTACTCTCTTGTGTGGATGAATTACAGGACTTAGCGCATTTTGGGGCTTATCACCACGAGCGCTGGGACGGCAGGGGGTATCCCGAAGGACTGAAGGGGGAGGAAATACCGCTTCCCTCCCGGATTATCTGCATAGCCGACGCCTTCGACAGCTTAACATCCGACCGCGTCTACCATAAAGCCATCGGCACACGCGAGGCTCTTTGCAAATTGAGCGCGGACGGCGGCGCTCAATTCGATCCGCAGGTATTCGATGTAGCCAAACAGGTGTTGTGGTCGGGAGTGGTTTAAAAAATATCATTCCCCAATATAAGTGGTGGGCACAGCCCACCCTACAGAAAAGGAAAGCCCCTTGCCCGCCATCGCCGACAATCTGGCCGCCATCCAAAATCGCATCAGAAATGCCATTGCCCGCAGTAAATATCAGCAAAAGGTGCACCTGGTGGCGGTGACCAAGACCCAGCCGGTACAAGCGATCCTGGAGGGTATTCAGGCCGGGGTCAAAATCATCGGGGAAAACCGTGTGCAGGAAGCGGCGGGAAAATTTCCGCTGATCGGGAATCAGGTACAGTGGCATTTAATCGGGCACTTGCAGAGCAATAAGGTCAAAAAGGCGCTGTCTCTGTTTGAGATGATTCATTCGGTGGATTCTCTGGAACTGGCGCGGGAGATAGACCGTCAGGCGGGGATTTTAGGCAAATGTCCTTCCATATTATTGCAGGTGAACGTCAGCGGCGAAGCCGGTAAATTCGGTCTGTCGCCACAGCTTGCTCTTCCGGTTGCCGAGCAAATATCCGCTTTCAAACAGCTAAAATTATGCGGTCTGATGACCATCCCGCCCTTTAATGCTGACCCTGAAGCCAGTCGCCCTCACTTTCGCGCCCTGTCCGAGCTAAAAGAACAGTTGACAAGGACGGGTATCCTTGGGCTAAAATACCTTTCTATGGGAATGAGCCACGATTTTGAAGTAGCCATCGAGGAGGGCGCGCATTTTGTCCGTATCGGCAGCGCCATTTTTTCCAGAAAGGGAAACACATGTTAAATGAGAAATTGACCTTGATCGGAGCGGGCAATATGGGCGAGGCGCTGCTCAAGGGCTGGCTGGACAAGAAGCTTTTTGCGCCCGAACAAATCACCGCCGTCGAGACTTGCTCCACCCGGCGTGAAGCCATACAGCACACTTACAGGATAGCAGCAGAAGCAAACGTTTTGACGGCTATCCCCAAAGCGCAAATAATTCTGCTGGCGGTAAAGCCCCAGATTATGGGGCAAGTCCTGGAAACCATCGCCCCGGTAATCGACAATTCCCATTTGATAATATCCATCGCCGCCGGGGTTAAAATCGCCACCCTGCAAGCCAAGTTATTCAGCCACAATCGTATCATCCGCGTTATGCCCAACACCCCGGCTTTGATTCAGTCGGGCATTAGCGCCATTTGCGGCGCTCATAATCTACCTGCCGATGATTTGACCACCGCCCGCCGGATTTTCGAAGCGGTGGGGCAGGTGGTGGAAGTGGAGGAAAAGCAGATGGATGCCGTCACCGCCCTTTCCGGCAGCGGCCCGGCCTATGTCTTTTTAATCATCGAAGCCTTAGCGGACGCCGGAGTCAGCGTCGGACTGGCCCGCCCCCTGGCTTTGCAACTGGCGGTGCAAACCATCCTCGGTTCAACCAAGTTATTAATAGAAAAAAATCAGCACCCGGCGGTACTCAGAGATATGGTCACCTCCCCCGGCGGTACCACTATCGCCGGACTGCAAGCCCTGGAAGAAGGCGGATTACGAGCCGCACTGCTTGCCGCCGTCCAAGCCGCCTGTAAGCGCTCCAGGGAGTTGGGGCAGTAAAATTTCTCAAAATATGAAATATATTTGATTTAACTCTATATATTGTGCTAATCTATTAAATATACGGCACTAAAAATCTCAAAGAAAAACGAGGACAATCTTGTCAACACCTTGTCATTTGCCAAAAGCGCCAATTACTGAAGCATTAATTGACTTGCGTATCAAACCAAAAGAGGGGTTAACCGCCCAGACATTGGGCAACATATACAATACAATCCGTTCCCAATATCCTAATCGGGAAGAATTGCTACGGGCGGAAGCTCAGATTGAATTCAGAGACGGTCAATTTTCAAAGTTAAATTCGGGAAAAACACCTTTTGGCTATCTGTATAAATCGGCTGATAAAAAGCAAATCTTACAAGCTAAATTAGACGGGTTTACTTTTAATAGATTAGCGCCATATGAAAACTGGAGCAATCTGCGCGACGAAGCATATAGATTATGGCAAAATTACGCTGAAATAACAAATTCTGAAATTATCAGAGTAGCTGTACGGTACATTAATAAAATAGACATTCCCCTCCCCATCGAAAACTTTGGCGATTATTTAACCGCTGCTCCAATAGTCCCTCAAGCATTGCCGCAGGGTGTAAGCAGCTTTTTAACCCGTGTTGTTATTCAGGAACCAGCACTTGATGTTACAGCTATTATCACTCAATCGCTGGAACAAATTGTAAACCCCAACTTAATTTCAATAATTTTAGATATTGATGTCTTTAAGCAAAATACAATCGGAATATACGAAAAAGAAGCTTGGGAACTTTTGGAAGAATTACACAATTTTAAAAATAAGATTTTTTTTGAAAGTATTACGGAAAAATTAAAGGAGGCATTTATATGAGTACGGCTTTTGCTGGCTATTGCTATACTATGCCCCATAGCGCTGGATTGAATGAGTATGCCAGACTATATGAAAATATTAAAATACGTTTACAAGAACCAGCAATATGGCATCCTTTAAAAGAAATTGAAGATGAGCTTAATATACTCTATAAAGAAACTTCTCAAGACAATTGGGATGGATATGATGCTTGTGCTATCAGCTACGAAGCATTGACAGAAGCGATTAAATTTATTCGTTTACTGCATTCGGCATCATTTCCAATACCTGAAATAGCACCCGAACCTAGCGGAGAAATCGGTTTTGAGTGGCATACGGGAAAACGTATGGTATTCGCAACTAGTGTGGGAGGAAAGCATATAATTAATTATGCAGGTATCTTCGGAGATTTTAAAACCCATGGGACTATAAATTTCGGGGAAACATTACCCCATGTGATAATAGTAAATCTTTGCCGACTTTTTAATAAAAGGCAAGCGCATTGAAGAAAGAAATATTAACGCGTTATGTAACGCAAAGTAATCAGATAAAATCTTCAAATAACACCGTAAAGTCTTCTGCTTTTATGCCGGCACGCAATGGGAAAACTTCTATGTTTCGTATAAATGATCTTCAATCTGATGAGATTTGGAAAATAGGCAATGATGTAGCTGAAAAGCTCCAAAAACACTTATATGGTCGTGCCGACATATTAGAAACTGCTATCTTAAATTCTAATTTACAATATGGAAGCAGATAATATTCCGCCAAGGCATGTTAATATTATTGGCTGGCCGGGAAAATTGGATGAACAAAAACAAATTGCTTTGGAGTTGGCGCAAAGCGCACAACTTTATCTAAAATAAACTTTCTTTCTCTGCCTAGTGCTCTCTTCAGTAAAAAATCCCTTCTTGCAAAACCCGGATAAATGTTTTATGATTATCTCCAAAACGAAGGAGGTTTTTCCCCATGCCGACCAAATATATCTTTGTCACCGGGGGGGTGGTATCGTCCCTGGGCAAAGGCTTGGCTTCCGCCTCAATTGGCTGCCTGTTAGAATCACGCGGGCTGAAAGTCACCTTACAGAAATTTGACCCCTATATCAATGTAGACCCCGGCACCATGAGTCCTTATCAGCACGGGGAGGTTTTCGTCACCGAAGACGGAGCGGAAACCGACCTGGACTTAGGGCATTATGAACGCTTCACCAACAGCCGCTCCACAAAACTACATAACCGCACCACCGGCCAGATTTATTATGCGGTCATCTCCAAAGAACGGCGCGGCGATTATCTGGGCAAGACAGTACAGGTCGTTCCCCACATTACCAACGAGATCAAAGAAAGTGTGTTAAGAATCGCCGACGGCGTTGACGTGGTAATCGTGGAAATCGGCGGTACCATCGGCGACATCGAAAGCCTGCCCTTTCTGGAAGCGATCCGCCAATTTAAATACGATGTGGGCAAGGAGAATGTGGCCTATGTACACTTGACCCTGGTGCCCTATATCGCCGCCGCCGATGAATTGAAAACCAAGCCCACCCAGCACAGCGTCAAGGAATTGATGCAGATCGGAATCCAGCCGGACGTTCTGCTTTGCCGCACCGATCGCTTTCTGCCCAAAGAGATGAAAGCCAAAATCGCCCTTTTCTGCAACGTGCGGGAGGCGGCGGTAATCACGGCTAAAGACGTGGAGAACATTTATCAGGTACCCATGGTTTTTCATCAGGAAGGGCTGGACAATATCCTGATAAATCTGCTGGGGTTGGAGCCTAAACCCGCCGATTTAGCGGATTGGGAAGCGTTGATAGACAGAATAAAAAACCCGGCGGGTACGGTCACCATCGGAATTGTCGGCAAATACGTCAATTATCAGGATTCCTATAAGAGCCTGAACGAAGCCCTGGTACACGGCGGCATCGCCAACAACGTCAAAGTAAAAGCGGAATGGATCGACGCCGAAGAGATTGAGGAAAAGGGCGTAGATTCATATCTGGCCGGCTGCATGGGTATTTTAGTCCCCGGCGGCTTTGGTACCAGAGGGATTGAAGGCAAAATCCGCGCCATAAAATATGCACGGGAAAATAAGGTGCCCTTTTTCGGTATTTGCCTGGGGATGCAGTGCGCCGCCATCGAATTCGCCCGTCATATCTGCCGTCTGGACAAAGCCAACAGCACCGAACTTGACCCCGTCACTCCCCATCCGGTAATCGATCTGTTGCCCGATCAGGATTTGGCGCATTTGGGGGGGAGTATGCGTCTGGGATCATATCCTTGCAAGATTTCCAACGGCAGTTTCACCTATAGCGCTTATAAGAAAAAACAGACCGATGAAAGACATCGGCATCGCTATGAATTTAATAATATTTACAGACAGCAGCTTAACGACAAGGGTTTGATTTTCAGCGGATTGTCGCCTAACAGTAAATTAGTGGAAATTATTGAGCTTAAAGACCATCCCTGGTACGTCGGCTGTCAGTTTCACCCTGAATTCAAATCCCGTCCGCTTGCTCCCCATCCGCTGTTTCGGGATTTTATCGCGGCGGCCTTAAAGAATAAGTAACCCTGCCTATCAAGTCCCCTCTCCCTCTGGGAGAGGGTTAGGGTGAGGGTACCATAATTAATTTTTTAAACTTTTGTACCCTCATCCCAACCTTCTCCCAGAGGGAGAAGGAGCTTATAGAAAAACAATAAAAGGTAATCATAATGGTTCTGAAAAAAGCCAAAGAAGCCCTGGAAAAGGAAGCCCAGGCCATTTTGAATGTAGCGCAGCATCTTGACGACAGATTCGAACAGGCCGTAGACCTGATTTACAATTGCAAAGGCCGGGTGGTGGTTACCGGCATGGGCAAATCCGGTTTGGTCTGCAAAAAAATCTCCGCCACTTTGGCCAGCACCGGCACCCCTTCATTTTTCCTGCATCCCGCCGAGGCGATCCACGGCGATTTGGGAATGATTGTCAGGGGGGATATAATTCTGGCCGCCTCTTACAGCGGTGAGACTGAAGAAATAAAGCGCCTGCTTCCCATCGTCAAGCGCTTCGACTTGAAACTGATCTCCATCACCGCCGGGAAAAATTCCACTATGGCCAAATACAGCGATGTGGTTTTGGACATTATGGTAAGCGAGGAAGCCTGCCCGCTGAATCTGGCGCCCACCACCAGCACTACCGTTACTCTGGCTATCGGGGATGCTTTGGCTATCGCCTTGCTGGATAAGCGCGGTTTTCGTCCGGAAGATTTCGCCGCTTTTCATCCCGGAGGGAATTTAGGGAAAAAACTGATTCAGGTATCGGAGCTAATGCACAGCGGGTCACAAGTCCCGGTGGTGGATGAGAATGTTTCATTAAAAGATACGCTTTTGGAGATGAGTGCTAAAAAATTCGGAATTTCATCGGTTATCGACAGCACCGGCACCTTGGTGGGAATTATTACCGACGGCGACATTCGCCGGATTATGATCAAGGATGTAAATTTACTCAACCAGCCGGTAAAAAATTCCATGACCAAAAATCCCAGGCTGATTAATCAGCAGGATTTGGCCGCCAAGGCTTTGGAGGAAATGGAGCGTTACAGCATAACCGCACTTTTAATTATTGACGATAACCGGCATCCGCGGGGAGTGCTTCACCTGCATGATTTACTCAAAGCCGGAGTGGTGTAAATTCTTACGATTTCAATCATTTATAAGGTCTAAAGACTAAGAACTTCCGGGTATCTTTGTGTAATATCATTTTTTGGTTGATAAGGCACTCTGTCATCCCCGAACGCCTTTATCCCCGATAAAGACTTCGGGGACGGATATGGTTTTTCAAGAAATTAGAACTGGATTCGTCCCCGAATGTTTTTATCGGGGATAAAACCATTCGGGAATGACAACCAGAAAATGATATAAGATAAGGATTCGTCCGCTTTGGGAGGGGGAGTACATGAAATATTCGAAACTGGTTATACTGCTTGCTTTTTTACTATGTAGCTGCGCCGGTGTACCGACTGAAGAGCCTGATAAACCGGCGGCAACCAATGAAGGTCAAAAAACCGAGACTGATGAAACCACCGATACGGCAGTAACCAGCACAACCACTGTGAGCGACGAAAACGGCGACATTACCAAATTCCGTAATCAACGCCAGTTGGAAATGCAGAAGATGATGCAGGAAAAGATGATGCGCGGCAGTACCCAAACCAACCGCCCGATAAATATCGGCCCGCCGTAATCGGCACGCTCTCCCCTGGTGGGCATAAGCGCTAACTTAAGGCATTTATCTGTAGCGCAGACCTTTAGGGCTGCCCCGGATTGGGCACAAATGTTGTGCGTCTGCCGGCAGGGCTAAAGCCCTGCGCTACGTTTAAGTTAACGCTTATGCCCCTATCCCTAATCTTCACTATAAATTTCAATGTAATACCAATCCGCTTTCATAAATTGGAGATTGGCGTCAGGAGGTAACTCCTGACAGCTTTCTTTAATGAATGACAGCAAATCAATGCAAATAGCTATAAGCTCGCTTAGCTTCCGCCTGCTCCAAACGATTTCCCCCTGCGTAGCGTAGTGCCAGGGCTTTAGCCCTGGAATTTCAGCCCTAAAGGGCTGGGACTACGATATTCAAAGATTTTATTTTCGGAATAAAATAAACTTCATGACGGGTGTTCGGGTGTTTCGGCTTGGGGACAAGCCGAAACACCAACACCATAAAAAAGGGTAACCTTATGTGCCATGCGGAGGGGGGGATCCGCTTGTTTTAAGGTTACCCTTCAGCCGATCAGCTAGACCGGTTTTCTATTCGCCTCGATGTTGTACTAAATATGGAACAAGCCGCGCGCTGTCGTACAACGGTTTTGCATATTTAGCATGGCATCGGGCAATACAAAATTGTGATATAGCGTTTTCCGAATCTACTGGCCAGCGCAGATAGCGAAAGTTTTTACTTTCGTGTATATCGTGACAACTGGCGCAGATTAATTTTCCTTCCTTACTGGTTATTTCCGACGGCATTGTTACCTTTTGCAGGTCTGGGATTATTCCCACCGGATGAATACTTTTGGCTTCCATTTTATGACAGCGCATACATACCGCATCTTCTTCTACAAAGGGCTGTCCGGTATTAGGATTATGCGTTTGGTAATTAGGTTTGACCGTCAGGTTGTAATTGCCGTCCTCAACTGCCAGATGGCATAAGTTGCAATTCTCGTGCCCTTTTCCTTGAGCTAATACGGGAATGGTTAACAGGGCTAATAGGAAAGAAATTGCTGTATATTTCTTGTTTATCAAGCCGCATACCTCCACCCCCCCGATTAATGTTTATCCTTTGAAGAGTGTTCACCTAAAGATAGATATTTATATATTTAAAAAACGTAGTCCCGTGGCTTCAGCCACGTATTTTCAGCCCCTTAGGGCTGCAAAAAAGGTGTGTTCGTATGGAACGCGCCGAAAGTATTGAGAGTCATAATTGC
>JACRJN010000120.1 GCA_016235675.1 Candidatus Schekmanbacteria bacterium
GCAATTATGACTCTCAATACTTTCGGCGCGTTCCATACGAACACACCTTTTTTGCAGCCCTAAGGGGCTGAAAATACGTGGCTGAAGCCACGGGACTACGTTTTTTAAATATATAAATATCTATCTTTAGGTGAACACTCTCGGCTTTAGCCCTGCGCTACGGCAATAATTTCTCAGCAGTTTACGTGTCAGAGGGGGTATATGCAGTTATTATCCGACGAATCACATAATCAGGTTGCGGTGGGGATGCTTCGGGATGTTTTCCGCAGCGATTGGAAAACGGTCAATGAGTTGTTAAACTGGAAGACCGACAGTGCCAGGGAATACGATTTCAGCCACGCCTCCAAAAACTACGGCAAGAAAATCCTGGATCAATTCGGCTGGATCAAATGTCTGGGATTGACCCGCATCCTTCCATTAACAAAGCTTTACACCCCGCTTAAAATTTTACATAAAATTACGGTTTACCACTCCTTCGGTTTGGAAGAGACCGGAAATAGTTTCGCTAAAGACCATCCCGGTTTTGGGGAGACCAGGCAGGAACGTATCGAAGAAGCGGAAATCATCAGCCGCCATCAACATTTAGTGTTGTTAGGCCAGCCGGGGGCGGGCAAAACCACCTTTCTGAAAAATCTCTGTCTCCAGGCCGTGCAAGACCGTCTGGAGACTAAACGCCTGCCGGTATTTATTGATTTAAAGGGGTTCTATGAGGCCGGGCCTAAGACCATGCTGGATTTTATCTGCCGGGAGCTTCAGGTTTGCTCCTTTCCCGACCCGCAGCCGTTTATTATCCATCTGTTGAAAAAGGGCCGATTCCTGCTCCTTCTGGACGGCTTAAATGAGGTGGAGCCGAAACATCAGGCCCAAATCCAAAAGCAGATTCTGGATTTTGCCGCCGAATACGAACAAACGCAAATCATCGTAACTTGCGCCACCGCCGATTACAATTCCGCCTTGCCCCGCTTTTCACTGGCCGAGATTTTGGATTTTGAGGATCAGCAGATAGAGTCCTTTGTCCAAAAATGGTTCGAGGAAAATACCATTGCTGCTCAAAGCTGCCTGGAGAAGCTTTTCCGGCCTCAAAATAAAGCGATCAAAGAGTTGGCGGGCAACCCGCTTTCCTTGTCCCTGCTTTGCCTGGCCTTTGATGAAACCGCTGATTTTCCGGGCAACCGCGCCGAATTGTTTAAACACGCCATAGAAGCCTTATTACGCAAATGGGACGGGACACAGGCAGAGGCGCGTGATGAAGTTTACCGGCAGTTGTCGGTAAAACGCAAGCAGGATTTATTTTGCCAAATCGCGGTCCAAACCTTTCCCCGCAACAAATATTATTTCAAACAGAAGGAACTGATCGAATACATCGCCAGATTTTTACAAAACCTGCCCAACACGGCCTTGGATGACAGCGAAGCCGTGCTGAAGGCCATCGAGACTCAGCACAGCGTCTTTATCAAACAACCTAACGATGTTTATTCCTTTGCCCATCTTACGCTACAGGAATTTTTTACCGCCCAATATATTGTCGATAATGCCCATGTTGCGGCGCTACGTTCGCAAAAGCTGGGATTAGTCGCCCAAAACGACGGGGAAGAGGTAGTCGAGAACACCCTGGATATTTTGGCCAGTTTCTTAGAAGACAAAAAATGGCATGAGGTGTTTTTATTAGTGGCCGGGATGCTGACTCCGGCGGACGATCTGTTACGGGCAGTGAAAAAGAAGGCGGACGGGATAATCAGCGGGGATAAATCCAAAAAACTGCTGGCCTGGGCGGTGAAAAAAGCCGCGGCGAGTAAAGCCGATTACAAACCGGCAGCCATCCGCGCCTTTTATCTGGCGCTGGCCTTGGATCGGGATCGCGATCGTGACCGCGCCTTTGACCGCAGCCTGGTTTTAGCCCGTGACCTGGGTTTGGATTTGGATGCGCAGAATGTGGAACTGGATTTGGCCCTGGATCGCGCCCTGGCTTTGGCGCTGGCCCGTACCTTTGCCCGCGCCCTGGCCTTAGCCCTGGCGTTAGCCTTAACCCGTGATTTGGATCGGGACCGGGATCACGCCATCGGCCTGGCGCGTGATTTATCCCACGATCTGGATTTGGCCATCGACTGCGCCTTAGATAGCGCCTGCGATTGCGCCGACAAACTGAAATTGAGCGTTCTGGCTAAAACCCTGACCAATTTGAAAGAGACCCTTCCCAGACAAAACGCCCGCCAGCAAAGATGGTTTGAATTCGCCCAGGAATTGCAAAAAGCGATGATTATTCAACGGGATTTAGGCTATGAATTCAATCTCTCCAACGATGAACTGGACGACATCGAAGATTATCTCTACGTCAATAAACTGATTGTGGAATGCCTGAAAGCGGATTGCTACATCGACCGTGATCTGCGGGAAAAGATTCTGGAGAAGCTGCTGGAGTTGTAGTGCCCACCAAAAACTTATGGTGGGCACAGCCCCAATGCTGTTGACTTAAGGCTGCCTCGCAATGACAATTGCTAGGGGAAAAAGCGACATTTGCAAATTTAAGAAAAAGGGATTATACTTACCAGGTTTTTAAATTGGGGTTAGACACAATACCGTTCATTTAACGTAGCGCAGACCTTTAGGTCTGCTCCGGAGTGCACGGTTAAACCACCCCATAAGCAGGGCTAAAGCCCTGCGCTACGTCTTAAGTGAACAACATTGGAATCAGACAGGAGTATTTAATCTATATGAATGTAATAATTATCGGCAGCGGTCGGGTCGGGTCGGAGTTGGCCAACATGTTGTCCCTGGACGGGCATAATGTGACGGTTATCGATACCGAGCCGGCTTCTTTCAGAAAGCTGGGCACCAGTTTTAATGGGATGCAGGTTATCGGCTCCGGCACTGACGAGGTCTTGCTTCGGGATGTCAAAGCCGATGAAGCCGATGTTTTCGTCGCGATAACCAATAAAGATAATGTCAATATAATGGCCGCTCAGGTAGCCAAGACCCTGTTCAATATCCCCAAGGTAATCGCCAAAATCGATGATCCCACCAGGGAAAAAGGCTATCTGAAACATGACTTTGGCATCGTAAGCGGCACCCATTTGGTCTCCGCCTTCATCTGGAATGAGATCAGCCAGCGCCCCTTTAAGGTTTGTCAGAGTTATACTTCTCCTAACCAAGTAGTGCGCTT
The DNA here is from genome assembly GCA_016235675.1 of Candidatus Schekmanbacteria bacterium. Taxonomy (GTDB): domain Bacteria; phylum SZUA-182; class SZUA-182; order SZUA-182; family SZUA-182; genus JACRJN01. The sequence goes on from JACRJN010000120.1 coordinate 3,161, forward strand.
CGAGGCCAAAGAGGCGATTATCGGCCAAAAAATCGGCGATTTAAACCGGGGTGATGATTTTATGATTTGCGGAATTATCCGCCGGGAAGGGTACCTTTCGGCAACCCCGGATCGGGTGATAAATGCTGGGGATGAATTAGTCGGCGTGGTGAGAACCAATTTTATCCCCAAGTTGGGGGATGTTTTGGATTAAAGATGATGAATCCCCTCTCCCTTTGGGAGAGGGCTAGGGTGAGGGTACCATAATTTAATTTTTAGGCTTTTGTACCCTCATCCCGACCTTCTCCCAGGGGGAGAAGGAGTTTAAATGAATATGTTTGGATTAAAGTGAGGAATCTTAGATGTTTATTATAGTAATGGGCGGCGGGCAATTAGGTTATTATCTGTCGCGTGAATTAATAGCCGATGACCATACCGTAACTTTGATCGATAAAGACAAAGCGGTTTGCGACAGAGTGGCGCGGGAAGTGGATAAACTGATGGTCATCTGCGGCGACGGCTGCGATCCGGTAACCCTGGAATCCGCCGGTATCAAACGGGCGAATGTCTTTGCCGCTTTAACCGGGGTGGATGAGGAAAACCTGGTGGCTTGTCAGGTGGCTAAAGACCTGTTCGGCATCGAGCGCACTATTGCCAAGGTTAACGACCCGCGCAACGAGAATATCTTCGGCAAAGTCAAGGTGGACACCCCCATCAACAGCACCAGTATTTTAACCAAGATTATCGAGGAGGAAGCCTCTTTCGATGATTATATGCCCCTGATGGCCTTTAAACGGGGGAGAATTTCCCTGGTGCGGGTGGATTTGCCGGAAGAATCGCCGGTGGTTGGTAAACTGGTACGCGAGGTTACATTGCCGGAAGATTGTGTGCTGGTATCTATTCTGCGCGGGGAGGACGTCATTCTGCCCAAAGGCGATACCCGGCTGGAAATCGGCGATGATGTGATTGCCCTGACCAATATCGAGCATGAGCGGGAATTGCTGCATTTGTTGGTGGGCGAATTGTAGACCGGTCGGTCAAATGGGATATGGTTATTTCAAAGCCTGGCCCTGGATGTAATATCGTTTTCTAGTTGACAAGACACACTGTCATCCCCGAATGCTTTTATCTCCGATAAAGACTTCGGGGACGGATATGGTTTTTCAAGCAGTTAAACCAGATTCCCGATAACACCATTCGGGAATGACAACTAGAAAACGATATAATAAGGGCGGGCTTTTTTTGTAGTGCCCACCAATTGGTGGGCACAGCCCACCCTACCGGTAGCACAGGCTTCCAGCCTGTGTGTTGCGGCACAGCATGGAAGCTTTGATTTAACCCACCACTTCCGGTAATTGTGCCGTTTTTGTGTGGGCGTTGCCCACATCACAGGCAAGATGCCTGTGCTACCGTTCTTTTGCTGAAACCCCTGTTGTGAGGTTTTTCCGAAGAAGCTATATATTATGACAAACAAACAAATAAAAAAATTAAAAGCAGAACTCAGCGAATCAAGCGTAGGAATCCTGATTGAAATGGGTTTCAGCGTGGGTTTGATTATGGCCGGTTTTATCTTGACGGCTATCTTTTGGGGGGTATTTAAATGGTTTTAAGACCGGCTCCCGAAGATTTTAAGATCATCTTTTTCAACACCGGTCGGGTCGTGGTGGGACTGGCCTATTTAATGTTTCTCCCGCTGATTACCGCCGTAGCCTTCATGGAGTGGGCGGTAGCGGTGGATTTTGCCCTAAGCATCGGGGTGACGCTGACCATCGGGTATCTGTTTTTACTCATTTTCCATACCGACCGCGATCCGCAATGGGTGCACGGCATGTCTACGGCGGCCTTTTCCTGGCTGGTTTGCACTCTGGTGGGAGCGATACCTTATTGCCTTTCCGGACACTTTGCCTCCTTCCTGGACGCCTGCTTCGATGTCATGAGCGGATACACCACTACCGGTTTGGTGCTGATCCAGAATCTTGACCATGTATCCTACGGTTTGAACATGTGGCGGCATGAATTGACCTATATCGGCGGCCAGGGGATGGTGGTAGTCGCCCTGACCTTTCTTGTCCCCGGTTTTTCCGGCGCTTATAAAATGTATGTGGGCGAGGGCAAGGACGAAAAGCTGCTGCCCAATGTCATCGAAACGGCGCGGGCGATTTGGTTAATCAGCATCGTCTATCTGTGTATCGGTACCTTTTGGTTATGGGTGGGGGGCTTGATCGAAGGTTTGACGCCCCTGCGTGCCTTTTTCCATGCCCTTTGGCTGTACATGGCGGCCTGGAGTACCGGCGGTTTTGCCCCGCAAACGCAAAATACCATGTATTACCACAGCCCGCTTATCGAAGTTTTCTATTTCATTTTTATGGTTATCGGCTCGCTGAACTTCGCCCTGCATTATTCCGTTTGGAAGGGAAATTACCGGGAGGTTTACCGCAACATAGAATTACGTTCTTTTGCCGTCACCGCATCCTGTGCCTTTACCATAGCCTGTGTGGCGCTTACAGTCAGCAATGCCTTTCCTGATCTGCTCAGCACCTTTCGCTTTACTTTGTTCCACGTTATTTCCGCACATACCACTACCGGGGGCATGAGTGTTTATGCCCGGCAGTTCATCACCCATTGGGGGCCGATGGCGACAATCGGGGTGATTCTGGCCATGGCGGTCGGCGGCAGCGCCTGTTCCACCGCCGGCGGTTTTAAGGGGATTCGTATTGGTATCATAGGCAAGGCGCTGGCCCAGGATATTAAAAAACTGGTATCGGCGGAATCGGCGGTCGTGATCCAAAAATATCATCACATCAAGGATGTGGTGTTGGAAGACACGACGGTGCGCGCCGCCGCCCTGATAATCTTTTTATACATTATTACTTATTCCGTGGCCACCGCTGTCGGCGCGTTTTACGGCTATCCCATGCTGGACGCGATGTTTGATGCGGTATCCGCCGGATCGAATTCCGGTTTAAGCTGCGGGATAACCGCGCCCTCTATGCCGTCTTTGCTGAAAGTGATTTATCTTTTAGCCATGTGGGTGGGGAGATTGGAATTTAACGCGGTGTTAGTATTATTAGGATTGGGTTATGCTACAATTACGGGAAAATAAATATACTATGGAACGGTTAAGCCGGTTTATCTCCGGTAGCACAGGCATCTTGCCTGTGATTCACAGGCTGGAAGCCTGTGCTACCGGATTTAGGGGGATAATGATTTTAGCGGTAACGATACTTGCCATAACCAGCGGAAAGGTTTACGCCCAGGAGCCGATATTGGCGTCTGCTTTGATTGAAAAGATTCGCGAATATGACGGTAAAACCGTGACTTTTCAAGGCGAGGCCATCGGCGATTTGATGCACCGACGCCGGGGGATTTGGGTTAACCTGTTAGACGGCAGCGGAACGGCTTTAGGGGTTTGGCTGACACCAAAGCAGGCGCAATTGATTAAAACGCTGGGCTCTTATAATTATAAAGGGGATGTTGTTCAGGTGACCGGGGTATTCAACCGCGCCTGCTCTGAGCATCAGGGGGAGATCGATTTGCACGCCGCTTCCTGCCGGATTGTGACTCCCGGTGAGCCGATAAAGCATCCGGTTTCTTTGTTCCGCCTGCAACTTGCCCTCGTAGTATTACTTCTGGCCTTCTTATTGATTTTTATCTGGAAGCGGTATTTCAAGCCCAAAGTTGAAGCGAAAAAGTTTTAGGGAGTATGTACTACCATATCATCACCTTCGGCTGCCAGCCGTAGTGCCAGGGCTTTAGCCCTGGAAGTTCAGCCCTAAAGGGCTGGGACTACGAAATTCAAAATTTTTTCCTGATGCAAACAAAAACAAAAAAGTCTCCCTATTTCTACGCGACCAAAGTTTTAGGGAAACGCATGTACTACCATATCATCACCTTCGGCTGTCAAATGAACGAGCACGACTCGGAAAAGATTGCCGGGTTATTGTCTGGCGAAGGTTACCGGGCGACTGATGATTTGCCGCAGGCCGATATAATCATCCTCAATACTTGCAGCGTGCGGGATAAGGCTGAGCAGAAGGTCTTCAGTCTTCTGGGGCGGATGAAGCCGCTCAAAGAGCAAAACCCCGCTCTGATTTTAGCGGTCTGCGGCTGCGTCGCTCAAGGGATGAAGGGAAAAATCCGTCAGCGCGCCCCGTATGTGGATTTGGTGTTCGGGACACAGAATATCGAGAATCTGCCGCTATTATTACAAGAGGTTAGAGCAAAGCACAGACCGAGAATCGAAATTATTGAGGGGCGTATTAGTCCTACTGACCGGCATAATCTGGTACGGCAAAGTAACTTCAAAGCCTGGGTCACCATCATGGAAGGCTGCAATAATTTTTGCACCTATTGCGTCGTGCCCTATGTACGGGGCCGGGAACGCAGCCGCTCCAACCGGGAGATTGCAACGGAGGTGCGGGAATTGGCCGATCAGGGGATACAGGAGATCACCCTGCTGGGGCAAAATGTCAATTCCTACGGCAGCGATTTGGCCGGCGAGGTTAGTTTTAGCGGGTTATTGGCTTTACTCAATAATATTCCCGGCATCGAACGCATCCGCTTTGTCACTTCCCATCCCAAGGATTTCAATTCCGGTTTGATCTATGCCTTGCGGGATTTAGATAAAGTCTGCGAACAAATTCATCTACCCTTTCAGGCCGGTTCCAATAATATTTTATCCGCCATGAATCGTCGCTATACACGAGAGGAATATCTGGAAAAGGTGCAGCTTTTAAGAGAGACGGTGCCGGGCGTGGAAATCAGCACCGATGTGATTGTAGCCTTTCCCGGCGAGACCGAAGAAGATTTTACCCAAACGCTGGATGTATTGAAGCAAGTGTGCTTTGAAAGCATTTTTTCCTTTATCTATTCCGACCGGCCACTGAGCCAAAGCAAAATTAAAGCCCCCCGCTTGCCCTATCAAACAAGTCTTGCACGTTTCGAACGTCTCTGGCAGTTACAGAATCAAATTACCTCGGAAATTAATCAAACCCTAATTGGTAAAAAAATGGAAGTTTTAGTGGAAGAATTCAGCAAAACCGATCCCGGTTTATTGACAGGACGTACCCGTACTAACCGCCTGGTGCATTTTGCCGGGGATAAAAGTTTGATCGGACGGTTTGCGGATGTGGAGATTACCGAAGGCGGCAAGCATAGCTTGCGCGGGCAATTGGTGTTTTAAGCCTAGTTTCGGCTTGAGTGCCAACGTAGCGTTGGGGTTTATCCAAACATGCAGACATAGGGGACTATCCCTACCTCACAAGCGGGGGATAACCCCGCGCTACTTTCAGCCGAAAAACCCGTTCGTGAGGGTTGTTTTTGAAATAAATAACAAAATTACCCGCCAAAAAACCTTGCAAAAACCTAAAACATGCCGTATAATTATAACACCTTTAAAGAAGAGTGAAATGCCCGAAGGAGGTGGTTACACTAATCAGAGAAAGATTAATCCTGCGACAAGCATATTCAGGTTGCGTGTAAATTTTTTGCTGGAAAACTATTCATGCAATTTCCTGTCGTGGGAGCAGGTGTATCTGTAGTGTATTTTTCACTTGGACAGTTTATTCATTTTCTAGAAAGGAACAAGACGTGAGAAAATTGATCGTAAGCACGCTAGCCACAGCCTTGGCAGGTCTGGTTTTCGCGTTGCCCGCAGTATATGCCCTTGAAAAGGGTCCCGCAGTCATCGATCTTAATGCCCAGAAAAACCATGCGGATGTTATTAAGAAGCCAGATAAGAAACACGTACCGAGTTTCCCCCATCATGACCATCAGGATAAATTTGTAAAGGGAAATCAGAAGTACGCCAAATTCCAGTATACCGACGATTGGACTTGCGGCGCCTGTCATCATACCACCGCAAAAGGGGAACAGCCGGAGTCCTGCCTCAAATGTAAAGATGTAAATAAAATGCTGGAAAAAGTAGGCGGAGCCGACAAGTTTGAGAATATCTATCATCAAAATTGTCGTGACGGCTGCCACAAGGCTATGGATAAAGATAAGCAAAAAACAGGTCCCTCCGGCAAGTGTAAAGGTTGCCACGGGGAGTAAGTCTTATTGAACCTTCGTTATAAATTAAGTGGGGGGATGCTTTGAAAGGTATCCCCCCCACTTAAAGTAAACAGCATTAAAGGTAATCGATATATATTTTCTTTTAAAGTAGTAATCCCCTGTAGTTATAAAAAAAGAGGCGGCTCAAAAGTTGCCTCTTTTTTTATGTCAGCCCGGCAGGGCGGATATTATACTAATTCGCTGTCAATGATTACTGTAGCGTTGGGGTTTATCCCCAACAGCAGACGTAAGAACCCTGCATTGGAAGCGGGGGATAAACCCCCGCGCTACTCTAATGTGGTTTATCTTACAACGTAGCGCAGGGCTTTAGCCCTGCTTTCTGACACACATCAAACCCGGTAGCCGGTAGCAGACCTAAAGGTCTGCGCTACATTGAATGCAATTTGGTATAAATTAGCGGGAGGGAAAAGTCCTTTTCCCCGCCACCGCCCTTACCGCTTCATAAATCAGCAGCATACTCAGGCCAAGCAGCACAAGGCCGCAGATGCCGGAAATCATCAGATCCGGTTTAATCTCGCCGCCGGACAATAGGCCCTTGCCAAACGGCAGGATCAGCAAAATCAGCGACCAGAGGGTTATCCCCAGCATAAAGATCATAGGTACGATGGTGTAGACCGCGTTTTTACCGCTGCGAATCAGCCAGACCGATACGGCCAGGAGCACCAGACCGGCCAACAGTTGGTTGCTGGCGCCGAAGATCGGCCAGGCTACCAGATAGCCTTTCTCCTTGGTGAGCATGAGGAAGGTAAAGGGCAGCGCCAGGGTAATCAAAGCCGCAAGATACCCGCCGTTGCGGGTGTGCCAGCCGGTAAGCTCCTGGAAGATATAGCGCGCCAGACGGGTGCAGACATCCAGGGTATCGTAGACGAAGGTGGAGAAGGCAAGCAAAGCGAAGGGAAAGGCCAGGTTGAAGTTTATTCCCACCAAGCCCAGATAACCGGCCAGGCCCTTGGCATAAATCAGATTGGGATCGGCGGAGAGTGAGGCGGAACCCTTGGGGATGATCATGACCGTCGCCAAAGCCAGCATGGCGACGACCCCTTCCAGCAACATACCGCCGTAACCGACCAGACGGGCATCCGATTCTTTGGCCAGTTGTTTGGAGGTGGTGCCGGAACTGACGATCCCGTGAAACCCGGAACAAGCCCCGCAGGCTACGGTGATAAAAAGCAGTGGGAAAAGCGGCTTGCCGTTTGTCAGACTGGCAAATCCGGCGGTGTTGACGGCAGGATACTCGATTTTGAAGCCGCCGAATAAAGCCCCCATAAATCCCACCAAAATAGTTAAGTAAAGCAGCCAGCCGCCCAAATACCCTCTGGGCTGTAATAACAGCCACATGGGAATAAGCGAGGCGATCAGACAATAAAATAATATGATACCGTTCCATTGCCGGACAGAAATATCAGCCAGAAAGGAAAGTATCGGCTGCGGTAGTCTCGGCCCGATCCAGACGCTGTAGAGCACCAGCGGCAGAAATACGACGGTGGTTACCCAAAGCCGGAATTTATATTTAAAAAGCAGCACCCCCATAATCACCCCCAACACCAGATAGAGGAAGCTTGATGCGGCGATTCCCGGCCCGAAGGCCGTGTCGTTGCTGACGGTTTTGAAGGTCTGGGCGGTAATGTCGGTAAAGACCACAATCACATAAATCAGACAGAGCCAGACAAAGGTCAGAAAGAGCAGGTGGGCGCTGCGGGACATTTGCAGCTTGACAATCTCCCCGATGGAGGTGGCTTTATGTTTGAGAGAGGCTGTCAGGCTGGAAAAATCATAAACCCCGCCTACAAAGATCGAACCCAAAACAATCCACAACAGAGTAGGCAGCCAGCCGAACCAGATACCGGCCAATATCGGCCCTACAATCGGGCCGGCCGCGGCGATGGCGGAAAAATGCTGGGCTAAAAGCAAGCTGGATTTGGCGGGGACAAAATCCACACCGTCATCGATTTGGCAGGCCGGGGTAATGCAGGCATCGTCCAGACCGATTTGCCGGGATAAAAACCGTCCGTAAAAGCGGTAGGCCGCCAAAAAGATTAAACTGACGGCGATAATGATTAAGCTGAGCATATTTCCCTCGTCGTAGTGCCAGGGCTTTAGCCCTGGAAATTCAGCCCTAAAGGGCTTTAGACTACGAAGTTCAAGAATTCTATTTTCGTGTAAAATCAGGAGGTTGAGGTATCGGCGTGTTCTCACGCCGACACTGCCAAGTATACTATTAACCACGGAGAAAAGCATTAATGAAATATTCGCAAGCCAGACAAGGACGTGTTTTTGTCATCCGCCTGGAAACCGGCGACGTCATTCATGAAGCGATCGAGCGTTTAGCTTTTGAGCAGGGGATTTCCTGCGCTTCCTTTATAATTGTAGGAGGCGTCGATAAGGACAGCACCCTGATTGTCGGCCCGGCTGAACGGGAACTAAACAGTCCGGCGATTAGTTATGTCCTGCAACAGCCGCATGAAATAACCGGTTCCGGCACATTATTCCCCAATGAGGCGGGAAAGCCGGTCGTTCATATGCACATTGCCTGCGGGCGCAACGATTCTACGATAACCGGCTGCATCAGGAAAGGGGTAAATACCTGGAATCTGCTGGAAATCGTACTAATCGAATTAATCGGTTGCCGCGCCAAAAGGGTTTTGGATGCCAAAAGCGGATTGATGCTGCTTCAGCCGTAAACCGGACAAGCCGGAACCAAAAAGGTTAAAATAATGAAGAAACCACGGAAACACGGAAGAGCCGAAGCACGGAAAAAATCAAATGGTTTTTGGTTCTTTCTGTGTCTCTGTAATTCAGTGTTTCTGTGGTTAATATAACTAACGAGAATTATTGAAGTTGCAAGAGATTTTGCTCACGTTTTGTCAAGATTGAAGTCGTAAGAGACTAAAGAGCAAACCCTATGGAAAACAAAAGAATAACCATCGAAAAACTGGTGTACGGCGGCTACGGTTTGGGACATAGCGAAAACAAAGCGGTGTTCGTTCCCTATAGCGCCCCCGGCGATGAATTGTCGATAGAATTGACCTCTTCCCGCCAGGGCGTCCAATGGGCGCGCATCCAGGAAATTATCCGTCCGTCTCCCCTGCGCTGCGAACCTTTCTGCCCCCGTTTTGGCCAGTCGGGAGGATGCCAGCTCCAGCATATACCGTATAGCGAGCAATTAAAGCACAAGGGAAAGGTAATAGCCGAAGCTTTTCAGAATGTGGCCGGATTCAATGAGGATAAGTTATTGCCTTGTATACCCTCCCCCGCTCAAACCGGGTACCGGCGAAGGGTGAGGCTGCATTGGCGCCAAAAGGGCGGGTTGGGATTTTATCATTCTGAGAGCCACGATGTCGTTCCCATCGACCACTGCCCGCTGCTTTCCCCGGAATTAAACCAAACCCTGAGTGATTTATCATCAGCCTTAGTTCATAATTCCCCCACTGATCTTTCCGAAATCCAAATCGTGCAGGGATCGGATGAAGCGGTTTGTTTAACTTTATTTATGCCGATTACTCAATTTTCCGAGGCCTGGGCCAATAAAATCAAAGATAAGATCGATGTGAAGGGGATTAGCTTGAAAGAGGGGGAGCGGGAAAAAATCCTTTACGGGAAAGGGTTTGTAGATTACCGGGTAAAGAACTGGAAACTACGCACCGGCAACAGTTCCTTTTTTCAAGCCAACCTGGAGCTTTTGCCGGACATGCTCGATCATATTATGGGAAGCATCGAAATCCAGGATATTGACCATGCCCTGGAATTATATGCAGGCGTGGGGCTTTTCAGTCTCCCGTTAGCTAAAAAGGTGAGAAGATTAATCACTATCGAAGGCAACCGGCAGGCTGCGGAACATGCCTTATTCAATAGTAAAGCCAATAAAATTAATAATATCGCGGTAAAGCAAATCGAGGTACAGTTGGGGTTGGATTTATTGATTTCCCGGCAAGCGAAATTCGACCTGGTTTTGCTCGACCCGCCGAGGGAAGGTCTGACCCCAGGGATCATAGCCCGCTTGCAAAGTTTCGCACCTTGGCAAATAATTTATATTTCCTGCAACCCGGCGACCTGCGCCCGCGATGTTAAAAATATTGTCAGTAACGGCCAATACGAATTAGGTTCCATCCAGCCGCTGGACATGTTTCCCCATACGTCCCAGGTAGAAGCCGTTTGTAGTTTGATGAGAAAAAATCGGTAGCGGAAACCCGAAGCGTCATTGCGAGTTCGTAGCGCGGGGTTTATCCCCCGCTTACGGATGTTTCGGCGTGGGGACATGCCGAAACATCAATAGTAGCACAGGCTGGAAGCACATGACACAGGTAAGATGCCTGTGCTACCAAGGGTATTGTTTTTTTAGTTGACAGATTATATTATGCCTGCCATAATAAAGTTCTCATAAATGGTATGTCGTTTTCTAGTTGACAAGACACACTGTCATCCCCGAACACTTTTATCGGGGATAACACCATTCGGGAATGACAACTAGAAAACGATATTAACCTTAATCTATCCACTCAAAACAAGGAGGGGCTATGCAGAAAAAATTGGGCGGCAGACGGTTAGTAATATCCATGGGCCAGGGATGGTTTGCCTTGTGGCTGACTTTGGGAATAATGCTGAGCGTGGCCCTGACCGCTCCGGCACAGACGGTGACCTATTCCTGGACCAGCCTGGACTACCCGGGCGTAGCTTGCTTATGCTTCTGGCATAGCCGGCGCCAATATCGTAGGGATATATTTGGATGGCAGCGGTTGTCATGGGTTCCGTTACGACAGCAGCAACTGGAGCAGCCTGGACTATCCGGGCGCATCTGGAACTCGGGCTTTTGGCATAGACGGCGCCAATATCATGGGAAGGGATTGGGATGACAGCGGTGAGCATGGGTTTATCGCTACCCCGGCGCCTGAGCCAGCCAGCATGTTACTGCTGGGTTCAGGACTAATCGGCCTGCTCGGGCTGAAGAAGAAAAGACAGTAGCACAGGCATCTTGCCTGTGCTACCAGGTATGTAGGGTGGGCTGTGCCCACCATTTTAAACCATTCTTGGTTGATTTTTGACTGGCATAAATAATGTCAGGCCATCAAATTTGATGGGCAAAGCCCACCCTACAAAACTTAGGGACTTGGAATTTTCAAATATACCGTTTCTGGATCGTAATAATCACCCCCACCCCGTCCCTCCCCCATCAAGGGGGAGGGGGATAAGTTCCCTCCCCCCTTGCGGGGGAGGGTTAGGGTGGGGGGTATATTAATATCTTCTAAGTCCCTTATATATCGGCGACATCTGCCTTAAGCGTTCGATTATCGGAGGAAAAACCGAGAGGAAGTAGTCCACCTCCGCGTCGGTATTGTCCTGGCCTAAACTGATCACCAGTGAGCCTTGCGAATCGGCGGGATCGATGCCGACGGCATCCAGTACGTAAGAGCTTTTAAGCGCCTGGGAGATGCAGGCCGATCCGCTTGAGGCCGCGATTCCTTCCATGTCCAGGTAAAGCAGCATCCCTTCGCCTTCGATATATTTGACGCATAAACTCAGGTGCCCCGGCAGGCGGTTTTCCGGATGGCCGGTAAAAATCAGCTCGCTGACCTTTTCCGCAAGCTGTGAGCGCAGCCGGCGCTCCAGTTTTTGCGCATGGGCGCTCCATTCCGCCAGATGGATTTTGGCCAATTGCGCAGCGCAGCCCAGACCGACAATGGCCGCCACATCCGGAGTGCCCGCCCGGCGACCGTCTTCCTGCAATCCTCCCTCAATCAAGGGTGCGATGCGCGTCCTTTTGCGTACATATAAGCCTGCTGCGCCTTTCGGCCCGTAGAACTGATGCCCGGCCAGACTCAGCAAATCGACATGCAGCCGGTTTACATCCACCGGAATACGGCCAACAGCGGCAACGGCGTCACTATGAAAGATTATACCCCGCTCGCGGGTTATTTTACCGATTTCCGCCAGCGGTTGGAGCGTCCCTATTTCACTGTTGCCGTACATGATGGAAACTAAAACAGTCTCCGGCCCGATGGCCGCCGTTACCGCGGCCGGATCAATCAGACCGTTTTTGTCCACCGGCAGATGCGTAATTTCAAACCCCTGTCTTTCCAGATTTTTCAGGGGATGATGTACCGAATAGTGCTCGATGGCTGAGGTAATGATATGCCGGCCTTGGCTTTGGTTGGCCAAAGCCGCCCCTTTTACGGCCAGATTATTGGCCTCGCTGCCGCTGGAGGTAAAAACAATTTCCTCCGGGGCGGCCCCGATTAATTGGGCTACGTTCTGGCGCGCCTCTTCGACGGCCTGGTGTGCGGATTGCCCGCTTTGATGCAGGCTGGACGGATTGGCAAAATTCTCCCGCAGAAAGGGAAGCATGGCGGCGGCCGCTTCCTCATGAGGACGTGTGGCCGCTATCTGATCGAAATAGATGATGTCCGGCATAATGGTTGCACCTCGTTAAAATTGGGCATTGGGATTTTACCACGAAGAACACGAAGAACGCGAAGAAAAATTGTTAAATTGACTCAAGTTTCATTCCCGTGATTATTTGTGTGTTCTCAAAAAGGTAATACTGGATTGGATTAATAAATAAATTATTCTTCGTGGTCTTCGTGTCCTTCGTGGTAAAAACCCGATGCTTTATTCACAGAAAGCGCCAAATTTTAGCACATTATTTTATCCTTGACAAAACAAATTTTTCCAGATATATTAACTCTCTTTGAAGCCCTATAAATAATTATGTATAAGGAAGATGTATGAAAACGAAAGCCGTTAAAGCTAGCGAAATAACCCGCAGTTGGTATCTGGTGGACGCCGAGGGGATTATTTTGGGTCGTCTGGCGACCAAAGTGGCCACTATTCTTAAAGGCAAACACAAGCCGATTTATACCCCCCATCTGGATACCGGCGACCATGTAATTGTTGTAAACGCCGATAAAATCCGGCTGACCGGCAAGAAACTCAAACAAAAAAATTATTATCATCATAGCACTTATCCGGGCGGATTGAAAGTAAACTCCCTGGAGAAGGTGTTGAATACCAGACCGGAACGGGTAGTTCAGGCGGCTGTACGCGGGATGCTGCCCAAGAATACTGTCGGACGCCATATGTTGGGCAAACTTAAGGTTTATGCCGGCAGCGGGCATCCGCATGATGCCCAGATGCCGCAACCCCTGGAAATATTGTAAGGAGATCTAATGACAAGCGCTGAAGTATGTTACGGCACCGGACGCAGAAAGAGTTCTGTGGCCAGGGTTTGGGTGCGCCCCGGCAGCGGTAAATTTAAGGTAAACGATCGTAGTCTGGATAAGTTTTTTGGTCGTGAGACATTGAAGATGATCAGCAGAATACCGCTGGTTTTAACCGAGACCGAAAATAAATATGATATAACGGTTAATGTCTCAGGCGGCGGCATTTCCGGACAAGCCGGAGCGATAAAGCATGGTTTGGCCCGCGCACTGAATGCAATCAACGATGAATGGCATGGCAAGCTGAGGAAAGCCGGGCTGTTGACCCGCGATTCCCGTGAAGTGGAGCGCAAGAAGTACGGTCAAAAAGGCGCCCGCGCCCGCTTCCAGTTTTCCAAGCGTTAATTTATTGTGTATATTATTTGTGTTTTTGCAGGCGGAGAGAAAGAGTAATTTCTCCCCGCCTTTTTTGTTTTTAGGGACTTAGATGGCGACGACGTTAAAACTTAACCTCCGGCGTGGCTTTATCCTTTTCTTCCACCTGATAATAGACGGCTTCCTTGAATCCGAAGAAGGCGGCAAAGAGGCGGCCTGGGAAAATACGGATGGTGGAGTTATATTCTTCCACCTTTAGATTGTAGCGTCTTCTTTCCACCGCCAGGCGGTTTTCCGTACCGGCCAGTTCATCCATCAGGTGGTTGAAGGATTGATCGGCCTTGAGTTGGGGATAATTTTCCATTACCACCAATAAACGCGATAACGCCCCTTCAAAAGAGCGGGCGGCATCGATCTTTTCCGGAATAGTTCCCGCTCCGGTTAATTTTGCGCGGGCGGCGGCTATGTTGCTGAAAACCTCTTTCTCATGGGAGGCAAAGCCTTTGACGGTGTTGACCAGATTGGGGATCAGGTCGCTGCGCCGTTTCAATTGGTTATCCACCTGCGCCCAAGCCTGCTTGATCCCTTCATCCAGGCGTACAATCTCATTGTATCTGGAAACAAAACTCCCTACGATTAAGATCGCTAATAAGGCTATTACGCCTACCACAATCAAAGCAATTTGTGTCCCTTTTTTCATTTAGTCCTCTCTGATTAATATCGCTGTTATTTGATTCCCGTAGGGTGGGCTGTGCCCACCAAAATTAAAATGGTGGGCACAGCCCACCCTACAGTTCATCCCGCCACCCGGTTGATGGTGGGGATGTAGGCATCCGGTTTTATCCGTTTATTATAAAACCAAATCCCGGAAAAACATAAAACCAGCCCCAGAAAAGCCCCGCCGATGGCCGCCGGCTGGGAAATAAGCTGACCGATAATCGCACCGGTCAATAATCCTAAAAAAGGTATCAAATAGACAATCACCGTAGCTTGCAGAAAGGTTTTACTGGGCAGCGTCAAAATTACTCTGTGCCCGGCCTGGATTTGTTGGGGGTTATGGGCGATTATCTTCATTTCGTTTTCATTGCTGCCGACGACAAAACAGGCACTGCTCGAAGCGCAATGGTCACACATCTCCGAGCGCGTAACCTTGACTACGGCCTTTTGTCCGGCGCAAAGTTCCAGCACCACTCCGTGTTCTTCCAGCAGCATTTGGTTGTCCTCCTGCTAAATAGTCATTGCGAGGAACGAAGCAATCTCCTGCACCTTTTTGAGATTGCTTCGTTCCTCGCAATGACAACATGGGGAGTTTGTTTACAAAATTTAACCTGGTACAGTCCCCAAAGTCCAAAGCCGGTTTAAACAGTCTTCAAAAACTCGATAATCTGCTCGATCTCCTCCTCGCTCAAATTAGGGAAGGGCGGCATATAACGGAATGGGGCGCGAATTTGCACCCGGATGTTTTGCCCCGTCACCCGTTTAGAACTTGCCGGAAGATTTTCCCGCTTGAACAAATCTTTCAGACTGGGGCCGATTCGATTGTCTTTGGTTTTGATTTCATGGCAGCCGCGGCACCAGACGGCGAATAAAGCCCCGCCTTTTTTGGCCTTTTCCGGATCAGGCTCTTTGCCGGATTGAAATGTTGGGCTACGGCTTAATCCGTTTTCGCTTTGGGAAAAGGGAGGCGGCACGCCAAAGATCATCGCTGGTTCCGGTTTGGGGGCAAATTCCTCGTCCGGGACAAGAATAGCTTCCAGGCATCCGGAAAACACTGTCATGCCTAAAAATAAAATTATCACGCTCGACTTTAAATGGGAATTATTCTCCATATTTAAGAAATACTTTTTTCACCACGAAGCACACGAAGATCACGAAGGGAAAAATAAATAGTTTAATTAAATATCATAAATAGCATTTGTAATTCTTCGTGTGCGGACGTAGCGCTTCGTGGTGAAAATAAATTTACCCGCAGTTTGTCGCTATGAGCCTTATTTTTTAAGCAATTCCAATAATTTCTGCCGTTTTTCTTTGCTGATCAACTCATTGTATTTCCGCAGCATATCCAGAACCTGCTGCTGTTTTTTCTGCTGCAAGTCATAAAGATTTTTCAATACCGTTTCCAGCTTTTCCACATCGGCGTCCGCTTGTTCCAATAATTGGCCTAGCTCCAACTTAATTATTTTCAGACCGGCATCGATGGCTATGGCCTGTTTTTGAAATTCCAAATCTAAATTCTTCAGAGCGCTGATTTGCTCATCAGTTAGCCCCAAATCTTTCTGAAAATTGATTAAGAAAGCGATCTCCCGCTGTTTGGCGATGATAAAATTATCGATGGGATCATTAGATTTTATAGTGATTTCCCCGCGGTTATGCTGCCCCATGGGAGAGCGCTGCATCATGTCCTCGGCGAACATGCCGGGGTGAAGGGATTTCCCTTGGCCGTTGTTTTTGCCCATCGGGGTTTGGGCGATCATCTTGTCCATCATCATGCCCGGCTGCGGGCGGGTTTTGCCCTCGAACATATCGGCCATTTCCGGGGCTATTTCTCCCAGATTAGGCACCAGGTAGACGGTCTTTTCCTTGCGCTTGCCATCGCGCCACAGAGTGAAGGTCAGCTCTTTGGGTTCTTTGATTTTGGCCAGATAGGCATCTAAATCCTTTTGATTTTTAATCTGATTGCCGTCAACTTCACGGATAACATCGAATTGTTCCAATCCGGCGTCATCCCCTAAACCGTCCTCCACCACCTTGCGGATTTGCACCCCGCCGTGTTCGAAGTCTTCCAATGTCACCCCCAGCCAGTCACCGGAGAGCGTTTTTCCCCGAAACATGGGGGCGGCATAAGGCCCTTTCTGTTTGGCCTTCATGTCCGTGATCACCTGCGCCGGGGTGACATCCCCATGCGCCCAGACAAACGGTGTAACGCTCAAACTCAGACCTAAGACGCCGAGGCAAACCAACACCTTTTTCATAATCCGTTCCTCCCTTAAAGCTAAAATCTCCTTCAAAGGTAGCTTTTTATACAAATATTTTCATATTTTCGTACAGAAATTCCGGAGCCAAATCAGCGCCGTTTTCCCAGGCTAGCGTTTCTAAAATCGGGTCAACCTTGAATGACTTAAATTTTTGAATGTCTTTGAGCGGTTCAAAAATATCGCCTTCCAACTCAGCGGATAAATCAACTTCTCCCTCCGCTCCATCATTAAAACGCAGCCATATGACATACTCGTGCAGATATTTTGCTTCTTTTACATGTAAAATCATAGAGTTTACTCCAATGGTTTTATGGGGGAAAAAGCTTTTTTCGCTTCAGCCGATTTCCAATTGTGCAGCAATTCTTCTTTATGTAATTTGTGCCATTCTTCTATCATATTTAAGGCGCGTTTAGACATCGTGCCGTTTACTTTACCGCTCTCAATCTCAACAGTTATTTCATCTTCGCCATATTTGGCATGAAAATGCGGCGGATTATGTTCCCTCCAAAGCATGAAAATAATTATTCCGAAAAATCTACTGATAACCGGCATTTTTTCCTCATCACCTCATTAACTGATTTCTCCGCGCCCTCTGCGTCTCTGTGGCAGTTATCTATTATTGTATCCTAAATTCCCAAAAGATGCAAAAATTCTTCTTCAGAAATCACCTTAACCCCTAATTTCCCCGCTTTATCCAATTTAGACCCGGCTTCTTCGCCTGCTACCAAATAATCGATGCTCTTGCCGATAGCACTTGCCACTTCTCCGCCCTGATTTTTCACCAACTCCGCCGCTTCGGTGCGGGTATATCTGGCTAAGGTGCCGGTAAAGAGGAAGCGCTTGCCGCTCAGTTTGCCTTCAGGTTTTGCGGCTTTTGGCTGTGGTTTAATTCCCAAGTCCAGCAATTCCCTAATCAGCGCCTGATTGCGGGGATTGCCGAAAAATTCGACGATATTGTTGGCGATTTCCGGGCCGATTTCGCGGATAGAGAGTAATTCCTCCCGTGTGGCCTTTTGTAAATTTTCCAGGTTGCCGAAATGCTCGGCCAAAACCTCGGAGACATGGGCGCCTGCTTGATGAATCCCCAGGGCAAAGATAAAACGCTCCAGGGTGCAATCCCGGCTCTTTTGGAGGGCGTCCAGCAGGTTTTGCGCTGATTTTTCGGCGAACCCTTCCAGCTTCAACAACTGATCTTTGGTCAGTTTATATAAGTCGGCGACGCTTTGAATCAACCCCTCATCGGCTAGCTGCTCCACGGTACGTTGTCCCAAGCCTGCTATATCCATCGCCCCTTTACTGACATAGTGTTTGATCGCCTGGCGGATTTGGGCCGGGCAGGAAAGGCTGTTGCTGCAAACGTGGAACGCCCCCTCTACCATTACCTGCGCCCCGCATACCGGACATTGGGCGGGCATGATGAAATCTTGCTCGGTACCGTTACGCGCCGCCAGTTTGACCTCCATCACCGCCGGGATTACGTCTCCGGCGCGCTCGACCCGTACCGTGTCGCCGATTTTCAGCCCCAGCTTTTGGATATAATCCCAATTGTGCAAAGTCGCCCGGCTGATGGTTACCCCGCTGACATCCACCGGCAAAAGCTGCGCGATTGGTGTCAAAACACCGCTGCGTCCCACCTGAACGGTAATCTTATCCAATATGGTTTCCCCTTGGCGCGGCTTGAATTTATAGGCCGCCGCCCAGCGCGGATTGCGGGAACGAACGCCGGCTTCCTGTCGTAAGGAAAAATTGTCCAGTTTTACCACGATGCCGTCAATCTCGTAATCCAGGCTTTCCCGTTGATTTTCCATCTCTTTGTGGAAGGCGATTACCTCTTCAATCTGTCGGCATGTGCGAAGGTGGGGATTGAGTTTAAGTCCCCATTTGGGCAGGATTTGTAAAAACTCCCAATGGGTGCGGTAATTGTCCCCGCCTTCAATATACAGCAGGTCATAAAAGAAAACATCCAAGGGGCGTTGAGCGGTAATTTTGGGGTCTAACTGGCGCAAGGAACCGGAAGCGGCGTTGCGCGGATTGGCAAAGGGCGTTTCCCCCTCGTCAATCAGGTGTTTATTCAACTGTTCAAAGTCTGAAACGGGGATGATCGCTTCACCTCGCAGGGCTAATTTCCTAGGCGCTTGCGAATGCAAAACCAGCGGTACGGAACGGATGGTTTTGATGTTGTTGCTAACGTCTTCGCCGATATAGCCATCCCCGCGGGTGGCGGCATGGGAAAACTGTCCATTCTCGTATACCACCTCGATGGAAAGGCCGTCGTATTTGGGTTCCGTCACATAGGTCAGGTCAGATCGGCCTAAAAGCCGCTGCAAACCAGCGGCAAACTCCCGGATTTCCCCTTCATTCATAAGAGAATTCAGGCTGAGCATAGGGGCGGTATGCTCCACCTGCTTGAACTTATCCAGAGGTTTTTCCCCCACCCGCTGAGTGGGGGAATTTTCGTCCCGCCATTGGGGGTATTTCTCCTCCAGATTTATTAGCTCTCGCAAAAGCCGATCATACTCGGCATCGGAGATTTCCGGGGCGTCTTTAGCGTAGTAAAGATAATTGTGCCGGTGAAGTTCGGCACGCAACCGGTCGATTCTGTTTTTATCTTGATCCGGAAGGGGCATGGCTTTAGGCTCCTGAATTGATGCGTTGCCACAAATTACACGAAACGTTCATGCCCGTAAGGGCACCACGAGGCATGAAAACGTCATTGCAAGCGAAGCGAAGCAATCTCCAACGCTTAAGATTGCTTCGGCGATACGACTGCCTCGCAATGACATTTTCGGAATAAAACACACGAACTAAAAGGATTAATCTTTGTGCCTTTGTGTGAGAAATATTTTATGCCATTAGACAATATCTTGTCTATAAAATTATGGAATTAAATGAAAAACTACTTACATTCCACGGCTTTATGTACGGCGTGTCGGGTCATAATCGGGCCGATGATTTCGGTGATGATGGTGGTGAAGAGCAGGATGTTGATTACCCAGGTACTGATGATCTGCCCTTCCTGGCCGTAGATATTTGGCGGGAATTCCTGGGCGATCATGATGGCCAGTCCTATGGCTACGCCGATTTGGGAGAGCAGGGCGTAACCTAAGTATTTTTGAACTGTCGCGGGGGCGTTGCCCAGATAAGCGCCCAATTTGGCGCCGCCGATTTTACCGGCAAAGCGGGTCAGGGTATAGACTAATCCCAACAGGCCGACCTTGGTGATCAGATTAACCTGCAAGCGCGCCCCGGCCAGCACAAAGAACATGCAGTAGAGCGGCGGAGTGACGGTGGCGGTCAGAGAGAAGGCGCGGCGGCTCAAATTCGGGGCATAGTTGCAAAAGGTTACTCCCATGGCCATGTTGGTCAGCAATTCCGGCAGGTGTAAAAACCGGGCTAAGCCGGTGGTAATCAAAAGCGTTCCCACAATCAGGATCAGCATGTCGTTCTGGCTTTTCATTTTCCTGGCGATGTAGGCCAGCGCCAGTCCGCAGAGTATGCCGGTAATTATGGCGCAGACTATCTCTTTGAGCGGATTGAAGATTATCGCTACCCAGGGCAAAGCCTGGGGGGAACGCAGCATCAGCACCTTGGCTAAGGATGCGGCAAAGGAATAGAGGATCAGGGCGATGGCGTCGTCTATAGCTACTACCGCCATAATGGATGTGGTCAATACCCCCTTGGCCTGGGTTTCCCGAAGCACCATCAAGGTAGCCGCCGGAGCGGTGGCGGAGGCGACGGCTCCCAGAAGCAGGGAGAGATAGAGTTTATCCTGCATCATCTGCATGGCGGCGGTAACCAGGACAAAGGCGATCAAGGCTTCGAAGATACTGATCAACATGATGCTTTTGCCCAGGCGTTTCAAGGAGATCAGCTCCAGTTCCTCCCCGATGACGAAGGCGATGAAGCTTAAAGCGATGGAACTGACCAGCCCGACCTCGTTTAAAGCCTCGTTGCTGAAGACGCCTAAAACCGAGGAACCGAGCAAAACGCCGATGATAACGTAACCGGCCACAACCGGAATTTTAAATCTATTGGCTACATGACCGGAAAAAAGCCCGGCCATGGCGGCCAAGCCGATGATGATCAGGCTATTCAAAAATGGAATCCTTTACAGTAACCTGAGTTCGGGATAACAAGCTTTTGTTTCCCCCTTTGGCAAAGGGGGATTAAGGGGGATTTTTATATGGTAATCTTCCATAAAAAAATCATATTTTTCAATAAAATACTGTATTTGAATAATTACTTAAGGTTG
Source organism: Candidatus Schekmanbacteria bacterium (assembly GCA_016235675.1). Taxonomy (GTDB): domain Bacteria; phylum SZUA-182; class SZUA-182; order SZUA-182; family SZUA-182; genus JACRJN01. Next base: position 23,965 of record JACRJN010000120.1, read on the forward strand.
A
>JACRJN010000122.1 GCA_016235675.1 Candidatus Schekmanbacteria bacterium
AAAAATTCATATAGTTCCGGGAAAATGGGAGGGACTCCCAGATACCCCAGACGAATCTTTTGCGGCAAGGGTGAACGCTTGCCAGCCACGCCCATAAAATCATCCAAATCCCGGCCAAATTGCTGCGGATCGCCCCCCATATCGCTGCAACTTACCTGATAAAAGTGATTCTCCCATCCGCTGACTTTGTTTTCCTGCCAGGTGAGGCGGTCAATTTCCCAGGTTTTGGCGCGCAACGTGTCCAGATTTTTCTTACATTCTAAAACCTTCTCCCAGGATACCCCATAAATCTGCATCAGGGCTTCCATCTGGCCGCGCAAAAGCTTCTCATTGCGATCATAAGGATAGGCAAACGGTATGCAAGTCACACCCTCGGACTGCAAAACCTCCATTAAGGCATGGGTATTGCTGCAATCCCCTTCGGTCACGGCGATGATGGTTTTGATCCCCAGATTGCGTACAACTCCATATATCCCCTTGATCCAGCAACAAGTATTACGGGGGAAGCCCTGCTCCTCAGCCTGTTCCACCAACCAATGCTTTTGCGGATGGCTGATGAACAGGTTATTTAAATCCACCACCTTGCATCCCGCTGCAAGCGGGATTTCCAAAGGGATGGTACTGGTTATGCCTATTGCTTCCATATGTTCCCAAACTAAAACTCTCAAGGGGTAACGTTCCCCATTTACGGTTTCGGCGTGAGGGCACGCCGAAACATCGATTAAGCTTGTTTTAGCAGCCAGGGGAAATCTTTTTCCTTCAAAATATTACTGCCCCTTCCAACAGGATTTACCCCGGCAGACGACATGTCCGCATCCAGCATAATCATTACCAGTTCCTCCAGGGTAACCTTAGGCGTCCACCCCAGACCTGTTTTCGCTTTGGTAAAATCGGCTTGCAGGAAATCAACCTCTGTGGGGCGAAAATAACGGGCATCGATTTCAATAATAACCGCGCCGGGTTTGATTTGCTCTGCCCGGTTTTTATCAACACTGCGTACGATACCCTTTTCCTCTAAACCTTTTCCCTTCCATTCGATTTCAATGCCGGTATAATTCAGCGCCAGCTTGAGGAATTCCCGGACGGTATGAATCTTTCCCGTACCAATTACGTAGTCATCGGCTTTGTCCTGCTGCAAGATCAACCATTGACATTCCACATATTCCGGGGCAAAACCCCAGTCCCGGATCGAATCTAAATTCCCCATATACAATTTAGACTGCCGGCCCGCCAAAATGTTGGCGATGCCGCGGGTGATTTTTCTGGTGACGAAGGTCTCTCCGCGCCGGGGGGATTCATGGTTAAACAGAATACCGTTACAGGCAAAAATATTATACGCCTCGCGATAATTGATGGCTATCCAGTAAGCATAGACTTTAGCGGCGGCGTAGGGGCTGCGGGGATAAAAAGCGGTTTGCTCGTTTTGCGGAGGGGTGGCCGCTCCAAACATTTCAGATGAGGATGCCTGGTAAAATTTGGACTTAATCCCGCTGCGGCGCACGGCTTCAAGCAGTCTGGTTGTCCCCAGTGCGGTGACGTCTCCGGTATATTCCGGCATGTCGAAACTTACCCGCACATGGCTTTGCGCTCCCAGATGATAAATCTCGTCGGGACGGATATTGTAAATCAGATTAACCAACTGGCTGGAATCCGCCAAATCGCCGTAATGTAAGAATACTTTTGTTCCCGGTAAATGCGGGTCTTTGTATATATGATCGATACGTCCGGTATTAAAGGTACTGGAGCGTCGGATTAAACCGTGGACTTCGTAACCCTTAGCCAGTAATAATTCCGCCAGATAACTGCCGTCCTGCCCGGTAATGCCGGTAACTACTGCTTTTTTCATGCGTCCCTACAATCTACGTTCCTGGATCCATATTGAGCCAAGTTTTTTTACCACGAAGCACACGAAGAAATTTTTCGGCCTGGGGATAGGTCAAAACATCAAGTAATATCGTAGTCCCAGCCCTTCAGGGCTGATTTTCATGGCCAAAGCCATACAATAACGACTCATACTAATTCGCCCTCAATGATTAATGTAGCGCGGGAGTTCATCTCCCGTAAGCAGGCGCTGCAAACGGGGGATAAACCCCCGTGCTACGAACTACGAACTATTCTTCAATGTTTGATAGCGAATTGGTATCACAAATGGTTAAATCTTCTCAGCTATAATTCAAGCCTTCCAGGTGAACATGCAGTCTCAGCCTAAGCTGAAAGTACGTGGCTAAAGCCACGGGACTACATCCCTAAAGGGCTGAGACTACGAAATTCAAGCTACAGAATTCAAGCAACAGATAAAACCGGATTTTTACTGAATCAGATCCAAAGACCGGCGTTCTCTTCCTTTTTCCCCTTCGGGCAGAGAACGACTGGAAGCTTTGCTGCTGTGGCAAAAGGCACAGAACCGGGAGATTTCTTTCCCCCCGTCGGTATCGACCCGCAGGTACTTGTAATTGATACCGGGAGTGCCTACTTCAAAGTGTAAATTGGTGGGATTATGGCAGCTTAGGCAAATTACCGCCCCGTCACGGTAAAAGCGCACATTTTTAGGCACGGTTTTGATCAGTTCACCTTTAGGAATACGCCCTACCGGATGGGTGGCGGCCATGTTGATTTGCGGCCCCATAAAACCGGCATGGCAGCCCAGGCAAACATGTGCTAAACCCGGCTGGGTATCTTCGGCTCGTTTATCGTCTGCTACCAAAGCTTCTTTTTTACCTAATTCCAGGGCTACTTTTTTCAACTCTTCCTGTTTTTTAAGCGTATCTTCCCGCTTTAATCGATCATACCACCAACCGCTTTGGTTAATTTCCAGGCGGGCGCTGTCCACCATTTGCCGGATATTATCCACTTCAGGATTATATGGGTCGGCAGCCAAATATTGGTTATAGTATTTGACCGCCTCCTCATTTTCATTTAAATCCCGATCATAGACAAGCGCCAGATTGTAACAGGCATCCAGCAGTTTAGCTTTTTCCCAGGCTGTTTTGTACTCCTGCGCCGCTTCCTTGAATTTGCCAGCCTTATGCAGGGCATTGCCTTGTTCCAGATGCCGATGGGCTTCTTCCAGACTGGCGGCTTTAACCAGATGCCCATTAATGGCTATAATGCTGATGATTATCAGACCGATAATTATGGGCTTGCGCAAAATGGTTCTCCTTTTTATTTTTCACCGCAAAAACGCGGAGAAGGCAGAGAATAAAGAGTTTGATTTAGCCACGAATGACACGAATAATCACAAAGTATTTAAATCGTTTTTTCTATTTCCGTGAGGTTCGTGTATTTATTCCGAAAATGTCATTGCGAGGCAGTCGTATCGCCGAAGCAATCTTAAGCGTTGGAGATTGCTTCGCTTTGCTCGCAATGACGTTTTCATGCCTCGTAGTGCCCTTACGGGCATGAACGTTTCGTGGCTAAAATCTTAATTCTTTCCTTTGCGCCCTCTGCGTCTCTGCGGTAAATAATTACTTCTTCTTTTTCTCTCTACCCTTACCCGGCCCGAGGAATTGATTTCCGGCAACGATCAGATTTTTTCCGCCGTGTTCTTCCGGTTTGAAATCAATATTGGTAGTATTCATAGTCTTAATCTGACCGGTATTTCCGAAGGATAAAATCGCGTTTTCCGTCACCGAGCGGCCTACGATCAGCAACTTATTCCCGTTATAAAAAATATTATCGACGATAGAGGGACGGCAGTTGCGGTTTACCTTAATCCCGCTGCGTCCCGAATCGATGGAGTTTTTGTGGCTGCCGGAGAATTTGTTTTTCATCACCAGAGGATGAGATTTGCTGTGAACGGCGATGGCGAATTTCCCCAGAAATTCATTCTCGGTAATAATCGGGTGGGAGGATTCCCTGATGTCCACACCACTTTTAGCTTTTTTCCCGCCGGACTTTCCCGCCGAATAGAATACATTATTTTTGATGGTGGGCGAGGCATGAAACATGGCAAATATCAAATCGTTGGTAAAAGTATTTTCGCTAATCAGCGGAGAGCAGCGGCGGGTGTAAACGCCGGGGCCGTAATTATCGTTGAAATCGTTGTGGTGGATATGGGATTCATCCGAGGATACCACCAAAATTCCCGAACCGCGCTTGTCGTTGGCGCCGTTATAGTTGATTTGATTTTCGCATACCTCAGCTTTCGATTGGCGGTAGATGCCGATACCGTGATGGATATTTTTCAACACCCTGTTTTTCTTGACTAAAACCTCGGAGGAGCTACAGACAATCCCCTGGGTACCGTTGGCCTCGATCAGGTTATTTTCGATGGTAACCTTACAGCCGTCCATCGCGGTGACTCCCGCCATGGTGTTATTGATGATCTGATTGTCCTTAATGGTTGCCACGGATTTATCAATGATTCCGATACCGGCTAAGATGTTGGCTTCAATCTGATTACCTTCGATTGTAGCGCTGGAAGCGTCACGCAACCCGATACCGGCGCGTCCGTTTTTGTGCACGTTATTGTTTTTCAGAACGGCGGTCGCACCCTCTTGTAGTCCGATACCGGCACCTTCGTTATCATAACATTCATTGCCTTCCACCAGCGGCGAGGTACCCTTATCACTAATGCCGATGCCTACCTTTTGATTCAGGAAACATTTATTATTTTTAACCGTGGGAGCGGATTTGCCTCTGATGCCGATTCCGGCCTCGGCATTGCCGTAGCATTGGTTTTCGAAGATTTGCGCTTTACTTTGGTTGGTGATGCCGATTCCCGCTTTTTGGTTGTCGTAGATACGATTACCGCTGACCTGCGGTTCGGTTTGGGCGCCGGAGATATAGAGGCCGGTGCCTTTGTTGTCGCGGATCACATTATTTTTGATGGTGGGTGATATATCGACACATTCTATGGCATGACGGTCTTGCTCTTGATCGGTCTCCACCCTACCGGTTACGGTAAATCCATCCAGAGTACTGCCTTCCGCTAACTGCACCACCGTTCCCTGGCCGTGACTGCCGTCGATAGTGGTTTGCTCCGGGCCTGATTCGCTGCGCAGAACGACTTTTGGTTTCAGCTTGATGGTTTCATAATAAACGCCGGAAGAAACTAAAACCATGCCGCCTTCTTTAATTTTATTGATGGCGGCCTGAATGCTTTCGCCCTCGTGCACCGAGACGATCTCTACCCCGGTGGGAAACCAGGTAGCGGCTTGAGGCGTTTGAGGCCAGATCAATATAAACGGGGCTGCTAATGCCAAAACCAATCCGACAATCGATTTTTGTATCTTCACTGCCATACCCCTTTTGAATGGATAATGGATAATGGACAATGGATAACTATTTTTTCATTGCCCATTACTAATTGCCCATTGTTTTGAGATTATCTTAACAAAAAGCTGACGTAAAAGTCAAAGGTTTTTTAATGATTTTTAATGCTTGTACCAATTGTTTTCAAAAATTGAAGATCAGCCATTGCCCCTTTACCGCCTGACCTCAATTCCCCTTTGCTGCAAATATTCCTTAATCTCCCCGATGGAATATTCCCGATAATGGAAAATAGAGGCGGCCAGGGCCGCGTCGGCTTTGCCTGCGGTGAAGGCTTGATAAAAGTGTTCAGGCGCGCCCGCTCCGCCAGAGGCGATTACCGGGATGTTTACCCCTTCGGAGATGGTGCGGGTCAGTTCCAGGGCGAAACCGTCTTTGGTGCCGTCGCAATCCATACTGGTAAGCAGGATTTCCCCCGCTCCCAGATGTTCCACCTCCTGCGCCCACTCCAAGGTGTCCCGCCCGCTGGGAGTGCGTCCGCCGTGGGTGTAGACTTGCCATTTACCCGGTGCGCTTTTCTTGGCGTCGACGGCGACTACGATACACTGACTGCCGAAGCTTTGCGCCGCTTCTTTAACCAGAGACGGATTCTTGACCGCGGCGGTATTGAGGGAGACCTTATCCGCCCCGGCCAGCAGCAATTGACGGATGTCGGTCAGTTGATTGATCCCGCCTCCGACAGTCAACGGCATGAATACCTCTTCCGAGGTATGCCGCACCACCTCCAGGATTATGCCGCGCTTTTCATGGGAGGCGGTTATATCCAGGAAAACCAGTTCGTCCGCCCCTTCCTGCTCATAGACCCTGGCCACCTGAACCGGATCGCCGGCATCCTGTAAATTGACGAAACGCACCCCCTTGACCACCCGTCCGTCTTTGACGTCCAGGCAGGGGATAATTCTTTTGGCTAACATGTTAAAACACCTGATTGGTTATAAAATTGCATGAAAAATAAAGGGTGAAGGGTGAAGGGTGAAGGGTAAAATTTGGGTAGCGTAGAAATACCGCAAACCTGAAGCGTCATTGCGAGCGGAGCGAAGCAATCCCCATGCGTGTGGATGAGATTGCTTCGGCGATAAGGCTGCCTCGCAATGACACTTCGGGTCTCTGATTGAGAACGCTACCAATTTTTTTTCACCCTTCACCCTTTACTCCTTTCTCACTATCTTATATATCGGCTCCATCGGTAGCAGATCATACTCTTTCTCCAATTTCCCCACGTTATAATAACTCGGCCCGGCCAAATCGGCCAGATAAATCGCTCCCTCATGGTAATGTTCATCCACATAGGGTTTCAAATCATAATTATCCCCGGGTTTGGCAATCTCCTGAGTATAAACCAGCTTTATATCGGGACGCACGCCCAGGATATTATGATAATAATCCAGAACTGTTGCCGGGGTATAGTCGGCAATAATAGTCGCGCCGGTTTCCATTTGTCCCAGAGCGGTATAGGCATATTCCTTCGGCCCTTTATAGCCCAGCTTGCTGGGATTGAGGAAATACTGCTCATTGTCCCGGTAAGGCAACCGCCGGGTATGCAGTAAATCCAGCCCCAGGGTTTTGGTTATCCCCGGCGTTATCTGATAAGTGGTGGTTTGGGCAAGCAGGATGGCCATCAGCAGCATTTGGGCGATTTTTGTACCCTCCCGCTGCAAGAGATAATAACCCCCATAAGCGATAAAAACCGAGAATACGGCATAATCCTGGATATAAAAGGCATAATTGGGGCTGCCCAAGGAACGCGGGCCTAAGATGAAAAATCCGGCATTAAAAACAATCGCCAGCAGAAAAAAACCGGCTAATTTTTTGTTTTCCTGAAGGAATTTAACCAGGCCGAGTATTATCAGGGCAAAGCCGCTGACCGGATACTGGTAGAAAAGATAGGCGATGTACATCCCGATATTCTGAAGTTTCCAGCCGGTATCGATGTTCATCATATAGGCTTTATTTTCCGCCCGCCCGGTGGCGATGTCGGCGATTTCCTGAGTTTTTTCAGGCTGTTGCTGTATCCAGCTAAACAACACTCCCAGATAAATAGACAGCCCCAGGGCAAAGCACAGCAGGATAATGATGATTCTTCTGTCGGTAAAGATTTTATAATCGTAGGTTAGCAGAAAATACAGCACCGCCGCTCCCAGCAATCCGATAATCATATGATGGGATAAGGATAAACCGTAGAGGAAGGCGCCCCAATAAAGCAGAGCGGAACGGCGCTCCCGTTTCCATTTGAGCAGTAAATAGAGTATCCCCATAACAAAGCAGGCGTTGAGGGTGTAGACCTCGGTAGTTACGGCATGAAGCCAGAAGGCATGGGACAGACTGAAGGCGATGGCGCCTAAAGCCGCGGCCATTTTGTTGCCGGTTATCTCCAGGCTGACCAGGTAGGATAAAGAAACGGTAACGGCGGCGAAAAAGGCGGACATGAAGTTTAAATTGATGGCCAGTTCACCCGGCAGCCAGGAAAAAATCCGGCCCAGGATGATGTACAACGGGTGCCCGTCCGCCGCCGGATCGAGCAGAAATTTGTCGACCATCAGGGCGAATCCGGCCCCATCCCCCCAGACGACAGTCGGAGCAAGGGTGACGCAATAAAGCGCCATGCTGACCAGGAAAATGACCACCGCCCAATGTTCATCGGAGAGATTGCCAAGGAAGCTGCTTGGTTTTTTCATCGGGATTTCCTTAAAACAATTGTAAATTTTTCACCTTGTAGTCCCAGCCCTTTAGGGCTGATCTTCATGGCCAAAGCCATGCAACAATGACTCACAAATAGTTAGATATTCTCTATAATTCAAGCCATTCCGGATGAACATACCTTTAGTCTCAGCCTAAGCTGAAACTGCGTGGCTAAAGCCACGGGACTGCATTTTTTATTAATTCTTCATTTTTATGGTAATATTATCCCCGTTTCGCCGCTACAAATACAATATGCGCCGATTTCTTACGATAATTCAATGAAAAGCAATTCTCCAGTTTCGCCCATTGTTCGATCCCCCAAAATGCCAGACGGAATAAGCCCTGTCCGGCAGATTCTCGCTGTTTGTCGGAACGCTTGATCCCTGGTGGAAAGGGCGGCAAGTCCAGATAGCCGTCTATCAAAATTTCCCCTCCTGCGGCCTGTGCCTGTTGGCGCATAGTCTGAATGTTAACCGTTTTTAACCCGCTGTGGGCGGCGTGATCGGGATTATCGGCATTGGGAGTGAAAACCACGCCGGCCTTGGCCGACTTCAGACCGGCTTTCCAGTAATCCGGCTGCTCGTTCGGCGCTAAACGCTGCAACACCTCGCAACTGATGAATAAATCGAATTCCCCCTTATTGGCCAAAAGCGTTGACTTAAGGCATTTATCTGTAGCGCAGACCTTCAGGTCTGCCCCGGATTGGACACAAACGTTGTGGCTGCCGGCAGGGCTAAAGCCCTGCGCTACGTTTAAGTTAACGCCTATGCCCTTATCGGCGGGGCAATCGGCAAATTCCAGATTTGGGATTGGTTTGATCACTCCCGCTGTGATTAATTGATTATATCCTTGCTTGAAGCGCTCCATCCGCTCAGGACGCTCGTCAATTACTAAAACTCTTTGGCAGTACATGTCTTGTGCCAATAGCAAAAAATCAAAACTGAAGCCGTAACGCTCCGGCAACCCCAGTATTAACAGGCTTTTCGGCTGGCCGGTTTGCGCCAGTACCTTGCGCAGCGCCCGCGCCTTGACATAATATTCATAAGCCGTGCCGGCCCCCTCGCCCTCAGCCATGGCGATAGGATAATAATCCAATATATGCCTCACAAATACCCCTCCTGCTTATACCAATCCACTGTTGATGCTAGGCCGCGGGCCAAATTGAATTGGGGTTGATAGCCCAACTCTGTGTGCGCCTTGTCGATTTTGAAATTGCGGTTTTGGGTGAAGAACTTCAGCCGCGCCCGGTTAAAGGGCATCTCTTTGGAAAAAGCTTTTCCGATTTCCTCAAGGGTAACCGCAGCCCATCTCCCGATCCACATTGGCACGGAACGGGGACGTTTTACTTTAAGCGTATCGGCGATTTGATCGGCCAACTCCCGCACCGTTACCGCCCGTTCCCCGGCTATGATGTAGACTTGCCCCAGGGCAGCGTCATTGTCTAGCGCCAACTCACATGCTTGAACGGCATCATCGATATATGTCGGATGCAGCCAGGTTGAGCCGTCTCCGAAAACTACGAAACGCCCGGAACCGATCGCCTTAAACAGCCCCAGTACATGCAAATCCCCCGGTCCGTAAACAAATTCCGGACGCAGCACAACTACCGGGAAATTGTGTTTTTTCTGATATTCCAGCACCATCTTTTCCGCCGCCGCTTTGGTGGTCTCATAAATATTTGAAGGGGCATAGGGGAAGCTCTCGTCAGCGGGTGGATTTTCAATCGGCCCCTGGACTCCGGCACTACTGCAATGGATAAAGCGCCGGACGGTTTTTTCCTGTACGCAAAGCTTTAAAAGATTTCCGGTGGATTGATAATTCGTCTGCCAATATACATCATCTGTGATGTTAGCCTGACCGAGAATTCCCGCCAGGTTGTAAACCACCTCGCTGCCGGTCAATATACCTTGCAGCGTTTCCGGCTTGGTCAAATCGGCTTCAACAATCCTGACCCGCGGCTCCTGCGCCAGCATTTGATCGATATTACAGCGCTTGCGGGTAACCAGGCGCAAATTATGCCCGCCGCTCAATAATTTCTGAACCAGATGTTTACCCAGAAAACCGGACGCCCCGGTGATTAAGATGTGCATTTAACCCTCAATTTTATTTTTAACTTTTTTTACCACGAAGCACACGAAGAGCACGAAGAATTATAAAACAAATCGTTTAATCCCTTTTTTCAATATTTTTTCATTGAAATTCATTATTAATCCTATTTTTATATTTGCCATTTTCATATAAGTAAGCAATTGCGCTTCATGCACGGGAAGTATTTTTTCGATACTTTTTAATTCTATAACTAATTTATTTTCAATTAATAAATCTATTCGATAACCACAAGCTATACGGAAGTTTTTGTATATAACAGGCAATTCTACTTCCATTTTAAACGCTATATTTGCATGGCTTAATTCGTAAGCAAGACATTGCTTGTAACTGTTTTCTAACAAACCCGGACCAAGCTCGCGGTGCACTTCTATTGCCAATCCGATTATTCTATTGGATAAATCATCGAATTCCATAAGATTATTTTTCTTTCTTCGTGCCCTTCGTGTGCTTCGTGGTAAAATAAAATTAAATTATCCCCACGCCCGCCTTTTCCACCCAGCCGATTTTACCGTCGGTCAGGCTGATTTTCAGCCAATCCCCTTTGATCTCTTCAATTTGAAATCCGGTACCGGCGTGAAGCTTGAATAACAGCACATTGCCGGCGTTATTGCCGGAGCGGACGGCTATTTCATTGTCGAATACTATGCCTTCCCGGATAGATTTTTCCTGATACCATTTAAATCCGGCAGAACCTGCACAAAGCAGATAGGTTACGCCGAAGATTATCAGCAGCCATTTGAGCAAATCGGGTGAAAAATACAACCGGAAAACAGCCAGGCTAAAGAGCAGGAAGTTAAGCACCAGGAAAGCGATCAACATTTCCTTGAGACTTAGATATTGATACCAAAAAAAGATAGTAGTAAAAAGCGAGCTGTAGCCTTTGTCTTCAATGTTGTCTTTAGTCTCCCGGTAAGCGTATTCCAGATTCATCTTCAAATCCGGGAAACGGGGCAGAAACTTTTGGGCGTGGCGATAGTTTAAAATAGCCGGGCCGAATTCATTCATTTTCAAATAGCAATTGCCCAGATTGTAATAGAGGTAACCGTTCTCCCGCTCTTTGAGCAGGGATTGATAGACCGCTGCCGCCTGTGCATAATTGCCCTGCTGATATTCGGAATTGGCCTGCCGGAACAAGGCGTCGGCATCGGTTGCTGCTGTCTGGGCGCAGGCCGGCGCGGTAATGATGAAAATGGTGCATAGCAGCCCCATCACTGTATGCTTTGCATCGGCTGAAAATGTCATTGCGAGGCAGCCGTATCGCCGAAGCAATCTCATGTGCACGGGTAGAGATTGCTTCGCTGCCGCTCGCAATGACATATCTCGTATCTCGTATCTCGTTTTCCCCATCACAAACCCTTTTCCAGTTTAGCCAAAATCAGCCCGGCCTGATCGAAAATCAAGCGGCAATCTTTATTGGCGGCGGCAGACGAGGCAAATTGGCAATACTCGCAATGCTCCAGCAATTCCAGCAATTCGCTGACAACCGTGGCATGGGTTCCGGCGCCAAGCAATTTCTCTTCGATCTCCCGCGGCGTCAAAACCCCGCCGGGCAGATCGAATTTATCATCCAGATATTCCTTAACGGTTTTAGAAACCTGGGGATAGAATTTTTCCGGTTCGTTAATTAAAGCCGCGGCGGCGGAAAGTTTCTCTTTGGCAATCTTATTCGCCTTCTTCTTGCGCGTGAGCGCCGGATTATCCTTCATATGACGATTATTGACTTGCAGCAGGAAGAACCCCAGGAAGGTTCCGCCCGGCAGAAAGAAAATTAAAGCATACCACCAGTGTTTTCCCCAGGTTAGCCGGTCATCGGCCAGTGCGTCCGAATCGGTGTAGATGGATAAAATATCCCGCCCCAGAACCTTGATAGCTTGCTTAGGGACAATACCGGGAGCGGTCACCATCGCATGTAAATTTTCCTGCTCCGGGCCGCCCTTGACCTGTAAATTGATGGTTTTACTTTGGGCGATTTCATATTTTCCGGTCTTGGGGTTAAAATAAGGGAGGGCAAAAACCGGCAGGGGAATCTGTCCGGCCTTTTGCGGCACCAGGGCTTTTTTGAAAACCTTCTTGCCCATCAAATAATCCTCTTTCGGGATAAATTCGAAAGCGGGCTTGTCATCATAAACCTTGAAATCATCCAGAGCGGTGGCTTCGATCAAATTGGCGTCCCGGATGTTGGCATTTCCGCTAATGGTGATGGTCAATGTAGTGGAATCACCGCTGTCCAGTTTCTCCTTACTTACTTCCGATTTCAATTTAATGTCGCCCACCAGGGGAATGAAATTGGGCGGCTGACCTTCTTTGGGCAAAGGCTTTACCTCAACGGTGAGAGGGTGGCTTTGCAACAGTTTGGTCTGCGTGCGCCTTTTAAAGCCGAAGAAAAAGCTGTCGAAGGGGTCTCTCGTTTGGCGGTTTTCGTCGGGAACAATCATATCGCATTGAATAACCGCCGGATCAATTTTGATCTCGCCGGTTTTGTTGGGGAAGAGCGCCTTGCGCAGTTCGGTAACCAGGTATCTTTGCCCGTAGAGCATCCGGTATTCTTCTTTCTGCTTGCCCAACTCCTCCACCCAAAAGCCCTCGAATTTAGGCAGTTCCAGACGGGCGTTGGCCACATCCACCCGTCGCCCGAATTCCAGGGTATAAATTAGCTGCTGATTATAATAAGCCGATGTTTGGGATAGGGTGGTGCGCAAAACCACCGGTTCCGCTTCCTTAACTTGGGCGTCTTCAGCCATCACATTGATTTTTATGGGGGCGCTGCTGAGCTTTTCTCCCTTATATTCCAAGAGAATCGGCCCGACGCTAATTTCCCCCTGTTTCATCGGGACAACGGTATAGGTGAAGGTAACCTTAGTGGTTACAGAGCCGTTGATCATCTGGAACTGGGAACTCTGGCCGTGATACATCAGCTTGAAATCCCCGGTCTTAGGGATTTGCGGCTGAGGGGCGTTTTGCGTTCCGCTGACGGTTACCTCTAAGCGCACGCTTTCCCCGAAGCGGACGACGGTCTTATCCACCCCGACGTTTATTTTGACATCGGACGCCCAGGCGGGGAGGGTGAAAAACAACAAAATAAGAGCAATCAAAACCAAGGTATCCAGGGTATTTCGGCTTGCCCTCAAGCCGAAATCATTAGCGGTAACATTACTCTGATTGGTTTCACCTGAAAATAGGGCGCGGGGTTCCTTTAACTCCCTCCCCCTTGAGGGGGGAGAGTCGGGGTGGGAGTGGACTCTCAATCGGGAAAGGCACCCCCACGCTATCCCTCCCCCCTCAAGGGGGAGGGAAGATTGCTTCGCTCCGCTTGCAGTGACGCTTTCATGCTTCTTTACGTCCCCAATGAACATGGGTGTTTCAGCTTGAAGACAAGCCGAAATACCCAAGGTGTTTATATTTTTTAATAAATTCCCTGACATTTCAAACCCTTAACCGGGGGTCGATGGCGTCGCGGATGCCTTCCCCCAGCAGATTATAACCTAAAACGGTAATCAAAATGGCTAATCCCGGATAGAGGGAGAGCCACCAGGCGATTTCGATGTTGTCTTTCCCGGCGGTGAGGATGTTGCCCCAACTGGGGGTGGGCGGTTGTACGCCGATACCTAAAAAACTCAAGGCCGATTCGGTCAGAATCGCCCCGGCCACTCCTAAAGTGGCGGATACCAAGATCGGAGCCATGGCGTTAGGCAAAAGATGCCGGAAGATGATGCGCAAGTCCTTGACGCCCTGAGCCTTGGCCGCCACTACAAAATCCCGTTCCTTGAGGCTCAAAAATTCCGCCCGCACCAGGCGCGTCACCCCTTCCCAACTGGTCAGGCCGATGATGATCATGATGTTCCAGATACTCGGTTCCAAAATGGCGATTACCGCCAGGATCAGAAAGAAGGTGGGAAAGCAGAGCATAATATCCACCAGGCGCATAATCAAGCGATCTACCCAGCCCCCGTAATAACCGGAGATAGCGCCTAAAACCAGGCCGATGGTGGTGGAAATCCCTACCGAAACGAAGCCCACCTTAAGGGAAATGCGGGAACCCCAAATCATGCGGGAAAGCAAATCCCGCCCCAATTGATCCGTGCCCAGCCAGTGGGTTAAATCGGGGGCTTGCAGAATCGCCCTGACGTCAATGTTGTTAGGATCATAGGGCGAAAGCAGCGGCGCCAGAAAAGAGACGACAAACAACAAGGCCACAATCGCCCCCCCGCCCAAGGCCAGGGGGTTTTTGCGCAGACCCTGCCAGAATAAACCGACTGTCATATATTTAAACCTTAATCGAGGTACGAGATACGAGGTACGAGATACGATAAAACCCGTACCTCGTTATCTCGTATCTCCTATCTCGGTAGTTATTAAGGATGCCGCTCTTTATATTTAAAATATATAAGAGCGCCGATTGCCATAATAAGAACCGTAAACATTATCCAAAGAAATCCCCACATAATCAATCCTCCTTCGTTGGAGTAATAAGGGACTTGGAAATTTCAATTATACCGTTTATGTCATTGCGAGCGACCTTTAGGTGAGCGAAGCAATCTCTGCCCGTGCGTCTGAGATTGCTTCGGCGATAAGACTGCCTCGCTTTTGACAATTCAGTATCCGGTATTTTAATACGTTCCAAGTCCCTAAAAGGTGTTTATCACTGATGCTTAATCCTCGGATCGACCAGCGAATATGACAAATCGGCCAATAAGTTGCCCATCAGGGTCAAAACCGCGCCGATTACCAGACCGCCCATGACTACCGGGTAATCCCGCGACATGACGCTTTGGTAAAAAAGCTGCCCCATACCGGGGATGGCGAAGATGGTTTCGAAAATCACGCTGCCGCCGATTAATGAGGGCAGGGACAACCCTAAAATGGTGACTACCGGAAGCAGAGCGTTACGCAGGGCGTGCTTGTAAATTACCATTACCTCACTCAAACCCTTGGCGCGGGCGGTGGTGATATAGTCCTGGCGGATGACCTCCAGCATGTTGGCTCTGGTATAGCGGGATAGCCCGGCCAGTCCGCTGAAAGCGGAAAGGAATAGGGGTAATAGCAAATGCCAGGTACAATCCCAGATTTGGGCGCCCCAGGATAAATATTCGTAATTAAGCGAGCGCAGCCCGGAGATCGGCAGCCAGCTTAATTTTACCCCGAACAGAATCATCAGTAACAAAGCCAGCCAGAAAGTCGGAGTGGCGAAACCGATGAAAACCAGCACCGTGCTAATCTTATCGAATAATGAATATTGCCGGGTGGCCGATAACACCCCGATGGGAATGGCGATCACCAATATTATCAATAATGACAAGATATTAATCGTTAGCGTTATGCCGATCCTCTCCGTAATTTTGTCCCAAACCGGACGCCCGTCAGGAGAAAAAGAGTAGCCGAAATCCAGCCGCAGCAAGCGGGTAAGCCAGTTCCAATATTGGACCGGGAGCGGTTTGTCCAGACCGTATATTTGACGCAAACGCTGTCTGGCCTGTACTGAAGCTTTGGGATTGAGGTCAACCTGCAAATCGGTCGGTTCTCCCGGCGCCAGGTGCATGACGGTAAAGGAAATCAAGGTGATGCCGATCAACAGGGGGATGGAAAGCAGCAGTCTTTTAAGGACAAATCTTAGCAACTTGCCTTCTCCTGTAAACCCGGTTTTTTAACGTAGCGTTGGGGTTTATCCCCAACAGCAGTAGATACATTTTTTAAATATCGTAGTCCCAGCCCTTCAGGGCTGATCTTCATGGCATAAAGCCATGCAATAACGACTCACAAACGGTTAAACCTTTTCTATAATTCAAGCCATTCCGGATGAACATACCTTTAGTCTCAGCCTAAGCTGAAAATGCGTGGCTAAAGCCACGGGACTACATTTTTCGTGTCTGACATTATTTATATCAGTCAAATATCAGCCGGGAATAGTTTAAAATGGTGGGCACAGCCCACCCTACAATAACTGTGCCTGTAAACGCTCTCTTTCCCGTAGGCTCTTATCTTTGACTTGCCGATACCAGTTGCCGCCGTGGGAGTCCATGGTAACCAGCACCGGAAAGTCTTTGACCTCCAACACCCAAATCGCCTCCGGTATCCCGAAGTCTTCCAGCTTGTACACCCCTTTGACCTTGACCACCTTCTGGGTAAGCAGAGCGGCGCAGCCTCCCGGAGCCTGACAATAAACTACCCCGTATTTGCTGCAAGCCTCCTGTGTTCCCGCCCCCATGCCCCCTTTACCGACAATTCCCTGAAGCTGATAGCGTTCGATCAAAGCCGGGGCGTACGGTTCCATCCGCATACTGGTAGTCGGCCCGGCTGCCGCCCATTCCCATTGATCGCCCTGTTTTTTGGCGATAGGGCCGCAGTGGAAAATAAAGGCGCGCTGCAATATCTCCCGGAATTCCGGCGGGTCTTCCTGATAAAGATATTGATGGGCGCTGTCTCTTGCGGTAATAAACGTCCCGGTCAGATTTAAAAAATCGCCGACCTTAAGATCGCGGATTTGGTCTGTGGAAATAGGCAGTTGCAAATCAAGCATAATAGTAATTCCCCTCCCTGATGGTCAGCGACCGGCGCCGGCAAGCCCAGCACATGTAGGAGACCGAGACAAAATAAGAGGCCGGAAGCCGGTGCAGGTGCGCCATTTTCACCCCTAAGATCGTGGTTTTACCGCCCAATCCCAAGGGGCCGATCCCCAATTGATTGATCTGACTTAGCAAGCGCTCCTCGAATTCGGCCAACAGAGGCTCCGGATTTTTATCGGTTAAGGGACGCATAAGCTGTTTTTTGGCTAAAAGCAGCGATCCGGCACGATCCCCGCCCACCCCTACCCCCAGAATCCCCGGCGGACAGCCCTGGCCTTGCGCCTTAACCACCGCCTCCATCACGCAGCGGAAGACGCCCTCCATGTTGCGTTCGGCTTTGAGTTGGGCATAAGGCAGGCTGAATTGAGCGCTGACGTTTTCGCATCCGCCGCCCTTGAGTAATAAATCTATGCGGGTTTCCTCATTATCCCAATGATTGATATAAAACGATGGATGCCCGTCGCTTTCCTCATCCTCTGAGTTATGGCCGTATAAGGGGTCGACGGCATTGGGGCGCAGATAATAATTTTTAACCGCAAGTTTCACCGCTTCCCGGACGGCTTGCTGCAAGGGTCTGGGGTCTTGGGCATAGGGCAGATGCAGATAAAAATGCAGGCTGCCGGTATCCTGACAAAGCGGCAGGCTCTTTTCCCGCGCCAAGGTCACGTTTTCCAGAATTTGCTTGAGACTCAATTCGGCGACCGATCCCGGCTCCTCCGTCTCCACAGCCTTGAACAACGCCTGCTCCACATCCCGCGGCAAATCGGCGGAAGCCAGGCGGATTAATTCCAAGATTTCTTCCAGCATGCTATTTCCTGTTTAGGGGTTTATTTTACTGTAGGTAAAGATAATAAAGAATCGGGATGAAGTCAAGTACCAAGTTAAGGTATTAGGCTTTAGGCTCTGGGCTTCAGGCTTTAGGTTCAGAAAGAGACCATCTTCCGGAGGGTATTTGAACTAGCCCAAAGCCTGAAGCCCGAAGCCTGGAGCCAAATATGGTATAATTGAAATTTCTATGTCCCCTAATTTGCTTTGTTCACCTCATTAAAAATAACGGCCAACTGTTCGCTTTGTTTGGCGCGGCTATAGATTTCCGTGCCGGGGACGGCAGGCCAATCTTTCAGCTCTCCGGCCTGGAATTTTTGGTAGAAATTCCGGATGGCTGTTTTAATACCTGGCTTGTCATCGGGATAGTATATATAGGGGTGCTTTAATCCGGCCAAAAAATCACGGGTGACGTTGTCCTCGGTAATGGCCAGGAATGGTCGGCGCACCGCCAGGTATTCATAAACCTTGCCGGGCAGGGAATTGGGGATATTCAGGCTGGGAATGAGCAATAACAAAGCGCCCTGCGCCACCTGGCGGATGTTTTCCTCATAGGGCAGGGTGCCGACACATTGCACATTTTCGCCTATCCCTAATTTATGCACCAGTTCATGGACATAGGAACAGACGTTGCCCAGAAAGACCAGCCGGGCCTGCCGTTTAAACTGCGGCTGCTCATCAATCAATTCCCGGAAGGCTTCAAACAACGCCGGGATGACGCGTTCCGGGCAAAGCAGCCCGGAATGAACGATAGTGAAGTTATCCGCCGGTATTTGGGGTTTGTTTTGCATAAGGCTTTCGATGCGGGGGTCGAAGCCGTTGGGGATGAAGGCGAATTTCCCCGCCGGTTGATGCGGATAGCGGCGGATATAGCTTTTCTGGCTGTTTTGGGTGACCAGGATCACTTTATCGGCGGCGGCGACAATCTTGCGTTCCCAGCAGGTTACTAACTTGCGTCCGTACCAGTATTTTTGCCGATAGTAGGGATTTTCGTCCCAATCATCGCGCAAATCCAGCACCAAGGCGCGTCCGGTCAGGCGTTTCAGCCCATAGGCGATCAACAGCAGGGAAAAATCGGGAACGGAGACATAGATTAAATCGACTCCCTCGGATTTGATGATTTGACAGCCACGGCGCAAGGCGACTGGCAGCCAGAGTATTTTTACGTCGGGGATGAAAAGCGCCTTTTCCAGAAATTCGATCAGGCGGGTCAAAAGCGGGGGGCGTTTCTTATCCGCAACGAATTCAGACTTAGGGGCGACGGCTTTGAGTTTTAGTTTGGGTTCCCATGAATCCGTACGCACCACCAGAAGATCGGAGGGCAAGCCTTGCAGCATGGAAATATCGGGACTGGCATTATCTTTGTAGTATTCTTCCTTGACGGTCAGAACTGCGACTTTCCAACCCCATTGCGGTAAATGGCGGACAAAATTGGTAATCCGCATCACCCAACCCGCCCCGCAGGGGGGGAAGTAGTATGAGATGAATAATGCCTTGGGCAATCGATTCCTTTCTTAAAATTTAACTGACATTACAGTTTTATTTATTCACAAATCTTTCTGTTTCCGACAAAAATTGTTCCCAGACATTTGGAATATTGTCGGCCAAATCCATCAACGGGCTTTCCTCAAGCATAAATCCGTAGGCATGAACGAAAAAATGCCTGAATGTCAAATACTCAAAAAGTCGATCCGACAGTTTTTCAGAAATAACTCCTTGAGATTTTGCAATATTCAGCAAGTCTTTATGCCACATAGCTGACTTTGGAATATCAATGTGTTTCAGACTTAATACCTGCTTTATAATGTTCTCTATCCCATTATAAACGTTATGAATGAATGTTGCTATAGCGGATAATTCGATAACAGTTTTTTCTTTTCTGGCCATGGCTGTATTGAGATTATTCAATGCTGTCTCAACATGCTCTTTTTCGGCAAGAATTTGTTTAGGCCATTTATCCATAAATCTTTATTCCGGTTTCTTCCACCAAATCATTGAATAACGACTTCTTGGACAAATCAATCAAATCGACAGGCTTTGATAAAGACTTAAATAACTCGGCATAAAGCTTAAAGAATAAGCGGGGTTCAAGCCCCTTTACGCCAATATCAATGTCGTTGGCCTCACAATCTTCTCTAATAGACGAGCCAAACAAGATAACCGATAAAACATTATATTTTTTCGCGCACTGTAGGATTAATTTTTTATCTCGTTCGCTTAACATGCTTTATCCTTTTTCCAAGAACTTATTAATGCTTTCTTGTTCATCTTAAGACTTTTGCCGCATCAACACACTTTTCACAAAAGCCAGACTATTGACCATCGCCGCTTTGAACCCGGCGCGCTTGACATTGTACCAGATGATATGGGGGCGCATGTAAAACTTCTTGTAGGCGATGCGCTGATACTCGATCAAATCCTGCACGCTAAGGTCATTCATCTCCATAACCGCGTTGCCGTAGCGGCGGTATTGAATCCAGTCATCGGTAAGCAAACGCAGGCCGCCGAAGCCTTCCTTGGCCATATGATAGAGTTTGCTTCCCGGATAGGGGGTGGTAATATTGATGTAAGCCTGATAGCACTTGAGGCTTTTGGCTAGTTCGATGGTTTCCTGTATGGTCTCTTTAGTTTCGAAGGGATGGCCGATCATCAGCGAACAGCGGGTTTCCATGCCCAGTTCATAGCACCACTGATACGCCTGGCGGATTTGCTCCAGGGTAACGCCCTTGTTGATAGCCTTGAGTATCTTCTGATTGCCGGTCTCCACCCCGAAGGACAAACGCACCAGCCCGATTTCCTGCAAGCGGGCTAATATATCTTTAGTGACCGTGCTGGCGTGGGTATAGCCCTCGAAGGTGAATTTCAGATGGCGTTTTTTCACCTCGTCGCACATCTGCAAGACCTTTGGCTTGTTGAGGGTCAGGGTATCGTCGCAGACCATGAAATGCGTGGCCGGAGTCTTGGTTAAAACCTGCTCGATTTCGTTTAAGATGCTGTCTAATTGCCGATAGCGCGTTTTCCCGGGAAACATGGTGTTGACGCCGCAGAAGATGCAGCCGAAGGGACAGCCTCGCTGGGTGATAATGGATGTGACCGGCACCATACCCTTGCCGGGCACGCTCCAGATGTATTTATCCATCTTCAAAAGATGGCGCGCCGGGAAAGGGATGCTCTCCAAACCGTCGATAGGCGGCCTGACTGGATTGATAACCGCTTGTCTGTCTTTCCTACGGTAGGCAATGCCTGCAATGTTTTCCACCGGTTTCTTTTGTTCTATCGCGTCCATCAACTCGGCGATCGTTTCTTCTCCCTCGCCGATAATGCCGTAATCAGCGCCGCTGCATTCGTTCATGGTCTGGGCGGGCAAAGCCGTGAGGTGAAACCCTCCCATGATGGTGACCATCTGCGGATTGGCTTGTTTTGCCTCGCTAAGAAGTTTGCGGGCTGAGGCATAAATCGGCGTGGTGCCGGTAACTCCAAAAACGTCCGGGCGATAGGTCTTGATATAGGTTAAAATGTCTTCGATAGACATTCCTTCCACATCGGCATCGATGATTTGCATCTGATGCCCTTTATTTTCCAGCACCGCCCCAATGTAGCACAAGCCCAAAGGCATCTGCGGCTGCGCCCCGACCTTGGCCGCCGCCTTGTACTGGCCGTAAGCCTCGACAAACGGGGGGTTGACGAGCAAGATTTTCATGTAGCTAACCCTTATTTATTACATTCATTATACTTGTGTAAAATATCTTTCCCTTTGTTCCAAAGTTCGTATTCGCTTAAATCAAGGTTGTCGCTCCAGGAAATACCGTAACCACCCGGCTCAACATGCACCGTCCTGAAAAAAACGCTGTTTGTAAGCAACTCGACTTTTCCAGTTTAAATTTTGCCGCAGTAATTAAACAACTGGCGTCAAAAATAAGCTTCATTGCTTCGTTTCCAAATCAATGGCGACAAAAGCCATTTTGGCTAATACAAAAGTTAACCTTCGTTGCTGTGTAGCTAATATTTCTGTTCTTAAATCTTTAAGGAAGTCACCGTCATTTCTTGGCATCAGCTTACCCCTTATCCTTAAACATAAACAGTTCCACTTTCTTCAGCCGGTAAAGAATTTCCTCCGACAGGCGGCGGTTGGCGGAAATAATGTCGGCCAATAAACCGAGGAGTATCACTTGAAAGCCTACGATGGAAAAGACCGCCGACATAATCAAAGATTGGATATGCCTGGAGATGCTGGGGTCAAAAATAAAGTCATAGAGAAATCGCAATATCCCCATCAAGCCGATAAACAATAAGATACTGCCTAAATAGGTGAAAACCTTGAGCGGCTTGTACATGGTATAGCTGCGCACCAGGGTAATCAGGGATTTGCGCAAGTAGGCGGAAATGCCACAAAATAGGCGGGATTCCCGCGTCTTGCCGTTGGTGCGTATCGGCACATGGCCGATGATTATGTCCTGGTTTCCGGCTTGCAGGATGGTTTCTAAAGTGTAGGTAAACTCCGAAAAGACATTGATTTTCATGGCCGCCTCGCGACTGTAGGCGCGAAAACCGCTGGTGGTATCGGGGACATCGGCTTTGGCCATCTGGCTGACAACACAGCTTCCGATACGCTGCAAGCGTTTCTTGACGGGTGAAAATTCCTTGATCTGCTCGATGGGGCGCTCACCTATCACCATCTGATAACGCCCTTCCAGAATCGGCTGCACCAGTTTTTGGATGTCGGCTCCACAATATTGATTGTCGGCATCGGTGTTGACGATAATGTCCGCTCCCAGATGCAGGGCGGTATCGAGGCCGGTCTTAAAGGCTTTGGCCAGCCCCCGGTGCTGCCCCATGCCGACGATATGGTTTACGCCACATTGTCTGGCGATTTCCAGGGTGCCGTCGGTACTGCCGTCGTCGACGACCAGCGTTTCGATTTTATCTATACCCGGTATATTTTTAGGCAAATCACGCAGGGTTTGGGGTAAGGTTTTTTCCTCGTTGAGACAGGGAATCTGAATTATTAATTTCACCTGATTTATCCCGATTTATTATGGCTATATTAACCAACTCAAACGTGCTTTTCTTTGTCTTTTTTGTGTCCCTGTTTAGCTATGCGCCTGGAGAAGAATAAAGCCAGCAGGGAAACCACGCCTACAATAATAGTAACGACATCAACCATTTGCATTGTTGTCATCTCCTGGTTAACCACGAAGATCACGAAGAATTACTTATAGTGAAATGGTAAATTAATATTCAATGACAAATATTTTTCTTCGTGTCCTTCGTGTTCTTCGTGGTAAAATAAAATCGCCTATAACATCATGTCCAATAATGTTTCCGATACTTGGTATAAAAATCCAGGGTACGGGACATTCCCTCCCGCAGCGATACTTTTGGTTCCCATCCTAAACTTTGCTTGATCTTGCTGTAATCGGCGATATAATCACCCACCTCGAAAAGTTTATATTGGTCGGGATACTCCATTAGATTATACCCCCCTTTGCCGGTAATCTCAATCAGCAATTTCGCCAAATCCAATAATGATGTCGGCTCCCCTCCCAGGTTATAGACCTGCCCGTTGGTTTCGTCGCTCAGGGCGGCTAAAAGCAGCGCTTCCACCACATCGTCAACATAGCTGAGATCCCGCACCTGTGTACCGTCGCCGAAAAGCGGCACCACCCGGTTTTCCAGAACCAGGTGGATAAACCAATTGATTACCCCCTGCTCGAAATGCTGCATCTGATGCCGGGGGCCGTAGGTGTTGGTCAGGCGCAGGCAGGCGGTTTTGATCTCATGCACGTTATTATACAGGATATGGTAATGCTCCGCCGCCATGATATTAACCGCGTTAATTTGCAGGGGATGGCAGACCTGCTCCTCGTTTATCGGCGTTTTCTCCACCCGCCCGTATTGCCCGCGATGCCCGGCATAAATCACCTTCACGTCGGGATTTTGGTTACGGCAAGCCTCCAAAAGCGAGAGGCTGCCGCGGCAATTGATCTCCAAATCCGTCCAGGGGTCGTTAACCGTCCGAATATGATTGAAACTGCCCGCCAGATGGAAAATAACCTCCTTGTCACGTACCAGACACTTCATGCTGTAATGGTCACGGGTGTCGCAATAATTTATCTTCACCTTATCAATGATGTCCTGAATGTTGAAATAATTCCCCCCGAATCCGGGAACCATCGCGTCCACCAGCAATACATCCGCGCCTAACTCCACCAGCCGATGCGCCAGATTACTGCCGATAAAGCCCAAACCGCCGGTGATCATTACCTTCTTTCCCGCCCAGGCCTCGTTTTTCATGAAATCATCCTCCCGGAAACGAAAAATACTGCGTGTTTAATCTTAATACTGTCTACTTAACGTAGCGCAGACCTTTAGGTCTGCTCCTTCGTTCCCACCAAATCCACCCCATAAGCAGGGCTAAAGTCCTGCGCTACGTTTTAAGTGAACGGTATTGCTGCCTGTCCATATTTGTCATATCAGAATTCCCTGCTCCGATATTTCCCAATAAATGGGCAAAACCGGATATAATCCTTCTTCCCATTCCTTTTTGGGGATCACCAACGTGCTGATATTTACATCATATTTTAAGTTCACCTCAAAAACATAGTGAGTAATTTCATGACGTTTTTTACGGTCTATTTTGTGCCCGGTCAAAATCAAAAGGTCTATATCCGATTCCACATCAAAATCCCCTCTGGCCTTGGAACCGAAAAGAATTATCTCCGCAACCGGAAAAATTTCATGCAGAATCAGCGAAAGCTCTTGCAGAGCTTGTTTTTCCTGGAGTGTTAAAAAGGATAATGTTTTCATATTATTCATCTTACCTACACGCGGCGTATTGTCAAGTATTTTGCTAATAAAACAATAAAACCTATTGAAATTTAAGTGTAATGCAGTAAATTAGCTTGCCTCCCCCCTGACAAGGGGGTTAAGGCAGTTGTTTTCCCGCCACCAAAGAGGCAAGCTAATGACT
>JACRJN010000123.1 GCA_016235675.1 Candidatus Schekmanbacteria bacterium
CAATTATGACTCTCAATACTTTCGGCGCGTTCCATACGAACATACCTTTTTTGCAGCCCTAAGGGGCTGAAAATACGTGGCTGAAGCCACGGGACTACGTTTTTTAAATATATAAATATCTATCTTTAGGTGAACACTCTCAGATTATCAATAACTTCTGGATTCCCACTCCCCGTTTTCACGAGGACAAGTTTCGTGGAATGACAAAATCGGGAATTGCGGCACAAACCCAAAACCATCAGAGATAACGTTCCTCTATCCACTTTCGGCTTGAGGACAAGCCGAAAGACCCGGATATGCGTAAGGTGAGTGATTTAATAGTTGCTGAAAATTCTTTTGTAATAGGTTTTTTAGGTAATGAATGAGAAAATAAATATTGTCGGTTTGACTCTGAATGAATATTATAATATCCTATAAATAAACTCATACAGTTTTGATTAACACATTGATACATATATTCTAATTTACTATTATCAATCAAATAACCATTATTGAATATACGGGGTACTATCTTTCTATGACAAATTGGACATTCATCCGGATGCTTTTCAACATAAACTTCTTTTAAAGATTGATTTCGGTCTAAAACCTTAATTGTAAACATGCTTATACACTTCCTTTGATAAATTCTTCCTTGCTTATCCCGCTCTGTCTTAAAATTTCCAGCAATGTCCCTTTCGGCAAATCCTTCTTATGCAAAGGAACAATCACTCTCTTCTTTGTTTCAGGATGATAGAAAATATGATGACTGCCCTTAACTCTATCCAAAACAAATCCCTTGGCTTTAAGAATCTGGATTATTTTTTGAGATGTTAGGGCTGGCAGCTTAGGCATAAGCTTCTACCATTAAGGTATATTCCAAGGTCTTTTCTTCCGTGGGGATTTCTTCGCCATGGGCTATTAAGCTTTCCAGATACAATGCAATAGCTTCTTTAGCCATTTCTATGGCTTCGGGTACTGAATCTCCATAGGTAACACAACCGGGGAGGGACGGGACAGTAACGGTATAGCCTCCCTCCGGTTCTTGTTTAAGCAGAATTCGATAATTTAGAAGTTTCACGTTATTATCCTTTATTGAAATTTTCCGCCTTCATCCCTTTACCAAAACCCCTGGATATAACTTAACATCTGATGTGCCTTTTCCTTGATCACCGTATCATGCTTTTTATCCTTGGCCAATTCCTGCAAAAAAGCTACGGCGGCGGGTGTGGCGATTTCTCCTAATGCTTCGACGGCGGCAAGGTGCACAAATTGGGGGTAGAAATCTTTATTGAGGATTTGCCGGATCGGTTCGACCGCTTCTTCCGCTTCCAGTTTTCCTAAGGCGGTCATGGCCGCTACCTGAATTTTATAAAAGACGTTATCTATATGGGTGATGAGATAGGTTACTGCCTTGCGATCGCCGATTTCCCCCAGCGCCCAGATGGTGGTTTCCATCAACTGCCGGGGAAAAGAGTAGTAAGGGTCTTTGATGCTTTGTAAAACTTCGACCAAATCGGGAAATAGCTGAGCGATTCTTTGCTCGCCGCAGGTTTTTACCGCGGCTAGCTGCTGTTCCGGGACATTGCTCCGGAGGTCTGTTAACAATTGGGCAATTTGCTGCTGATCGTCCTGGTTGTTGTGCTCCACTTTGGTCACCTGCCCTCTATATTTTAAAACCGGATTGCCAGCGAATTAGTATCATACTAATTCGCTGGCAAACATTAAAGGAGTAGGGACTTTAGTCCCGTAAGGACGAGGCTGAAGCCTCTACTCCAGCTTTTTCTTTGATAGCGAATTAGTAGCAAAAATAAATAATGTAAATTTGACAGATAATTATAGTTTAATGTGTCCGCCTCGTCAATCTTTTTTTAGGCATTGATATTATAGATCGATCACACGCCATAATGAAGAAGATTGCTGGTTTAATTAGCCGATTTCACTGGGGACGACTTGATATTTGCCTTTTTGAACAATTATTTTGCCGATCACATTACAATAATTGTGTTCCCAAAAAAAGAGCCAGTTTTCCCGGACAGCGGTTTCCAAGATCATTTTTTTGTGCTTAACCGTTTCCAGAGGCTCCAAATCATACGCCGTCAAATAAATAGGCTTGATATGATTTTGGGTGGGGAAAATATCTCCGGCAAAAAGCCAGGTTTGCCCATATGATCTGATTTTAACCATCTGATGACCGAGGCTGTGGCCGCCGGTCAGGATTAATTCGATATGTGCGTTGAATCGGTAATTACCGTTTATCAGTCTTACCCGTCCGGATTCCTGCAAAGGTTCTAAATTTTCAGACAAATAACTGGCCTGACTCTTGTCGTCCGGATTTTGCGCTGATTCCCATTCCTTTTGCTGGATAATGTAGTCGGCATTGGGAAAGGTGAGCTTTAATTGTCCCGTTTGGTTATAATAGCTTGCGCCGCCTGCATGATCAAAATGCAAATGGGTGAATATCAGATAGTTAATATCCTCAGGTTTACAATAAGGATTGAGCGAGGCTAAAAGGTCTTTCCGCTGGTCAACGGCGTAAATGTCCTGAAACTTGGGAGCAAATTTTTTACCCAAACCTGCATCGATCAGGATATTGTTTTTGCCGTCCTGAATTAGAAGGCAGTTTAGCCCCATGTAAAGGCGGTTGCGCTCATCGACCAAAACGTCCGGTAATTTGCTCCAAATGGTTTTGGGCACCATCCCGAACATGGCTCCGGCGTCCAGCCCCCAAAAACCGTCGGATATTACGTGTAGATTGAGAGTTCCTGATTGCATAAATTTTTTATAGAAGTCAGAAGAATTTGGATAAATTAATTTATTCTGACTCCTGTCTCCTGAATTCTGGCTTCTTATGGTTAGCTACAACTCCACCCCATAGTGTGTGCGATAATATTCCCGGTAGCTTCCGCTTTTAATCGGCTCCCACCAGGAACGGTTATTCTGATACCAGCGGATGGTTTTTTCCAGTTCCTGCTCGAAGGAGATTTGGGATTGCCAGTTTAAAACCCGGCGGATTTTATCCGTGTTGACCGCATGACGGCGCACATGTCCCGGACGGTCTTTGACCAGGCAGATAAGCCGATCAGTCTTGCCCAAGACTTTGAGAATTATTCCGGCGATTTGCAGGATGCTGTATTCCCCGCCCGAACCGATGTTGAACACCTCCCCATCCAAACCTGAACTATGCAGCAGCAGATCAATGGCCGCATTATGTTCCAGGACATAAATCCAATCCCTGGTGTTTTGGCCGTCGCCGTAAACCGGGAGGGGTTTATCTTCTAAAGCGTTGGTGACAAAAAGCGGGATCATTTTCTCCGGGTACTGATACGGACCGTAATTATTGCTGCATCGGGTGATAATCACCGGCAGTTGATAAGTCGCCCAATAGGAGAAAGCCAGGCGATCCGCTCCGGCTTTGCTTGCGGCATAGGGGCTTTTGGGGTTAAGCGGGGCGTTTTCCGTACAAGGCTCGCTTTCGGCCTCGCCGTAAACCTCATCGGTGGAGATTTGGATAAAACGCTTAATTTTATGACGCCTGGCAGCCTCCAGCAAGACAAAAGTGCCGTAAACATCGGTAGTGATGAAACCGCCGGCATCGGCAATCGACCGATCAACATGCGTTTCGGCGGCAAAGTTGACGACAGCATCGCAGCCTTCGCCGATCAACTTCTCCACCAATTGTACATCAATAATATCCCCGCGCACAAAGCTATAATGGGGATTATCGGCAATATCGGCCAGATTAGCCGGGTTCCCGGCATAGGTCATCTTGTCCAGGTTGATAATTCGATAATCCGGGTACTTGTTCAACATATAGCGGACAAAGTTGGAGCCGATAAACCCTAATCCGCCGGTGACTAATAGTTTCATTGTGTCCTCTATAAAAATTATTTGCTTATTGCCATCTCCATAGGAGTTAATATGCTTATCTCCTTAAGCATAGCTAGTTTGGATGCGTCAAGTATTTCAATTTCCAGCGGCAAGCCTTCCCCATCCAGATGAAGAATGACCCCCTCTTTTATATCTATTGAATCAGCGGGAGTTCCGTCTCTAAGTTCTATTAAAAGAATATCGACATCACTTGAATATTTTATCTTCATAAATTCCGCCTCCTTTAAAATAGCGGTCTTTGTAAGGAAAATATACTGTAATCAACACAGCTAATTTATCTTCGTATTCATAAACTGCTCTAACTAAATGATAATTGTATCTTCTATGAGCAATATATCTTTCCCGATGTCCGATTGAAACCTCTTCAGGTAAAAGCAAGGTTTCGACAACCATTTTCTCGGTAATTCCCCAGCATTTAATTCTGTCTATGGCATGAAAGGTGAAAAGAATATTAACGATTCTTCCTTCTAAACCCACCACATAGATTTTTCCTCTAAAATGGTCTTGTGTGTTTATTATTTCTATCATAGTCGCCTAAATATTGTAAATGAAATTGAAGGGATTATCTTTTCAGCGTCTGGCTTTCCGCCTGCTTTAGTGCGATCTCGTTGACCTTGTTCAGGGCTTTGGCGTCCGATACCCCTTCGATTACCTTGCCCGCCAGGTTTTGGATCTGGACATGGGCGTCGCCTAATTGTTTGGTCAGGGCTTGAACCTGGGCGGTTTGTTTAGTGATAGCCTCTTCCAGGGCGGAAATTTTGAGTTCTGCCACCCGTTTGTCGCCCTCTGTCTCTTTGGCCAATAATTGAGCTTGCACCTTGGCCTGATTTTCCGCAGCAGACTTGGCGGCTTTTTCCGCCTTATCCACGGCGGCTGTCAATTCGGCGGGGGAGGCTTCAACCTTGGTTTTTAACGCGGCAAACTCTTTTTCTCTGGCGGAAATCAGGGCTTCCCGCTCGGCAAAGTTTTTCTCCTGGGTCAGTTTTTGTTCCAGCAAGGCTTTCTTCAATGCGGCTTGCTCTTCTTCAAAAGCGGCTTTTTCCTTCTTTCGACTTTGAGTCAGACTATATTGATATTCCTCTTGTTCCCGCTCCCGATCCTTTTTAACCTTGGCGTCCCGCTCTTTTATGGACAGATCGTGATCTTCCTGCTCCTTTACCCACTCCGCCCGCCGTTTGGCCAGTTCGGTCTTGGCTTTTTGCTCGGCTTCGGCGATTTCCGCCTCGAAAGTCCACTTGCGCTCCTCCTGAGCCTGGATCAAATCAGCTAGGGTATCGGCGGCTATTTTAATATCGTGAATCTCTTGCAGGTTCTTGCTCTCGATGGTGATGGCCTGCTTGATTTCGCTCAAATTATTGGCTTCTTCGCCAAGCTGCCCGGCCAGAGTATCCAGCATCCTGCCGATGTTCAGCTTTAAAGCGGCGGTATCTTTGACGATGGTTTCTATGGTATGGGCGGAAGCCTTTTCCACGATGGTTTTTTCCGCCACCGCCTTGATCTCGGCCTTTTTATCGGCGACTTTGGAAGCGTTGGATTCGTATTTGCCCAACAAATCCTCGTAAGCCTTGATCATTTCTTCCTTGGTGTTTTTGCTGGATAATTTCTTCGGTGCGTTTTCCATATTTTCCTTCCTGATGTAAGGTGGGCTGTACCCACCATATTTTATATGGCATCATAGGCTGGAAGCCTGTGCTACCGATGCGGGGTCACAATTGGTGGGCACAGCCCACCCTACGACTACGCCTCTACAAATATTTTCATGTCTCGTGGCATCCTAACAGGTGGGCATAGCCCACCCTACAATCTACTTTTATTTCCTTGATTACCGGTCACAATATATATCCTCTCGGCTTAGTTCACCCTGAATTTTCCCCAGATGACCACTCCCGAACTGAACCTTGCCTTTTTTGGATATTATTTTCGATTTTTGTTTCAACCTCTGATACTCTTCTATAGATATAATTACCCCTATTTTCCCGCCTTGTTCATCTACTATATATTGAGCGCTTTTTTTACTCATTTACATATCCTCCGGGTTTACTTCTTAATCTCCCGCCTTAACTCCTCGATAACGTCGTCCACGTCCTTATTTTCCACCTCGGCCTCGAAGTTCAAAATCAGGCGGTGGCGCAGGGAGGGGAGGAGTACCCTTTGCACATCGTCGAAGCTGACGTGGGCGCGGCCGTCCACCAGGGCCAAGACCTTGCTGCCCAAGACCAGGGCCTGGATGCCGCGGGTGCTGGCTCCGAAGGTGACATATTTTTCGATGCAGGCCGGGACGACGAGCTTATTCTCTCCGCTTTTCTGCAACTGGGCCGGACGGGTGCCCATGGCCACTCTGATGATATAATCCTCTACCTCTTTAGCCAGCATCACCTCTCTGACCAGTTTATTCATCCGCTCGATTATCTTGGCGGATGAGCCTTCCGTGAATACCGGCGCTGCTTTGGGAATCACCCCTCCGGTGGTGCGGCGGATGATCTCCTTTTCCCCCTCGAAGCTGGAGTATTTGAGCTTCAGCTTGAAAAGGAAGCGATCCATCTGGGCTTCGGGGAGCGGATAGGTTCCTTCCATTTCGATCGGGTTCTGGGTGGCCATGACGAAGAAGGGAGGGGGCAGTTTAAAGGTGTCGCCGCCGACGGTAACCTGATACTCGGCCATAGCTTCCAGGAAGGCCGATTGAGTCTTGGGGGTGGCGCGGTTGATTTCATCGGCCAGAATGATGTTGGCGAAGACCGGCCCCGGCTGGAACTGAAACTTCTTGTGCCCGTGCTCGTCTTCAATCACCAGATGGGTGCCGATGATGTCGGCGGGCATCAAGTCCGGGGTAAACTGGATGCGCTTGAAATGCAACCCCAAAACATCGCCCAGGGTTTTGACCAGCAGGGTCTTGCCCAGTCCCGGCACGCCTTCCAGCAGGACGTGGCCTCCGGCAAAGAGGGCGGCCAGCACATACTCGATGGAATCGTCGTGCCCGACGATGACCTTGCTGATTTCGCTGTGAATCTTTTTGAACAAAACCCCGAATTCTTTGACTAGCTTTTCACCGTCTTCGAACATATTACAATATCCCTTTCGTCGATAGAATTGTGTCGCCGATACGCTCGTCTATCTGCGTCGCCTGATCCAATGCCCGGCCAAACGCCTTGAACACCGCTTCCACTATATGATGCAGATTGCGCCCGTAGTGGATGATGACATGCAGCGTCGCCCCGCAATTATTGGTAAACGCCCGGAAAAATTCTTCCATCAGTTCCGGAGTGAAATCGCCGATCATCCCGGAGGGCAATTCCCCTTGCAGCACCAGACAGGGGCGGGAGCATAAGTCCATCACCACCGTCACCAGCGCTTCATCCATCGGGACAATCACGCTGCCGTAGCGGTTGATGCCCTTCTTATCCCCCAGCGCCTGATTGACGGCCTGCCCCAAGGTTATGCCGATGTCCTCCACCAGATGATGAAAGTCCACATCCACATCCCCGCGGGCCTCGATTTCCAGGTCAAAGAACCCGTGCCGGGCGGTTAAGGTGAGCATATGCGTGAGGAAGGCCAGGGGGATTTCCAGATTGACGTCACCCTTGCCGTCCAGGTTAATTTTCAAGTCGATATGGGTTTCGTTGGTAACCCGTTTGATTTGAGCGCTGCGCACTGATTGTGCCCTCCTATTTACTTTATATTATAAAAATTCAATTTGATTCTTCATCTCTTCTGCTGATAAAATATCGGCATAAAGCGCCAATCTTTTTATACACTCACCCATGCTCAATTTGTGCATTTCGGTAAATATAACGCCCCAAAAATCCTTGCCTTTCTTCAAAAAAGTTCCAGCAATTTCTACAAAATGATGGTCATGAGTAAAAATTACCGCTTGTTTTGTGGCCGCATGATTGAAATGCTCCAAATCGGCTGTTCCAATCGTCCCTTCTTCTATAGCGGAAAATGCTTCTATCCCGCGCTTTCTTAATCCTATTGCGATGCGGATGTCTACATTTTCGTCAATATAGATTTTTAATCTTGCCAAGTTTTTTCTCCAGAACCGACGGCGCTTTTTTCAATTCATCCATTTTTTTTAGCGAATCTTTCCAGCCTGCATCGATTATATCTTTGTTTTCATAGTAATATGAAAGCGCATCATGAATCTGCGAAAGATTGAGGTGCGGGAGGGCGGCTATAATTTCATCCGGCGACATTCCCATAACTTCATAACGGACAGCTATATCCATCACCCGGATACCGGTTCTTGAAATGACCGGTTCGCCGCCCCGTATTTTTTTGTCTGATATTATGTAGGGATGCTTAAGTTGTTTTAGCGCTACGCTCACAGGTCTGCTCCTTATTAACCCGAATAAATCGGGGGTAGCTTTGTTAAACGATTATGTCCTCACACCGAAACCGTGAAGGGGCACGTTACCCCTTGAAACATCGATTTTTGAGTGATTGTACCATTTTTGTGCGGGCGCTGCCCGCATCACAGGCAAGATGCCTGTGCTACCGATTGATCCGGCGGCACAGGCTTCCAGCCTGTGTTTTGGGTTGAGGAACGAAACCCAACATTATTACCGGCGGATTTTTGTTGGGTTACGCTTTGTGTTTGCTATAAAATTTTATCTTTTATATATATCGCCCCTACTCCCGATAGCTTCTACAAAAACAGTATTGTTCTCCAAATTAACGCTATATATGATTCGCAAGCTGCCTAATCTATACCTGTAACTTCCCTCGAATTCCCCTTTGAGTTTCTTAATGTTGGAATGTTCAAAAGGATGCTCGGTTATACTTTCTAAGGCATCATTAACCCTGTCCGCTGTTTTATCATCTAATTGATTATATGCCATAGCCTTTTTATGCAGGGCGATGTTAAACATTGCGCTTTACCTTTTCCCAAGGTACAAAGTTTTCCAATCTCCCCTCGGCCAAATCTTTTTTGGCTTCTTTATAATCGGCCAAAAGTCGCTTGTCTTTCATTAAATCGAAAGTGGCTTCCCATCCCTCTTTTTCTTCCAGATACTCCATCAAGTCCAACACGGCCTTAACCCGTTCTTCGGATAAGGAATCGATGACCTTTTTGGCTTTGGTTTTTATGCTGATAGCGGGCATAATGGGTTCCTTTTCAGTAGATTATTGTAGTCTCTGTCACAACCAATGACGCAAGTGAATTGTACCATTTTTGTGCGGGCGCTGCCCGCATCACAGGCAAGATGCCTGTGCTACCGATTGATCCGGCGGCATAGGCTTCCAGCCTGTGTTTTGGGTTGAGGGACGAAACCCGACATCGTTACCGGCGGATTTTTGTTGGGTTACGCTTTGTTAATTCAAGCTACGTTACTGGCGAAAAATAATCATTACTTATGCCTTCTCCAAAATGGGTATCTCTTGATTTTCTTATATCCATAAATTCTTTTAAACCAGGGTATGGAAGTTCTACTCTCTCGCTTTTTCTATATTCAACTCTGTATATAAAAGAGTCAACTTCCATCAATAACACTCCTTCTTTAATTCGATAGGAAGAAAATATATTTCCCCTGACTAAATCAAAAATATAATTTACAGCTCTTGTCATCTCCAACGTTAAATCTTCAACAAGAAGAACATGATAGTTATATTTATAAAGTAGTTCATTATACAGTTCAGGGTTGTATTCCTTGATTTTATAAAATCTTTCTGTACGTAACTCTTCTACACCAATTCTTTTCTCAGAATATTTATCAAATACTTTTAATAACTCGTTAAGTACATTTCTGAAATTATAAAAGGCATTTTCAAGGTCTGAATATCTTTTAGGCCAAACTCTTGAAGTAATAAATCTGACCAATTCTCTTAGCCTGTCATATTGTTCAATCTGTATTTGCTGACTTCCCAAAATCCAGGATGTCCATGCTTCCCAATGTTCCATATCCGCTAGAGCGTTAAATTCGTCAATATATGAAGCATATAGTTCATCATCTCGCTGCTTTACTAAATCTATCTTCAAGGAAGTTTTCACCCAGTTTTCATGGGCTTTCTTCATCTCTTTCAATTTCTCAACTGTATATGTACAAGGTTGATCGTCAACTTGCTTATGATGGATACGGCATAATAAAATTAAATTATCATACTTATCTCTTTGTTCTAATAAATTTGAATCCCCTCTTGGGCCGTCAGGCTTTTCTGCCACAATATGTGCTTCTTCGCCGACAATAGAAGGGTCATCAGCTTCTGTTTCATCTATTACTAATTCCTTTTTACAATCAGAAAATGAGCAAACATTACCGGCTCTTCCCCAAAGAATTTTGTGTGTTTTCAACGAGATTGCCATGGTTGATAATTATCCCTATAAGTTAATCAGTAAATTATAACTAAAGCCCCAGGTGGTAGTGGTAGGTTGGGTTGAGGAACGAAACCCAACATTATTGCCGCCAAATATTTGTTGGGTTACGCTTCGCTAACCCACCCTACCAATTCTCAACATTGTCATCCCCGAATGCCTTTATCGGGGATATGGTGTTGAATTTGAAAACCAGATTCCCGATAACTACATTCGGGAATGACATGTGTGAAGCTTCGGATGTTTCGGGGTGTTCCACCCCGAAACCGTAAAGGGGTCGTTACCCCTGATTTGTTTCGGCGGGAAACACGCCGAAACATCAATTTGAAAATCTCCCCCGCCCCTCTTTGCCAAAGAGGGGAAACTTCGATCCCCTCTCCCTCTGGGAGAGGGCTAGGGTGAGGGTACCATAATTTAATTTTTAAGCTTTTGTACCCTCATCCCGACCTTCTCCCAGGGGGAGAAGGGGGAACAACCTACCTCATCTCCACATGGTACTCCTGCAACGGTTTCACCTGCATCTTTTCTTCCTGCAAGGCGCGGATGGCTTGAGCCGTGGCGCAGGCTCCGGCGATGGTGGTAAAATACGGCACGTTGTAGACCAGGGCGGCGCGGCGCAGGGAATAGGATTCCTGGCGGGTGCGTTTGTCGCCGGCGGTGTTGACCAATAGTGCGATTTTGCCGCTTTTGATGTTGTCTTCGATGTGCGGGCGTCCCTCGCTGACCTTGTTTACCGGGCTGACGGTTATTCCCCGCTCTTTCAGGTATTGATAAGTGCCGTGAGTGGCAAGCAATTGGAAGCCGGACTTTTGCAGCGATGCGGCAATGGCTACCAGATCGGCCTTGTCCTCGTCGCGCACACTTAAAAAGGCGGTTCCGCTCAGAGGCAGATTCAGGCCGATGCTGTTTTGCGCCTTGGCAAAGGCCATGGCAAAATTATCGTCGATGCCCATCACCTCACCGGTGGAGCGCATCTCCGGCCCCAGCACCGTATCCACGCCGGGAAACTTGATGAAGGGGAAAACCGCTTCCTTGACGGCGATATGTTTGGTTGCGACAGGCTCGGTCACGCCTAATTCCTTCAGGCTCATGCCGGTCATCACCAGCGCGCCGATTTTGGCCAGCGGCAGGCCGACAGCCTTGCTGACAAAGGGCACGGTACGCGAACCGCGCGGGTTGACCTCCAGGATATACACATCGCGGTCTTTGACGGCAAACTGGATGTTAATCAAGCCGATAACGTTCAATTCCTTGGCCAACAACTTGGCCTGGCGCTTGATTTCATTCACGATTTGAGCATCCAGCGAATAGGGCGGCAGAGAGCAGGCGCTGTCTCCCGAATGAATGCCCGCCTCCTCGATATGCTGCATGATACCGGCGACAATCGTCTCGCTGCCGTCGGAAACGGCGTCCACATCCACTTCGATAGCCTTTTCCAGGTACTTGTCGATTAATATGGGATGTCCCGGCGATACCGTTAAGGCGCGCTGCATATAATTGGCAAGGCTTGCGTTGTCATAAACGATTTCCATAGCCCGCCCGCCCAAAACATAGGAGGGACGCACCAGCACCGGATAACCGATGCGGGCGGCCACTTTCTCGGCGTCCTCATAAGAACGGGCGATACCGCTTTCCGGCTGGCGCAGTTGCAGCTTGTCCAAGACCTCTTTGAAGCGTTCCCGATCCTCGGCGCGGTCTATGTTATCAGGCGATGTGCCGATAATCTTTACGCCCTCTTTCTCTAAGGGTACGGATAGCTTTAAGGGCGTCTGGCCGCCCAACTGTACGATAATTCCGTCCGGTTTTTCCACGGCAATGATAGCCAGAATGTCCTCAACCGTCAACGGCTCGAAATACAAACGATCGGAGGTGTCGTAATCCGTGCTGACCGTCTCCGGGTTGCAGTTGACCATGATGGTCTCAAAGCCCTGATCCCTGAGGGCAAAGGCCGCCTGAACGCAGCAGTAGTCGAACTCCACGCCCTGCCCGATGCGGTTTGGGCCGCTGCCCAATATCATATATTTTTTGCGTGCTGTGGGGTTGGCCTCGCATTCCTGCTCATAGGTGGAGTACAGATAAGGCGTGTAAGCCTTGAACTCGGCGGCGCAGGTGTCCACGGTTTTGAAGACCGCCCGCAACCCCTGCTTTTCCCGCAAGTTGCGCACTTCTTTTTCCGTGATGCCTCTCAATTGAGCGATATATTTATCGGCAAAGCCCATTTGCTTGGTTTGGCGCAGAAAGTCGGGCGTAAGCTCGGCAGCGGAACGGATTTTCCCCTCGAACTCCACCAGTTGGCGGATGTTTTCGATAAACCAGGGGTCGATCCTGGTCAGGTTGAAAATCTCATCCATGCTCATGCCTAAGCGCAAGGCGTCGGCCAGATACCAGAGCCGCTCCCAGTTGGGGACTTGCAGCTTTTGCCTGACCTGCGCCGGGAAGTCTGCCTTCTCCTCAGCCGACAACTTGGGCAGGTAGGATTCCAGCCCGTAGCGGTCGATTTCCAGGGAGCGGATGGACTTTTGCAGTGCCTCCTTGAAGGTGCGCCCGATGGCCATCACCTCGCCCACCGATTTCATCTGGGTGGTGAGGGTTTGGTTGGCCTGGGGGAACTTGTCGAAGGCAAAGCGCGGGAACTTGACCACGCAATAATCGATGGTCGGTTCGAAGCAGGCCGGGGTATATTTGGTGATGTCGTTGGAAATCTCGTCCAGG
>JACRJN010000125.1 GCA_016235675.1 Candidatus Schekmanbacteria bacterium
TCAACCTTAAGTAATTATTCAAATACAGTATTTTATTGAAAAATATGATTTTTTTATGGAAGATTACCATATAAAAATCCCCCTTAATCCCCCTTTGCCAAAGGGGGAAACAAAAGCTTGTTATCCCGAACTCAGGTTACTAATTGCTCACTTAGAGGAATAAATGCTCATTCTGGGAATCGAAAGTTCCTGTGACGATACATCCGCAGCCATTGTTGCGGATGGGTATAGAGTGCTGGCCAACGTGGTATCCTCGCAAATCAAGGCTCATGAAAAATATGGCGGGGTGGTGCCGGAAATCGCCTCGCGCCAGCATTTGACCAATATCCTGCCGGTGATTGATCAGGCTCTGGAGCAAGCTAAGCTGACGATAAAAGACATCGACGTCCTGGCGGTAACCAATGGGCCGGGCCTGATGGGGTCGTTGCTGGTTGGGGTGTGCAGCGCCAAAGCCATCGCCTATGCCGCCGATAAGCCGCTGATCGCCGTCAATCATCTGGAGGGGCATTTGGCCGCGCTGCAATTGCAGGAGGAGCCTTGGCTCTATCCATTCATCGGGTTAATAGTTTCCGGCGGCCACAGCAGCCTTTATCTGGTTTCCGGAAACAGTCAATACCGTCTGTTGGGGCGAACCCGTGACGATGCGGTGGGAGAAGCATTTGACAAAGTAGCCAAGATATTAGGTTTGGGCTATCCCGGCGGGCCTGTTATCGACAAGCTGTCCGAAAAGGGAATCCCCGATGCGGTAAAATTCCCCCGCAGCTTTTTGGAAAAAGACAGCTATGACTTCAGCTTCAGCGGGATTAAGACCGCAGTCTGGCACTACATCAAAAAACAATTACGAGGTAAAGCGGAATTGGATGACCGGGAGAAGGCCGATATTGCCTGCGGTTTTCAAAGGGCGGTGGTGGAGGTTTTGGTAGTGAAAACCGTTAAAGCGGCTTTGGATTTGGGAATTGGGCGCATCGCCATGAGCGGCGGGGTGGCGTGCAACCGTTATCTGCGTCAGGAAATGCAAAGGGTGGCCGATTTGAGCGGTTTACAGCTACATTATCCCAAGCCGGAATATTGTACCGACAACGCCGCCATGATCGCCGCCGCCGCATATTACCGCGATCGGAACGGTGACCGGGGAGGGGTGTTTGCTATCGATGCGATCCCGTATTGCCCCTTGTAGGGTGGGCTGTGCCCACCATAAAATCAAACTCACGAATACTCTGAAAATCCCCTTTGTTTTATGGTGGGCACAGTCCACCCTACAATTTTTCTGGATCGTAATAATCACCCCCACCCCGTCCCTCCCCCATCAAGGGGGAGGGGGATAAATTCCCTCCCCCCTTGCGGGTATAAGCGCTAACTTAAGCAAGTTAGAGGTGCAAAACAAGCTCCTTCCCCCTTGAGGGGGGAAGGTTGGGATGGGGGTGATTGCAGGACTGAGTGACGAGGGGCTGAGGGATGAGTTGAAGAATAGCATTTAACTTTAGTCCTCATACCTCGTCACTAAAGTCCTTGAATCACCCCCACCCTATCCCCCCCCCTCAAAGGGGGAGGGGAAATTGCTAAGTTAGCGCCTATGCCCCTTGCGGGGGAGGGTTAGGGTGGGGGGGGTATGGCAATATCTTCTAAGTCCCTTAGCGCAGCAATCCGTATTTGACAATACACCACAGGGCGCGGAAACCGTCCTTCCAATTGATTTTCTTGCCCTCGGCATAGGTTCTCCCTTTATAACTAATCCCGATTTCATAGATTTTCAAATCCAGTTTAGACAATTTGGCGGTAATTTCCGGCTCGAATCCGAAGCGGTTTTCCTCGATCTCTATTCTTTGCAGAACCTCGCGGCGGATGAGCTTATAGCAAGTTTCCATATCGGTCAGATTCAAATTGGTAACCATATTGGAGAACAGCGTCAGAAACGAATTCCCGACCGTATGCCAAAAATAGAGCACCCGGTGATATTCGCCCGATAGAAACCTCGATCCGTAGACCACGTCGGCTTCGGCTTCATAGACCGGTTTTAATAGTTTAAGATACTCCTGGGGCTGATACTCTAAGTCGGCATCCTGGACTATCACGTAATCACCGGTGGCTTCCTGAAATCCCCGGCGCAAAGCCGCCCCCTTGCCCATATTAAGCGGCTGCAAAATAATCTTATCCACCTTCTTTGCCAGTTGCGGATAAAGCTGGCGCGTGCCGTCCGTGGAAAAATCGTCCACCAGGATAATTTCCTTGGGGATGTCCACCAGCCGCACCTGGTCGATAATTTTTTCCAGTGTATTTAATTCATTGTATACCGGTATCACCACAGAGAGTTTAATTTCCATTTTTTATATCTCCGGAGTTATGTGCACAAATGTAGTTACCTGATTTATCAGGTTCTCGATGTTTCTCGGCGTGTCTCACGCCGAAACTAACAAGGGGCATCATTTACAAATTGAGCATCATTTAGCTATTTGTTGCCCTTTATTGTTTCGGCGTGAGACACGCCGAAACATCCAAAATGTAGTTACCTGATTTATCAGGTTCTTTCTGCCCAATAAATTGGGCAACTACCTCTGTATCGTTGTGAACGCA
Organism: Candidatus Schekmanbacteria bacterium; assembly: GCA_016235675.1. Lineage (GTDB taxonomy): Bacteria > SZUA-182 > SZUA-182 > SZUA-182 > SZUA-182 > JACRJN01. Next base: position 2,572 of record JACRJN010000125.1, read on the forward strand.
AATCGCTATTACCAATCCTTTTCCACCTGACGCCCCTGAGATTGTTGTTTGTTTTTCATAAGCTGCATTTGCATATATTTTTGCCGGTCTTCATTTAAAGTGCTTAACCAGTGCTGGGCTTGTTCATCGCTGATTTTTTTAGCGGCTTGTTTTTGTGCGGCCTGATCCGGTTTTTGATCTTGGCCGGCGGATTTTTTTTCCTGATCCTGCTTTTGTGCCGTTTCCACTTTTCCTTCTTTGGTTTCTTTCTTTTGCTCCTCTTTCCCCTGCGAAGTCTGTTGGTTCTTATCTTGATTTTCCTGGGATGGCTGCCCGTCTTTTGGCCCGGATGAGTTTTTCCCCTCTTGGCTTTCTTTCTGGTCTTTTTCCTCTTTTTCACTTTGTTGCTGCTTTTTCTCTAACTGCTTTTGCACAAAGGCCAGATTCTTTTTGGCGTCTTCATCTTTGGTATCCATTCCCAAGGCCTTTTTATAATAGGTGATGGCTTCATCCAGCCGTTTCATGCGAAAATGGGTGTTGCCCAGGTTGTAATAGGATTTTTCCGCTAATCGTGTATCTTTACTGGCCGCGCTTTGCAAAAAATTCCTGGCGGCATTGGCATAATCCCCGGCTTTGTAGCAGGCATTGCCTAAATTATAACTCATTTGCAAATCTTCCGGGGATTCTATTTGCGCCTCCAGGAATTTTTTGGCCGCCGCAGCGTATTTGTTTTCCTGATATAATTTGCTGCCTTCTTTGGCCAGGGAGTGGGCGCTTTTGGCCTGGGCCGGAATGGCAATAATCATCAAAAATAGTGTCATTGCCAGGCAGTCGTAGCGCAAAAGCCATCTCAACCACATGAGCGGAGATTGCTTCGCTTGGCTCGCAATGACAATTCTGCACCAGGAGCATAGATTTGTTTTCATAGCTTCTTAACCTTTTTCGTTTCCGGAAGCAAGGCTTCCCAAACCAGCAAGACGAAGGCCAGCAGGGCAAAGAGATAAAATCTTTCATGCCGGCGTTTGATGCGCGTGCCTTTCAATTCTTTTTCTTCCAGGGTTTTTTTAATGCCCTTAAAATAAATCTGATCCAAATCCATATTGCCGGTGACCGAACGCACATAGCTTCCGCCGGTCAGGAGGGCGATTTTTTGCAGGGTGGCTTCATCCAGGCGGGTGATAATCATATCGCCGGATTTATCCTTGCGGAAGCCCCCCAACCCGTCTTTAACCGGAATGGGTGCTCCTCCTTCCTGCCCGATGCCAATGGCAAATATTCTGATCCCCTCTTTTTGCGCCTCTTGCGCCGCTTCCAGGGTGTCCGCCTCATGGCTTTCGCCGTCGGTGATCAGGATCAGCGCCTTGGATTTGGTGCGCTCTTCGCCGAAAACCTTGATTGCATTGCGGATGGCATGACCGAGATTGGTGCCCGGCACCGGGATTAAATCGGTGTCCAGATAATCCAGAAACATCCCGGCCGCGTTGTAGTCCAGGGTTAGCGGGCACTGGACAAACGAAGTCCCGGCAAAAGCCACTAATCCCACCCGGTCGCCCTCCATGGCGGAGAGCAGATCGAAAATCTCCCGTTTCGCCCGCTCCAGGCGGGAGGGTTTGACATCCTCAGCCAACATGCTGCGCGATACGTCCAGGGCGATTACCACGTCCACCCCGCGGCGTTGCACATCCTCCCAGTGAAAACCCCACTTCGGCCCGGCCAGAGCGATTATCAGCATCAATATGGCGAAAATAATTAATGCGGCTTTTACTTTCTGCCGGGCGCGGCTGACCTGCGGAGTCAGACGCGCCAGCATCTTAGGGCTGCAAAAGGCGCCCAAAGCCTGGTCTTTGGCTTTGAAGGCAAAGGCGTAAAAGAAGATTAAACCTGGAATTAACCAGAGTGCATAAAGATAATTTAAATTTTCAAATTGCATGGGTTTCCACAACCGGTGTTTCGGCTGAAAGCGTCATTGCGAGGCAGCCTTATCGCCGAAGCAATCTCCAGCCGCACGGGTAGAGATTGCTTCGCTCCGCTCGCAATGACAGGTTATGTTTCTTTGTGTCCCGAAGAGATATGGGTTACGGTATTTTCCTCAAAAAGGTACTACCCAACAACACCTCAATCAATAAAACAACCAGCGCAGCCAGCAGCGGCCAATGGAAAAGCTCGTTATATTCCATATGCTCTTTGACTTTAACCTGGCTTTTTTCCATCTTATCAATCAGGGCATAAATCTTTTCCAGGCTTTCGGTATCGGTAGCCCGGAAATATTGGGCGCTGGTCATTATGGCTACTTTCTGCAGGGTGTCTTCGTCAATATCCACCTGCTGATAAATCACCTGTTCCCCGAAAAGTGTTTTGACCAAAAAGGGCGCCTCCCCTCTGGTCCCCGCCCCGATTGTATAGATTTTGATATTGTATTTCTGCGCCAGTTCCGTGGCCTGCTCCGGGGACAGCCTTCCGGCATTGCTTTGGCCGTCTGTAAGCAGAATAATGATCCTGGATTTGGCGTTTAAATCCTTGAGGCGCTTTACCGCTACTCCGATAGCCGAGCCTATGGCGGTACTGTCTCCGGCCATGCCGATTTCCACTTTATCCAGAAAGGAAAGCAATACCCCTTGATCTAAAGTCAGCGGGCATTGAGTGAAAGCCTCCTCCCCGAAAACCACCATTCCCAGCCGATCATTCTGGCGGCGTTTAATGAAATCGGCAACCACCTTCTTGACTACCTCCAGGCGGTTTGCCCGCTCCCCGCCGATTTTAAAATCCATCGCCTGCATACTGCCGGAGGTGTCCAGCGCCAGCATAATATCCACCCCCTCGGTAATGATTTCCGTACTCTTGTGCCCCGATTGAGGCCGCGCGATTACCGCCAAAAGCAAGAGTAAACAGAGCAGGCGTAAAACCAGCAACAAATGGCGTAAATATGGCTTTTTGGAAGCCGATATTTGTTGCAGAACCAGTAAGCTGGAAAAGCGGATTTGTCCGATGCGCTTTTTACGAAAATAAGCATAAATGATTAGGGGGATAACCAACCCTAACAAAAATAACCAGTGGTTAACAAACCGCATAAACTTTATGCCTCCAGGGGGATTTCCTTGGTTCCCTCGATAATTTTAATCGCCCGCTGAATTTCGTCATGAATATCGTCCTCAGCGGGGACCAGTTCGGCGAACTTGACCAAATCGGTATTGGTCAGGAAAGCTTTTGCCTGCTTTTTTAAGTCGAAGGATAATTGGTAGTTTTTGCCCAATAAAACGACAATCTCTTCGGTAGTCCAATCGGTGGCGGGGAATTGGTAGCGCTTTTCCAGATAGGTGCGGAATACCTCGGATAATTCAAAGTATAAGCGCTTGATTTCTTCCGGGCCGTAGATTTTCTGATCCTGCAATTGGCGCATCCCCTCCAAAGCTACCTCATGCGCCGGGCGGTTTAAAAGCTTTTCCTGGGCGATTTTTTTCCGCTTGCGCAAAAAATATACCAGGAGGGTGATAAGCAGAGCCGCTAAAAGCAAAGCACCGCTAAACAGCGCCCAGAACTTGTAATTCAGACCGATTTCTTCCAGGGGTTTGATGTCGATTATATCGGTCATTTCCGCTTTTGCCTGCGGTTTGGCGGAGGCGGTTTGGCAATACCCGTTGGTCACAAAAAAAGTGGGCAGGAGCAATATTAGGTTAAATAAATATTTTAATTTTATTGGCATAACCTGTCTTTGGTAGCACAGGCTTCTAGCCTGTGACACAGGCAATATGCCTGTGCTACCGGATGAAATAGATTATAAAAACCAACGTTATTTGTCAAGAGTATGTTTAATCTTTTTCCAATCATTCGGGAAGCTGAAATCCGGACTTTGTTTGGGGGTATGACATCCCATGCAGATCCGTCTGATCTCGCATTCCTGGCAAGCGGATTTCACCTGGCTCCAGTCTTTTACCTTTTGCAGATGTCGGGAGGCCGGGCCGTGGCAGGATTCGCATTGTACATTGATCAATTGCGGCGTAGCGGAAAATTCGCTAAAACCTCCCGCTTGCCCGTAGCCGGTGGTATGGCAGCGCAAACAGGAGGGATTTTTTTGGGATTTTTCATCCGCTAATTTTTGCCAGGCGCGCCCATGCGGGGAGGTCAGCCACTCCTGATAGATTTTTTCATGACAGGGGATACATTTTTGATCCCCCACCCATTGACCTTGATTTTCATCGCTAATCGGCCCGTGAGAGATGATAACCGGTAAGGGTGCGGCCAATAAACCGGCTCCCGTTATCATCCACAACATGAAGAATAAAAAGGAGAAATTTTTCATTCTATTTTTTTACGATGCTTGGTGAGGTTGACGGAATAAACCAGCAGGGAGGCGATGGAAAAGAAAATAGTCACGCGCCAGGCCCAGCAGACAGCCGGCTCCGGTAGTTTTAATAAAACCATCAAGATCGTGACCATTTGGGCGGCCACCATTAATTTGCCCAGAAAATGAGGCACAACCCGATAGGATTGACCTAAAACCAAAAGGAAAAAGCACCACGACCCCAGGACAAACAAATCGCGGCTGATGACGATGATCGTCACCCAGATCGGGAAATGATACTTGATGGAAATAACCACAAAAGATACATCTATGCAGATTTTATCGGCCAGCGGGTCTAAAAAAGTACCCAGGGTATTGGGGCTGCCCCATCTTTTTGCGACCGCGCCGTCGAAGCAATCGGTTAGAACAATCACCGCCATAGTAGCCACCGCCCACCAATGCAGGAAGGGGTGTTTATCGCTGTAAAGTATGCACAAGGAAAAGACCGGGGTCAGGATGATCCTGGTTAAGGTGATGGCATTGGCGATATTATTGGCCAAATTGGGATTTTTAAAAAGTCTGGAAACCATTTTCAATTACTCACGCAGGTGTGGGATTATTCAAAGGTATTATGGCAGGAACCGTAATCCAGATCGCTCCGCAAGGCAGTTCCTGATAAATGGTCAATAACTGGCGGCGGGCTAATTCCAGCAAGGCGATAAAAAGCAAGACCATCTCCAGGCGCAAGGAGAAGCTTTTAAACAGGTTTTCCAGGGTGAAGCGGGGCTGTTGTTTCAGTTTTGCCAGGATGTAAGCGATTTCCCCATCTAAGGTAAGATTGCGCTGTTTTATCTGATAGGGGGTGTTTTTAGGCATATTATCTAAGGCGCGCTGAAATGCCCGCCACAGGCTGTAAATCCCTATTTTGGACATATCGACCACCGGTTTTTCGCCTAACCATTCCGGCGGGGTAAAGGGATGTAGCCAGACTAATTGCCGCTCTTGCTCCAGCCGGCTCAACTCCTGCGCCGTTTTTTTGTATTTTTGATACTCCAAAAGCTGATTGACCAGCATTTGCCGCGGGTCTCCCGCTTCTTCCTCTTCGATGGACAAGATCGGCAGCAGGGTACGGGATTTGATGTAGGTCAGCGTAGCCGCCATGACCAAAAATTCGCCGGCGATGTCCAGATCGAAACTGCGCAGCATATCCAGATACATCAGGTATTGTTCCGTTATCACGGCAATCGGTATATCGTATATATCGATTTCATGTTTTTTAATCAAGTGCAGCAATAAGTCCAGCGGCCCTTCGAAGGCCGGCAGTCTGACCTTATAGCTTTCTTGAGATGATTCGGTCGATTCCGTATTTTGTTTTTCCATTGTTTGCTGCGGCATATACCCAATCCTGTTCTAAGGGACATAGAAATTTCAATTAGACCCTATTTGGCTCCAGGCTCCAGGCTTTGGGCTCTGGGCTAATTCAAATACCCTCCAAGGAAGGGTCTCTTTCTGCGCCTGAAGCCTAAAGCCCAGAGCCTAAAGCCTAATAGGTAGAAATCAGCTTCTATAATGTTAAACTACCTGGCGCCCGCTGTCAATAAAAAGGAATATTTGCCTTGACAAGTTCCTGTCCATGTGGTAGTTTTTATTTAGTGGTTGTTGTTAATAACTTTTTACCTCTTACTAACCAGGAATTAAGGAGGTGACAGCGCTTAATGCTGAAGAAAAAAAGAATTTTGGTGTATAGTGTGGTATTCGCATTAGGGGTATTTTCGCTGGTAACATTGGGGAATACCGCTCCCAAAGGTGATGACGACGGGGGGGAGGTGGAACTGGGGACCGGTGCCAGGCAGAGCGTTAAGGTGGATTACCAGCGTGTGGTTTTCCCTCATAAAATGCATCAGGAACTAGTTCTGAGAATGGCCGGCAATGATCCTGAAATAGCCTGTCGTATCTGTCATCATACCAAAAAACCGGGCAAAGACCCGCGTGCCTGCCGCAGATGTCACGCCAAAAAACAGGTGAAGGCTAAAGGCGAGGATATGTGTTTGATTGGCTGCCATACTGAGAGGGGGCGGAAGGATTTAGATGAGAAAATTAGAGAATTACCCAGAAAAATACCCAGGAAAGGGCAATTATTAAAACTTAAAGACGCCTTCCACTTTAGGTGTAAAAACTGCCATACCGTTTTAAGAGCGATCAGTATAGATTTAGACTCCACTAAATACCTGGCTCCCGTTCTCAATTGCGAAGGTTGCCATGTCCCGGTCGATGAAGGGGACAGAAAGAAGGTAGAGGAAGAAAAAATTGCGGAACGCAAGAGAATCGGAGATGTCTTCGGGCAGGTAATCGAGATCATGAAAGGAAAATAAAAAGTCTGATAAAATATAAGAGGTTTAACCGTCATCGGCGGTTAAACCTCTTTTTTTATTTTTAAATCGAATTACACAAAAAAATAATTGACATTGATGGCGAAAATATATATCTTTTTACTATAAAATTACTGTTTAGCAATAACGGGATATTAACTTAAGCAAAGGAGCTGTAAAATGGGAAAAAGCCAGGATGTAAAAAAAGACACCAAAAAAACGCCTGCCAAAACTATGAAGGAAAAAAAGGCCGAAAAGAGAGCTAAAAAGGAAGACAAGAAACGCCAGGCATAGAGTCGGCTCATTCTCCTGCCGCTCAAAAAGTCCCCTCTTCCTTTGGAGGAAATTACTTAGGTTAGCGCTTATGGGGTTTAGCCCCTGCTTTTAATGCAAGGTTCCTGCGGCTACTGTTGGGGATAAACCCCAACACTACACCGCATTGAGGGTTAGAGGGGCGAATTTTGTATTCGCCTCTACAATGTCATGTAGGGGCGAACCTCGTGTTCGCCCTTTCCTCAAGCCTCAAGATTAATCCGGTATATTAGGTTAAAAATTTGAGAGTGTTGACATATAGATAGAAATTGTTTTTTTGTTTGTAGTTCGTAGTCCCAGCCCTTCAGGGCTGAACTTCAGGGCGTTAGCCCTGCAATTACGACTCTCAATACTTTCGGCGCGTTCTATACGAACACACCTTTTTTTGCAGCCCTAAGGGGCTGAAAATACGTGGCTGAAGCCA
>JACRJN010000127.1 GCA_016235675.1 Candidatus Schekmanbacteria bacterium
CAATTATGACTCTCAATACTTTCGGCGCGTTCCATACGAACACACCTTTTTTTGCAGCCCTAAGGGGCTGAAAATACGTGGCTGAAGCCACGGGACTACGTTTTTTAAATATATAAATATCTATCTTTAGGTGAACACTCTTAAACTTTATCTAATGTTATTAGTTTTTAAATTTGTAGATGGGAAAAATGAAACATTTTAAACTTTTATTTTTATTCGGCCTGTGTTTGGGCTTTATTTTTTTATCCTTACCGGCAAACGCGGTTTCCCCGTACGAAATCAAGGTCTATGTAAACCCGGCAGCCAATAAATATACCGTAAAGCGGGTATTGATCCTGCCCTTTGCCTATCCTGCCGACATAGAAGAACCCAAACCCGCTGAAAGGATAGAGAAATTATTACGCATCGAATTGGAAAACATTAACAAATACGGACTGATTCCGGAGGGACAAGTATCGGAAAAACTGGCGGGGGAAAAAATTGCTGCCGCCAAATTGCTGCGTTATCCGCTGGCTGCAAAATTAGGCAAATCCATGGATGCCGACGGGGTGATTTTGGGGTCGGTATCCTCCTGGCAAGAAACCGAGACCAGCGTTAGCGTGCGGTTAATCACGGTTGCCGATGGCCAGGTCTTGTGGAGTTTAACTGCGCGCAAAAGCCGTAAAGGTACCACAAATTTGCTGGTCAAAGCAGTGATAACCGAGTTGCTGAAAAACTGGATAGCGCTGGGGGATACCCTGGCGACCGGTATTTTAACCCTACCGCTTAAGGCTGTTGAAAGCCTGAATAAAGTGACGCTCTCCTGGCCGTTATCACCTTCCTGGGGCATTAAACGCTATTCGTTACAAAGAGGCGAATCCCCGGAGGGGACTTTTCAGGAACTGGATAGCTTTTCCTCCATTGAAAAAGAGTATCAATATGCAGATAAACGCCTAAGCGAAGGCCGGTCTTATTATTATCAATATGTGATTTACACTACAGACGGCCTGGTCAGTCTGCCTTCCGAGCCGGTTAAAGCCAAATTGAACGCCGTCCCGCAAACGCCCCAGAATTTTCAGGTTTTATCCGGACTGGCGCAGCGGGTGGTTTTGCACTGGAGGGCCAACTCCGAACCAGATTTAAGTGGGTACAAGATTTTTCGCTCCAAAGAAAACTCCGCTGATTTCCGGCTGTTGAAGGAAATCAGCGGACGGGAAACTGAGGAGTATACCGACAAAGACCTGGAAAGCGGAGTAACATATTATTATGTCATGAGCGCTTATTATGACGATAAACACGAGAGTTTGCTGACTGCGCCGATTTCGGCCATCACCAAAGACGCCCCCGGAGCGTCAACCGGTTTGACTGCACAAGGCGGCCCCCGGCACATCATAATTTACTGGCAGGCCAATCCGGAGGCGGATATTAAATTCTACCGGCTTTGGAGCGCGGAGGCCCCTGAACAGAAATTTGAGCAAATCGCCGAGATGAGTAAGGATACGCTGCGCTATGCCGACAAAGATTTGGATGATGCTCAGACTTTATATTATAAGCTGCAAGCCGTAAACAGCGTAGGCTTAGCCGGTGCTTTTTCCGCACCGGTTTGGGCCACAACCAAAGCCCTGCCTGCTCAAGTCACAGGACTTTCCGCCGTAAACGAAGGCTACAGAATCATTTTGACCTGGCAAGCCGGTTCCGGGAACGATGTTATCAAATACAATGTCTACCGTAAAGCCTGGCTGGGACTAAGCAAAATCGGCACCGTGGTTGAGACTACCTACACAGACAGAGACATCTCCCCCGGCAAAAGCTATGAATATCTGGTAACCGCCGTAGACAAGGACGACCTAGAAAGCGGGCATTCGGCGCCTGTTACCGTTACCGCCAGATGAAAAACTGACCCCCGCCTGTTAATCTTTTCAAAGACCATCTATTCATTTGAAATGATTTAATGTCCCCGCCGATATACATTTTAAGGTTGTATTCATGGCAGAAAAATGTTATGAATATAGGGTTAATTTTGAAAAAGGGTGAAGGGTAGAGGGTGAAAGTGAATTTTTTCTGTTACCCTTTACTCTTCACCCTTTTAACAAGGAGGTTTTTTTGTCGTTATTCCAGTCTGTTTTTTTGGGTTTGATTCAGGGGCTGACGGAATTCTTGCCGGTCAGCAGTTCCGCACATCTGGTAATCGTGCAGCATTTCTTGCCCGGTTTCAAGGAACCGGGGCTTTTATATGACATACTGTTGCATATCGGAACTACCAGCGCCGCTTGTATCTATTTTCGCAAAGAACTCAAAGGGATAATTTGCAGCTTATTGAAATTTGACGACAAGTCCGAGGAAATGCTAAACTATCGTAAACTGGCGTATATGGTATTCTTAGGGTCTATCCCCACCGCCATTATCGGATTAGCCTTTAAGAACGCTTTTGAAAGCATGTTTGGTTCGCCGGTCGATGCGGCCTGGCAATTATTGATCACCGCTGCCTTGCTGTGGATGGCGGACAGAGCGCCCAGCGCCCGGCAGCATATCAAAGAAATGACCTGGGGCAAGGCTGTGATTATAGGCACGGCGCAAGGGATTGCCATTGTGCCCGGCATCTCCCGTTCCGGCAGCACCATCGCTGCCGGTATTTTTTGCAAACTGGATCGGGATTTATCCGCCCGTTATTCCTTTTTACTGCTGATTCCGGCCGTATTCGGGGCGACGATTTTAGAGGCAAGACACCTGGTTGACATGACCCAATCTTCCGGTAACCCGGCAAGTTTATTGGCAGGCGTGCTTACCGCTTTTGTCATCGGTTATTACACCATCGATATTTTGCTGCGCGCCACCCGGCAAAAGCGGCTTTCATATTTTGCCTATTATTGTGCGGCCTTTGGGTTGATTAGCCTGGCTGTTTTGTTGTTTTAACGTAGCGCGGGGGTTTATCCCCCGCTTCGAGACTGTGTCGCAATTGGGTTTGGCAATCTTGCCAATACCACATATTGTAGTTACCGATTTATCGGGTAGCACAGGCTGTACCTGATGAATCAGGTAACTACATGGCGACACAGTTGAATCTTCCGAAAGGTGGTGTCTCCAGTGTCTTATGTAAAGGGTTTACGCTGTCGTGAGTGTAACCGCGAATACAGCCAGGCGCCGATTTATGTCTGTGAGTTTTGTTTCGGCCCGCTGGAGGTTGTTTATGATTATCCGGCCATCAGCCGGGTTTTGAACATTACAGCAATTACCTCCCGAACCAACAGCCTTTGGCGTTATCGCGAATTATTACCTATTGACGGCGATCCGACGGTGGGATTATACTCCGGCTACACGCCTTTAATCCGCTCTCAGCGCCTGGCGGAAGCCTTGGGAGTGGACGAACTGTACATTAAAGACGATTCGGTCTGCCATCCCACCTTTTCCTTTAAAGACCGTGTGGTGGCGGTGGCATTGACCAAAGCCAAGGAATTTGGCTTTGATACGGTAGCCTGCGCTTCCACCGGCAACCTGGGCAATGCCGTTTCCGCCCATGCCGCCCGCGCCAATCTGCGGGGATATATCTTCATCCCGGCGGATTTGGAACTGGGCAAGGTGGTCGGCTCTCTGGTTTACGCTCCCAATTTGATCGCCGTCGAGGGCAATTATGACGAGGTCAACCGTCTTTGCAGCGAAATCGCCTCTCAGTATAAATGGGCGTTCGTCAACATCAATCTACGGCCATTTTATGCGGAAGGCTCCAAAAGTTATGGCTTCGAGGTGGTGGAGCAGATGGGCTGGCGCTATCCTAAGCATATTGTGGTTCCCGCCGCCAGCGGCTCGTTGATTACCAAGATTTGGAAGGGCTTTGAGGAACTGCACAAAATCGGCATCATGTCTGCTGCCCCCCAAACCAAGGTTTACGGCGCTCAGGGCAAAGGTTGCGCCCCGATCATCACCTCCTTGAAGAACGGCTGGGACGGCATTCGTCCGGTCAAACCGGTGACTTTGGCCAAATCCTTGGCTATCGGCAATCCAGCGGACGGTTATTACGCCCTCCAGATTCTTAGGAATACCGGCGGAGGCGGAGAAGAGGTCACCAACGAGGAAATCATCGAAGGTATTAAATTGCTCGCCCGCACCGAAGGGGTTTTCACGGAAACCGCCGGCGGGGTAACGGTAGCCGCCGCCAAAAAGCTGATTGAACAAGGGGTTATCCCTAAAAATGAATCGATAGTCATTTGCATCACCGGTAACGGTCTGAAAACTCAGGAAGCGATTACCGGCGCCATCGGGCAGCCGATTGAAATTGAACCCACATTAGCTTCATTTGAAAAGAAAGCTTTCAAGAAATAGGAGGAAACATAAAATGGCAGTAAAAGTTAAAGTCCCGACCCCGTTACAAAAAATCGTCAATAACCAAGCCGAACTTTCCGCCGAGGCCATCGATATTAAAAATCTGATCGACAACTTGGACGCCGCTTATCCGGGATTAAAAGAGCGCATCTGCGATGAAAGCGGCAAAATCCGCCGCTTTGTCAATATCTATGTAAACGGCGAGGACATCCGCTTCTTGCAGGCCGATAAGACGGTGTTGAAAAATGGTGACGAGGTGTCGATTATTCCGGCCATCGCCGGGGGAAGATAAATTATTATTTTCACCGCAGAGACGCAAAGAACGCTGAGAATCAAGAGCGAAGGGTGAAGTGTAAAGAGTGAAAAATTTTCCTTTTTACCCTTTATCTTTTACTCTTCACGCTTTTTTTTGCGTCCTCTGCGTCTTTGCGGTGAATAATTTTTTCAGAGAGGTTTTACTAAAAGTGAAAAAAGAAAGCATCGTAATGGGTATTGCCGGTTTGATCCTGGGGTTGGTTTTAGGACTGGCGGTACCGAAACTTATGGGTGAGAAACAACAGACAGCCGAAGCGCCGCCGTCTCCTGAACACCAGGAAGAAACCGCTCCCAAAGCCCCCTCCCCGGAGCAGTTGAATCATGTAATCGGGCAATATCAAAAAATGCTCAAGGACGATCCCAACAACATCCAAACCTTGCTGGAATTGGGCGGGGTCTATTACAGTGCCCAAAGATTCGATGAAGCGATAACCACCATTCAAAAAGTTATCGCCCTGGATGATAAGAAGCACGAGGCTTATATCCAATTAGGCAACATTTCTTATGATACCGGCAAGGCGCAAGCTGCCGTCGAATATTATCAAAAGGCGCTGGAACTCAATCCCAAAATGAGCGATGTCCGCACCGATATGGCCACCATGTACCGCAAGCTGGGGCAGTTCGATAATGCTATCGCCGAATTGCGCAGAGTCAACGAAAGCGACTTCAATCATTATATTGCCCATCTGAATCTGGGTATCATCCTGCGCGATGATAAAAAAGACCTGCCGGGAGCCAAAGCCGCCTGGGGGAATTTCCTGAAGGTAATGCCCGGAGGCCCGCAAGCCGAACAGGTCAAACAAATGATTGCCGAATTGGATAAGCAGATAGCGGGACAGGCGACAAAGACCAATTAATGTTTCGGTAGCACAGGCTTCCAGCCTGTGACGGCAAATGTAGGGATAAAATTTTACTGGAGTAGAGGCATTAGCCTCGTCAGTTACGCACGATACGAACGTGCGCGGGACGGAACTAAAGTCCCTACTCCAGTAAATCGGTATTTCGGGAAGTATGCCCAAAATACATCCTTCAAAATTTTCAACAAGGAGTGTTTTTATGGCACTTCAAGCAATCCCCGGCATTTATCATAATGGCAAAATAGAGTTGTTAGAAAAAATCCAGTATATAGGGGATAAAAAAGTAATTATTGTTTTCATCGATGAATTAGAAGACCAGCTTTGGGAAGAAACAGCCGCTAAGAATTTTTTTGCCGGGTATTCAAAGCAAGATGCTGTATATGATAAATTATAATCGTAGGTATATATAGACTTCTATATAACCTTCGACAAGGAGAAATAAATGCCCACCATTACAATATCCAGCGATAAACCTGTGGTTATTATTCCGGTTGAAGAATACGAAAATATGATGGAAACAATTGAGCTATTAGCCGAAAATCCAAATTTGCTTCAGGAATTAAAAGAAGAGCGTGCAGATATTGACAAGGGGAATTTTATTACCTTTACTGATTTTAAGAAAAAATATAAGGTTGAATAATGTATCAGCTTGTTTTGTCAAGAAAAGTTGAAAAGTTTTTGGCCGAAATACAAAAAACTAATTCAAAGTTGTTTGGCCAATTTATGCAGGGCTTTGAAAATATTTCATCAGACCCTGCTTGTGCCAAAGCATTGCTTGGCAACCTCAAGGGGTACTATTCCTATCGGGTTAGGGATTACCGGATAGTTTTTGATATTGATAATCAGAGATTAATTGTGCATATAGAAAAAATTGAACACAGAAAAAACGTCTATAAATAAAACTTCTTTTGAGGGTTTGTCTTAATGCTGCGCTACTTAACCGCCGGGGAATCTCACGGTGAATATTTAACGGCCATCCTGGAAGGGATGCCCTCTGGTGTCCCGCTGAGCGTCGATAAGATTAACCAGGACTTGGCGCGGCGTCAGGGGGGTTACGGCCGCGGCGGGCGGATGAAGATCGAGCAGGATCGGGTGAAAGTCGCCTCCGGGGTGCGGAACGGCGTAAGTATGGCTAGCCCGATTGCCTTGCTTTTGGCTAATCGGGATTATAGCAACTGGCGGGAGAAAATGGCGGTGGAGCCTTTTCCCAAACCTGTCGATATGCTGACCCATCCCAGACCGGGACACGCCGATTTGACCGGCGGTATAAAATATGCGACCCATGATATGCGCAATATCCTGGAACGCTCTTCTGCCAGGGAAACGGCCATGCGGGTAGCGGTGGGAGCGATCGCCAAACAGCTTTTATCTGAGTTCAACATCCAAATCATAAGTTATGTTACCAATATCGGAGGAATGAGCGCCTCTAAGCTTGATTTGCCCTACCAGGAGCTTTTCAACTTAGCGGAAAATTCGCCGGTACGCTGTCCGGATAAAACCGCCGCAGAATTGATGATAAAGCGCATCGATTGGGCGAAAACCGCCGGGGACAGTTTGGGTGGAACATTTGAAGTTGTAGCTCTTAACGTACCGCCGGGATTGGGCAGCCATGTTCATTGGGATCGCAAGCTGAACGCTAAACTGGCTTACGCCCTGATGAGTATCCAGGCGATTAAAGGAGTGGAAATCGGCGACGGTTTTGCGCTGAGTGACCTTACCGGAGCCGCCGCTCATGATGAGATATTTTATAACGCTGAGCGCGGCTTTTATAGGCTTTCCAATCACGCCGGGGGAATCGAAGGCGGGATGAGCAACGGAGAACCTATCGTGCTGCGGGCGGTGATGAAACCGATCCCCACCCTGATGCGTCCCCTGCGTTCCGTGGATGTTGTGACCAAAGAGCCGGTAGACGCCAGCATTGAGCGCTCCGACACCTGCGCGGTACCGGCCGCGGCTGTTGTGGCCGAAGCGGTGGTCGCTTTTGAAATCGCCAGCGCTTTGAGGGAGAAATTCGCCGGGGATAGTTTAGATGAGATGAAGGCTAATTTTCGGAATTATCTCCAGACGATAGAACACTATTAAATGTTCCTGTAGGGTGGGCTGTGCCCACCATTTTAAACTATTCTCAAATTTAAATTATGCCGATCATAAAATAATGTAATGGCAATCAAGATTGGTGGGTACAGCCCACCCTACAAAACTTGAAGCAAATAACCATGTTTCACAAATCAATTTGTCTGTTTTTAATCCTATCGGCATTCCTATTTCCCGCCAAGCTCCACGCTAAAATATATCGTTGGGTGGATGAAAAAGGCGTGTCTCACTTTACCAACGACGAACAACATATTCCCGATGCTTATCGCAGTCAGGTTATCGTCAATAAAGAATTCGAAGACCCGGCCAAAAAAAATACCCGCACTGTTGTCCATTTCGAGCGGTCAGGTAACGCTGTTTTGGTCAATGGCGTCATCAATCAACACTACCCGGTGCTTTTTGTTCTGGATACCGGCGCCACCAACACTCAAATCACTGAAGAAGACGCCCGCCAATTGCAACTGGATACCGCCAATGCCACAAGAGTTCCCGCTTATCTGGCCGATGGCCGGAAGGTGGAATTTCCGCTGGTTAAACTTCGTTCGTTGCGTATCGGAAACGCCGAGGTAAGAAATCTGGAGGTTTTGGTCGGACAGGTGCGCTTATTGGGTCTCTCCTTTTTGAACACCTTCAAAATGACCATGGACGGTGAGCACGGTCAGTTGATATTGGATCAGCCGGAAAAAAAGTATGAAAAAGAGACCGAGGAAATCAGCGAAGAAAAGGATCACATGATCGCCACTTATGAGGCAAAAAAAGAAAAAGAAAAAATCCTCCAGGAACAGGTAAATAAAAATATTCAATTCGTCGAAACCGAGATTTCCAAACTGGAACAGCGGCGCAAGGAATACCGATCACGGCTGAGGGACTCAAACAACGATGTGGAAATTTTGCAGTTAAAGGATGCGCTTGCTCAAATAGAATTGGCGCTGGAAAGCTATCAGCTCAAGATTGACGGTTATAAGAAGGACATTGAAGTACTGGAAAATAACCTCAAATATTATGAGGGCTGGATTAATAAGCTTAAATAGGTTAAAATATCCCAATCTAATAGAAGTCAGGAGACAGAATTCAGAAGTCGGAATAATTATATCTTCTAAGGAACTTCAATGTGTACAAGGGTGAATGTAGGGGCTTTAGTCTCCCCGCCCTTGGTGCAATTGTGAGTTTTGTAGGGTGGGTTGTGCCCACCAGATTTGATGGTCTGACATTATTTATGCCGGTCAAATATCAACCGGGAATAGTTTAAAATGGTGGGCAAAGCCCACCCTACTATTGCTATTTTTATTTTTCAACAAGGAAAATACATATGCGCTGGGGAGTAGTCGTTTTTCCCGGCTCCAACTGCGATCACGATTGTTATCATGTGATCAGGCATGTATTGGGGCAGCCGGTGGATTTTGTCTGGCACAAGACCACCGTACTTTCCGATTATGATTGCCTGGTTTTGCCGGGCGGTTTTTCCTATGGGGATTATCTGCGCACCGGAGCCATCGCCCGCTTTTCTCCGGTGATGAGCGAGGTTGTCAACTTTGCCCAAAAGGGCGGCCTGGTGCTGGGTATCTGCAACGGTTTCCAGATTCTTCTGGAGGCCGGATTATTGCCGGGAGCGATGCAGCGCAACCAGGGCTTGAAGTTCATCTGCCGCTATGTAAATCTGCGGGTGGAAAATAATCTTACCCCCTTTACTCAAACCTGCCGCAGCGGTCAAGTCCTGCAAATCCCCATCGCCCATATGGAGGGCAACTACTACGCCGACGAGCAGACCCTGGCCGGACTAAACGCCAACAATCAGATAGTGTTCCGCTACAGTAGCCCGCAAGGTGAAGTGGGCGCTGCGGATAATCCCAACGGATCGCTGGAAAATATCGCCGGAATCTGCAACCGCGCAAGAAACGTCATGGGCCTGATGCCCCACCCGGAGCGTTGCAGCGAATCCGTATTGGGCGGAGAAGACGGGAAGCTGATTTTTAGCTCTGTTTTGAAGTGGTGGCAAGGGAAA
>JACRJN010000126.1 GCA_016235675.1 Candidatus Schekmanbacteria bacterium
CAATTATGACTCTCAATACTTTCGGCGCGTTCCATACGAACACACCTTTTTTTGCAGCCCTAAGGGGCTGAAAATACGTGGCTGAAGCCACGGGACTACGTTTTTTAAATATATAAATATCTATCTTTAGGTGAACACTCTCTTATAATTAAATCATATCCTCTGCGGTAATTGGACTTTAACCCCCGGCTTTTCAATGAGAATAAAGGAGGTAGCTTTGAGCGTAGTAATTGCCCCCGATATTCAAAATAACCTGGTTTCGTTGTTGCTCAAACGCAGACTTATTTCCCCCACTCAGGTGGATTTAGCCCAACAAATACAAAAGCGTAAGGGGGAACCCGTAGAGCGGATTTTAATCCATATGGGGTGGGTTAAAGAAGCGGATATTAATACTGTTTTGGGAGAATTATGGGATTTACCCGTTTTAAATCAAGAGCATTTAAACAAAATTGAGCCGCAATTACTGACATTAATATCTGAAGATTTATGTCGTAAATATACTTTTCTTCCCTTATGGCGCGATGAAAACCATGTTTGGACGGCGATGTGCGATCCCTATGACCTGGTTGCTATCGATGATCTTCAGCGTTTAATTCATCTGCATGTCAAGCCGGTCTTAGGAACAAAAGGAGAGATTCTTAAAAGCATAGAGGCCGCGTACAAGAAAAAACCCAAGGAAGAAGACCAAAAAACGCCCAAAGAAGGAGAACAGACTACTGCCGCTAAAGAGGAAATGCAACTGGGTATCGCCGATATTGAATTGGAGTTGCAGGAAGGGAAAAAAGATGAGGAGGATGAAACCGATACCAGCCAATTACGCACACAGGCAGGCGACCCTCCGGTAGTAAAAATGGTTAACTTTATGATTGTCCGGGCGATCGAAGATCGGGCCTCGGATATTCATGTGGAGCCGAAAGAGGATGGGATGACGGTACGTTATCGTGTAGACGGCTCGCTTTTCGAATTGATTGTCGCTCCCAAGCATCTCAAATCCTCCATTACCTCCCGGCTTAAAATTCTTTCCGGTATGGACATTGCCGTCAAACGCGTCCCTCAGGACGGGAGCTTCTCCATTCAGTATAGTGGTGCGGGCGTAGACTTTCGCGTTAACAGCCTGCCTACCATTTATGGAGAGAAGATCGTTTTACGTTTGTTGCGCAAGAACTCGGTATTGAATAATAAATTGATTAATTTGGGGTTGGGGGAAAGGATGGAGAATCTTTTCAGGAAATACATGCATCGACCCCATGGCATGATTCTGGTTACCGGCCCGACCGGTTCCGGTAAATCTACCACGCTTTATACTGTTTTGAATGAAATTAAATCACCCCGTAAAAATATCATTACGGTAGAAGACCCGGCTGAATACCGACTGCCCGGCATTCAGCAGGTGCAGGTAAAATCCGACATCGGATTTGAATTTGCCGACGCTTTGCGGGCGATTTTACGGCAAGACCCGGATGTAATCATGATTGGTGAAATTCGTGATCAGGAAACCGCCCATATCGCCGTCAAATCTTCGCTAACCGGCCATCTGGTGCTTTCCACACTTCATACTAATGATGCGACGGGAGCGATAATCCGGTTGATCGATATTGGCCTGGAACCGTTTTTAGTGGTTTCCTCGGTAACGCTGGCTATCGCCCAACGTCTGGTAAAAAGAATTTGTCCGGAATGTAAGGAAAAATATAGTGCGACTGAAGAAGAAAAAACACTGCTCGGTTTAAATAAAAACGAAGAAATATTTTTATATCGGGGCAAAGGCTGCCCTAATTGCCGTAATAGCGGCTATATCGGTCGCTTAGCTATCTTTGAAATTTTTGAAATGACTCCGGCGGCCAAGACCTTATTATTAGATAAAAACAGCTCTATGGATATGCTGCGTACCAAAGCCATAGAGGAGGGGATGGAAACCCTCAAATCCTGTGGGGTAAGAAGAGCTTTGGAGGGAATGACCACAGTGGAAGAAGTTTTGGCCACCTGTGTCGAAGGAGAATGATGCTGCGCAAAACGACACCTTTAGTAACCTGATTTTGACATAAAAAATGTAGTCCCGTGGCTTTAGCCACGCATTTTCAGCCTTAGGCTGAGATAAAAGGCATGTTCAGTCCGAAAGGTGTGAATTAATTTGAGAAGATTTAACCACTTGTGATACCAATTCGCTATCAAAGATTAATGTAGCGCGGGAGTTCATCTCCCGTAAGCAGGCGCTGCAAACGGGGGATAAACCCCCGTGCGACGAACTATTCTTCAATGTTTGATAGCGAATTGGTATGAGTCGTTATTGCATGGCTTTGCCATGAAAATCAGCCCTAAAGGGCTGGGACTACAATTTATCTGCCAAAAACAACACCTTTAGTATTACCCGGAAGGGAGAATAAAAATGCCTCGCTATCATTATGAAGTTATTAATGCCGAGGGAATTCCTCAGGAAGGGGATTTGGACGGCGTCAATCCGGAAACCCTGGCGGATTCCCTGCAAAAACGCGGCTTTGTAGTCTTAAGTATAAACGCCGCTAAAGGCGGGGCTGCTGCTGCCGCCAAAGGTTTTTCTTTAGGAGCGTCGGCTGCCAGGCCCGCGGTCTCCGATGTAACCGGGAAAAAACAGAATTTTTGGGAAAAATTAAATGACCCCGGTACTAAAGGCGGTGTCAAACTGGCCACCCTTTTACTCTTTACCAGTCAACTTTCCAGTATGACCGGCGCCGGATTGCATCTTTTAAAATCACTAACCAGTTTATCCGAAGATTCGGCCGATCGCAGGTTTCAGCGGATCTTGCAAAATGTGCGTAAAGATGTAGAAGGGGGAGAATCGTTTTCCAATGCTTTAGCCAGATATCCCAAGGTGTTTAGTACTGTTTATGTAAACTTAGTAAGGGCGGCGGAGGCTACCGGTGATTTGGATGTTATTTTGAGTCAACTGGCTATTTATCTGGACAAAACTTTGACCCTAAGACGTAAAGTCAAGGGAGCAATGACCTACCCTTGCGTAATTTTGGGTTTTGCCACGATCGCCATTTTGATATTAATTGCCAAAATCGTTCCCAGTTTTCAGGAAACCTTCAGTAAATTAGGGGCGGATTTGCCGGCGGCGACAAAAACTCTAATCGCTATCAGCGATATACTGCGCAATTATTTATTTGTGCTGATTATGGCTGTGGCCGGAATAGGTTTTGCTTTCTGGTCTTTTATAAAAACCAAAAAAGGAGCATATTTACTTGATTCCTTAATTATAAAGATACCCATTTTCGGCCCTTTAATCTGGAAATCGATTCTTACCCGTTTCCTGCGCACATTATCTATTTTATTGGAAAGCGGAGTAACGGTTCTGGAAGCCTTCAATCTGGCGGGGCAGGCTGCCGGAAATTTATATTTGGAAAAGGCCGCCAAAGAATGTGTTGTCGACATCCGGGATGGCAGGACTATTCATGAGTCATTAGAGACGCGTAAAATTTTCCCCGCCATGATTATTCGTATGGTGGCATCGGGGGAAGAAGCCGGTACTTTACCGGAAATGCTCAATAAAGTGACGCACTATTATGAGCAGCAAGTGGAAACGGCGGTAGATTCGCTTTCATCCTTGATTGAACCGATTCTGATTGTTGTTTTGGGAACAGTCGTCGGCGCGATTATTATATCGATTTTCTTGCCCATCTTTAAATTAGGTGACGCGGTGAAGGGTGGCGGAAAGAAACATTAATTCTCAACCGGAAATTGGATTTTCATTTGTAGTTGCCCAATTCATTGGGCAGAAAGAACCTGATAAATCAGGTAACTACATTTTTGAACGCAACTTGGTATTAATGTTTGCCGCAAGTTATTAATGCCAACGAAACAAAGGAGAGCTTGGATGTACGAAGCTACGATGGAAGAATTACTGGTAAAGATGGTGGAGAAAAAGAGCAGCGACTTGCATTTGAGCGCCGGATCGCCTCCGCTTTATCGGATCGACGGTCGTCTTGTCTCTATCGGACATGCCAAGCTGATGCCGCAGGATGTTAAAGAATTGGTCTTCAGCGTGTTAACGGAACGGCAGCAAAAGACTATGGATTCCGGAGAAAACAAAGAATTGGATTTTTCTTTCAGTATCGGGCAAATCGGACGTATTCGCGCCAATGCTTACTTTCAAAGGGGTTCTTATTCCATCGCTTTAAGACATCTCCCCTTGTCTATCCCTACCTTTGATGAATTAGGATTGCCGCAGGTACTTAACAGCCTATGTCAAAAGGTGCACGGGTTGATATTGGTTACCGGCCCTACCGGCAACGGCAAATCCACCACTTTAGCCTCGATGATAGAATATATCAATTGTAAATATCAACGGCATGTCATAACGGTGGAAGACCCGATTGAATATCTGTACAAAAGCAAGAAATGTCTAATCTCTCAAAGGGAAGTACATCTGGACACCGTAACTTTTCATAACGCGTTGCGTACTGTTTTGCGACAAGACCCCGATGTTGTATTAATCGGTGAAATGCGCGATCTGGAAACTATCAGTGCGGCTCTGACCATTGCCGAGACCGGCCATTTGACTTTTGCTACCCTGCATACAAATTCCTGCGTGGAAACAATCAACCGTGTAGTCGATGTGTTTGACGAAAACCGCCAGGCGCAGGTGCGCACACAATTGTCTTTTGTCCTGGAGGCGGTGTTATCTCAACAACTCATCCCCCGCAGCGACGGGCCGGGACGCGTGCTGAGTTTGGAAATCATGATCCCCAATTCAGCCATCAGAAATCTGATACGGGAAGGGAAAATTCATCAAATTCAAAGTATTATGCAAACAAGTCAGGCAAGCAGTATCATGCAGACCATGAATGAATCCCTCTTGCGCCTTTTTCAAACAGGAAAAATCTCCAAAGAGGAGATGCTCTATAGAAGTCCGGAAAAGCAAGAACTAACGGAACGCTTACGCCAATTGGAACTGGCTGCTCAGGGGCCGGTAAAAAAAGGTCTGTTCGGTAAACTCGGTAATTAATCGGTCGCGTAGAAGCAGGGAGACCTTTTTGTTTTTGTTTGCCTTGGAAAAAAATCTTAAATTTTGTAGTAAAATTGTAGGGTGGGCTGTGCCTACCATAAAGCAACGGGGATTTATGGACAATGGATAATGGAGAAAGAAAACTCTAATTAGAGCCTTCTTCCATCATTATCAATTATCTTTGTGTTTCTGTGTCTTTGTGTGAGTAAAATCTTTCTGTTTCCGGCTTGTCCGGGTTAGGGTAACCCCGATTCTTGATAGCGTATTAGTCTTTCCCTCACCCCTCCCGATCTTTCAACCCAGTCATCAAATTCACTATTTTATGTACATAATAAATATGTTGACATTTTTCTGAAATCGAATATAATAATTATGTATTCTTAAAGTAATTTTAAAATATATAAACCGGTTAATTTTTATTTATAGGTATATACAGTGCACTATTTTAAAATGAGGGCAACCAAATGAACAACATGGTAAAAATTTCTAAGAAATTAATTCTCTTTATTTTGATCTGGTTAGTCTGTTTTAGCCAAAAAGCTTTGGCTATAAACTATATGGGTATTGAATTTCCCTATGGAGCGCTTTCCTTTGCCGATGAGGTTGTAAGTTATACCGTAGGGGAAAATGTAACGGCGCCGTATAACGACCCCTCTAAGTCCTTGGGTATTCCCGATCAAGGGCAAATTAATTCCCCTGAGTTTTGGAATTCCTTCGTGTCTCTGGGCGACGGCGGTACCTTAATTGTAAAATTTACCGATAATTTCGTCACCCCTTCCGGGGATACTAACCCGGATTTATGGATTTTTGAAGCCGGTAAACGGCATGAGCAATTTTCTGCTTCCATCAGTAAAAACGGCTTTGACTGGTTTTATATCGGAGTAACCCAAAGCAGGGAACAAACCGGGTTTAATATCGACGGCGTTCCCGGAATCGGTTATCGTCAGTTGTATTATTATGTCAAACTTGTTGATATGTACGGAAGGGCAAGCAGTCACCTGCCCGGATATGCCGGAGCGGATATCGATGCGGTAGGGGCGATCAGCGCCAAAGCACCCGATCCCGATCCCGAACCGGTACCGGAACCGGCTGCGCTTTTATTAATATCTTCCGGCTTATTGGGGATGATCGGTACAGGACGAAAGAAAATTTCTTGGTAGTGTTCTCATCAGATACCTGGGGCGTCATTGCGAGCTTTAGCTACGCAATCTCCATGCGTGCGTAGAGATTGCTTCGGCGA
>JACRJN010000124.1 GCA_016235675.1 Candidatus Schekmanbacteria bacterium
AATTAAAGGAATTCTACGGCGGGCTGGATACCGCCGGCTGGCAGCACGAGGTGACCGGAGAGCACGGCTGGCCAAGTTACGGGGCATTTAATATAGAATACCTGACTTTGTGTCGTCAGGATATTCCCGAATACCAGCGTATCGTTATCACCGGCGAGGAATTGAAGGCTTGCGAGAGCGAAGAGGCGGTGGAAAACCGGCTGGATATGCTATTGAATCTGGCACATCTGTCCGGGACATTCTGGGTGGGAGTGGACACCGGTTATACCAACGACCCCACTGAAATCGTTGTGTTTAAAGAAACCCAAGACCCGAATGAACGCCTGCACCTGAAAATGGTCTTGCGGATACATATGGAGCATGTAGCCTACCCTCATATTTCGGCCTGCTTAGCCTTAATTGACCGCTATTATAACCCGGCGGGTATCGGGCTGGATAACGGCGGCAACGGCTTATCGATAGTCCAGGAATTAACCAGCCTGGATAAATACCGCCCGCTGGGATTGAAAGACAGACTGCGGGGCTTTGACTTCGGCAGCAGCATTTCCATTTACATGGAAGACGGTAAAGAAACGAAAAAGCCCGCCAAGGAATACATGACCCAGCTTATAAACGGCGGCTTGCAACGGCGGGAACTGGTGTTGCCTATAGACGATGTGGACATTGAATCCCAATTCACCACCCACACTTATAATTTTAACGCCGGGGGTCGGATACAATATCCCAAAGGCAATGACCATATTATTGACGCGGTACGCTGCGCCCTGCTGATCCGGGAGCAGTTTCGGGATGACAGTGTCTGGGGACAGGTGGTAACGGAGATTCCGATTCCTCTTTTGACGGACCCTATTTTTATATGAGCAGCATTACAGCGTGTTTATCAAGATGTTATGAGAATCTTTGATTCAAGAGAGCAGTATGGAACCACAAAGGGATAATAACACTGTTGTATCTGACATGTGCAATAATCATTTGCCGAAAGCAGACGCTTTATTGCCGCCGGAAAGCGGCGGTAACGAAGGGCGCTCCGGACGCGGCAAAATGCTCACCACTTATTCCCTGTGGAATCTCTTCCGCAACTGCCGCCGGGCCTGCGCCCTGCGTTATTTGCAGGGGTTGGTTCCGGTGGAGCCGGACAGCAACCTTTCCTTCGGTTCTTTGATCCATGAATGTCTGGCGCTCTGGCATGGGGAGCGAAACCTGGAAAAGGTACTGGAACATATCAATCAAGCTTATCCCAACGCGGCTCAGGATGAGGAACAGAAGAAAACCTGGCATCTGGCGATTGCCATGATGACGGGTTACGCCGCCCGCTATCCCCAGGAAGACTTTCAGATAGTTGCCTTAAACAAGCTCTTCGGGGGAAAGATTATCAACCCGGCCACCGGAGCATCTTCCCGCAGCTTTGTACTGGCTGGAAAGGTAAACGGAATCGTTCAAATCGGGGATGAATTCTTTCTGCTGGAGCACAAAACTACGTCTCAACTGGATGTGACGGAAAAGCTCTGGGCCGATTTTCAAATCATCCTTTACGCCTGGTATGTGAGAGAAGTCTTGAAAATTCCCATCGTCGGCATCATTTACGATATTTTGGTCAAAGCCAAACTGCAACAGGGCAAGGGGGAGACCGAAGCCGAATTTGAAGCAAGACGCGCCGAACTGTTGGCCAAGTCCAAAACCGGAAAAACATCGGCCCAGCGCAAGCTGCCGGAGAGCGACGAGGAATTCCAGGAGCGTTTGCGTATTAAATACGGCGAGCCGGAAATGTTTTTTCGGCAAAAGTTCTATATCCCGGAGAGCCGCTATGAGGTTTTGAAAAGCGAATTGTGGGAACTGACCCAGAATTTTCTAATCGCAAGAAGAAAGGGGTATTTTTACCAAAACACTGCCTTTTGCTTTCACTTCCAGACCCCCTGCGCCTATTATCCGCTGTGCAGCGCCGATAACGCCGCCGCGGTGATTGAGAATAACTACCGGACAGTTGATCCGCATGAGGAACTAAAAGCAGCGCAGGATATGGATACAGAATTTTTGGAAAAGCTGCGGATTTATCCGGAACAATTTAAAAAAGCGGCTTGAATTTAAACAACCAACAAAAAGAGAGGTTATAGCGGAAGGTTAGAGATTCAAAAATTCATCTTCTGTCAGACCGGCCTGTTTGACCACAATGCTACGCAAAGTGGGACGGGGGATGTCCCGCTGTCCGTGGTTGGGAACCACGCAGGATTTTCCGGTAACCTCATT
Organism: Candidatus Schekmanbacteria bacterium; assembly: GCA_016235675.1. GTDB lineage: Bacteria > SZUA-182 > SZUA-182 > SZUA-182 > SZUA-182 > JACRJN01. Next base: position 2,245 of record JACRJN010000124.1, read on the forward strand.
TTCCATGATTACGTGGCTGCCGGTTTGCCTGGCGATTACAAATCCGGCCCGTTCAAGTTTCTGGATAACCACCCTGGCTTTGATGGGGCTGAGCTTGGACATAAATTACTTGGCTGCGGCCTGCGCAAGTTGCAGCCGGATGAATGTTCCCTGGCGGGCGCGCTCTTTGGGGAATTGCTGTTTCTTTTCCTGGAGATGTTCCAGGTAAAGTTCCACCGCTTTGGTGATATTCTTTTCCGCTTCCTTGAAATCCTTGCCAAAATCGGCAATATGGTTCAAGGCGGGAACCTCGGCGCACACCTGGCCGGTTTCTTTATCAAAGGAATAAACCACTTTGTATTCGGTAAGCATAAGCAAAACTCCTTTAGCTGTATAGAGATTATTTTAACCGCAAGCTGGTAAAACATCAAGCAAAAATATTTAAGGTCGAAAAATGAAAACAAAAAACAAGAAAAGTCATCAGTCGTCAGTCTTTTCCTTAACCGACAACCAACTACCGACATCCGGCTTATGTACCGTCGCCGCCCTGGATTCCGGCGCCTTCAGCAAACTCAACGTCAATGAGGCCATCCCCGCCACCTGGGAAGAGCGGGCGAAAAAAGCCTGGGAATATTATGTGGAAGAGCCGATTGTGGCCAATGTGATTGATGCCTGGAAAGCCTTTGCCGTGGGGGATGAAATAAAAATCACCTGCGATGACGAAGACGTAAAGTGGGAGGCGATCGAATTAGCCGACAAACTCAATCTGCATAAGCTGCTCTCGGATATATTGATCCAGACCATAGTCAAGGGATCGGGCTATGCCTATAAACGCTACAACAAGGCAGGAAATGATATTGAGCAGTTGCTCTGCCTTAATCCCCTATCCATTAAGGCCAAGTACATCCAGGGGGAGTTGACCGAGGCCAAACAATATTCTGAAGACCGGATTGGAGCGGGAAACGGCATCACCCTGCCGGTTGAACAGTTACTGCACCTTAAATGGCGCGCCCCCATATTTGCCTCTCAGGGCAATTCCATGATTCTGCCCGCTTTTCAGAGTATAGAGCTATTGCGGGATTACCGCAGGGCGCAAGCTGCCATAGCCAAACGCTGGACAACACCGCTAAGGTTGGTAAAAGTGGGCGGCCAATTCGGACAGAAATTGATCATGCCCGATCAAAAGATGCTGGAAACCATCCGGGGCGTATTCAACAAAATGGACTTGCGCTCTGGGGTGGTAGTCCCCTTCTTTGTGGATGTTTCCACTCATGGCGCCGAGGGCGAGGTATTATCCACCCAAAAAGACATCCAGGATGTCAAGGAAGACATCATGGTGGCCATGGGCATGAACCGGGCCATAGTCAGTGCAGAGGGGCCGAACTTTGCCACCGCAAGTATTGCATTCCGCAAGGTGTTAATTGTTATCCGTGAGTTAAAGCAATATGCCAAGGCCGTTCTGCGTTGGATATTTGATGATTGGCAGGAAATAAACGGCTATCAGGAAAAGAGCATTCAGTTTATCTTTCCGGAACTGGATTTAAACAACGAATTGGACGTAAAAAAGTTGCTGCTGGAATTATTCGATCGCGGGCTAATCTCCAAAAACTCCCTGCAACTTAAGATGGATTTAAACCCGGAGGTGGAATTAGCCAAAAGAGATAACGAGCGCAAGAAGCCGCTGGACATCCCGGACGCCAAAACCATTGTGGATATGGTTAACGCCGGGATTATCTCCATTGAAACCGCCCAGGAAATGCTGGGGCTGGATAAGGCAAAAGAACAGGCTAATATCGCCAAGGCGGAAATTGAGGACGTCAACAGGATTTATCAACAGGCCATGGGAAGATCGAGGTAAGGAGATAGTGAGATACCGAGATACCGAAAAGAAGTAGTTCCGGTATCTCCCTATCTCGGTACCTCGGTATCTCGGAGGTTATAGAATGGCAATAAGTAAGTCTCAATCAGAACTTATCAGGCAAGCCGCCGAACAAGCAATCAGGCGGCGGGATAAATACACCCAGGAGCAAATTGACAGCCTGCTTAAGGCACTGGAAGCCGCCGAAAAAGAGGTCAAACTAAATCTCCTGCGTTACGACAATCTCGGCTCGCTAACCGGGGGTAAAAAGATAAATCAGAAAGCCCTCAGGCAGTTGCAAAAACAGGTTAGCGGGGTTATGACGGAACTGGAAAAGAATCATTCTCTGACTATAACCAAAGCCATAAAAACTACCTACAAACAAGGCATGTACGACAGCATTGGAGCTTTGGTTAAAGGCAAGCTCCCCTTTTATAACGACTTAACTGATAAAGGTATCGAAAAAATGACCGGCAATGTCTTCCAGCTTGTAGACACCCATGCGCTGGATTTTATGGCCAATTTTAATATCCAGTTGGCCGGAGAGGTAAGCCGGGAGCTAAAGGACGGGATAAATCAGGTTATCTCTCAGGGAATTGCTACAGGCAAAGGCGCTCCGGATATTGTCAAAGATTTGGGCAGCGTGATTAAAGATCAGGAAGCCTTCCGCCGGGCGGGCAAGACAGTCTTCAAAACCGCCCAGACCAGGATGACCTTGATTGCCAGAACAGAAACTATCAGGGCGCATAATCAGGGGCAAATCAAATTCTACCATACTGTAGGCGTAGAGAAAGCTATCTGGCAGACGGCAGAGGATGAACGCACCTGCCCGGAATGTGCCCCGTTAGATGAACAGATATATGACTTGGGCAAATTACCAAGTCTGCCCTATCATCCCTCTTGTAGGTGTTGGTCTGTTCCGGAAATCCCGGACACTATCAAAACGCCGCAGGAAATAGAAGAATCAGCAGGCAGCATAAAATGAACAAGAATAATTAGTGATAAGCAAACAAATCAAATAATTGACATGACGTAACCAAAGCCGGTAGAGACCGATCATCTCGAGCGGATTTCCCTAAATCCGACCGGCTGGCAATTTTAGGGGATTGCAAACCAGGCCTGAGGCTTGAGACCTGAGACTTGAGGGGAAAGAAAAATTGTTTTCCCTCAAGCCTCACTACTCAAGCCTCAAGCCTCTCCGCAATCCCCTTTTTTATTTTTAGGATAGCTTATGGAACTATTCACTACCGATTTAGCTAAACTGGATTTCCTGCTGGAAGCTGATGCGCTATTGCTTGATGAATTGCAAGCGCAAGCGTTGGCGGCGGAAGAAGTAGTCACAGAAGAATTACCGCAGGAAAAGCGCCCGAAGTACATCACCAACTACATCGGCTCCAAGCAAAAACTGGTGGATTGGATATGGCGCAACACCCCCGATGATGTAAAAACCGTCTTTGACGCCTTTTCCGGCTCGGCGGTAGTGGGCTACATGTACAAGAGCAAAGGCTTGCAGGTTGTTACCAATGACCGGCTACGCTTTGCCTACCATGCCGCCAGAGCGATTATCGAAAACAATAATACCCGGCTATCTGCCGATGACATAGCGGCTCTAACCAAGGATAACCCCAAGGCCGATGACTTTGTGCAGAAAACCTTCAAGGGCATATTCTATGCCCCCGGCGTACACAAGATTATCGACAACATCCGGGCTAATATTGACGACCTGTCCGGTTATAAGAAAGACATCGCATTGTTTGCCCTGGTGCGGGCGTGCTTATCCGGCAAGGGCGGGTTTGGACATTTTTCGGCTACCAAGCAGAACGAGAAGCGTTCCGATACTCCCAAAGAATTTGTCGAGCGCTTCGAAAACTTATGCAACCGGATTAACGCTTTAGTATTCGACAATGGGCAGGAAAACAAGGCTTACAACAAAGAC
>JACRJN010000128.1 GCA_016235675.1 Candidatus Schekmanbacteria bacterium
AACACACAACAAAATGATTTTCCCCTCGTAATGACGCCACTTGAACAGATCGGCTTGCTCCATGAATATGTCTCCGTTTTTTGTAGGTTTTGACGTAAGGGAGACATCCTAACTCAAATCTAATTTTTTGGCAACAGTGCCCTTTTTACTTCTTTATCCTTAGTTTTCTTTGCGTTCTCTGCGCCTTTGCGGTAAAAAATCCAAAATTAAAACCGGCGAAAATCCCTTCTCTGCCTTTTTTGTGGCGGACGGGCTTCATCGATGCGCAGACCGCGTCCCTGAAATTCCGTCCCGGTCAAAGCGTCTTTAGCCTTTTGCGCCTCTTCAGGATTGGCCATTTCCACAAAGCCGAAGCCCTTTCCTTCAACGATATTAACCTGCTTGACTTCACCATACTGGGCAAAAAGCTCAGTCAATTGCTGTGCATTCACTGAAAAACTTAAGTTGCCCACAAATAGTTTGCTGCCTTGCATAGCCGCTCCTTTTCAAGTTACTGCGAATCGATAAAATGTCTTAACTGCCTTATAGAAAAGGCAATTAAAACCAGACGATTAGAATCCTACCACCTTCGGGGGAATAAAGCAATATTTTTTTCGGTCGTTGGTTTATCATTGCGCGGACTTTATTTTTTTTGTTTCACTTCCCATGTCGCCAGATATTCCTGCATCATCTTTTTAATCTCAATCCCGTTCCAAATAATGTCGGCTAAAAGTTCCCCCGCAGCATTGCGCATATTGTTATGCCGGATAATGACTACTTTGCCTTCGACAATACCGGCCATATAATCACTGCAAGCGCGTCCGACTTCGGTATTTGAATCCGGGACATTCAGGTTGACCAATTTGACGATTTCTTTTTGGCCGTTGATTTCTAATGACAGGGTATCGGCGTTGAAAACTTTAATCACCAGACCGGTATTTTGTACGGCTGTCAGCGCTGAGTGGTCATTTTCATTTTTACGAAAGGGAAACATTTGTTCAGACTTAACCTTAGGATTAGAATCGACAAAACCGGGGGTGCGGTTTTGCGACGGCAGCATTTGCTGGGCGCTGGGGGGAAAGCTAGGGCCGGTATTGACCAATGTCTTTGGGGGAATTGCCGGGTCGTCGGACGATTTTTTGCTGCCTTTATATTGTTCATTCCCGATTAAGTGATAATGATATTGACCATCCGGCCCGGTGTGACCGCCCTTGGCATCTCTCGGCCCGGGATGGGCAAAAACCGGTCGGGCTAAGTTTCCCATGGTCGACAGGCAACATATGAATAATGCTAAACGGTAAAATTTAGGCATATAGTTACCAATATTTGCCAAAAGGAGAAACTCTTAATAAATCATCAATTTTCAGCGTCTGTTGCTGCCCGCTTTGCATCTGGCGCAGGATGATATTTTGCTCCTTCAACTCGGTTTCACCCAGGATCAGACAATACTCCGCTTGCATTTTATCAGCCTTTTTCATCTGGCTTTTCATCCCGCCGGATTGGTAATCCATTTCGCATTTTATCCCGGCGGTGCGGAGTTTCAGCAGTAAATTATAGCCTTCACATTGGGCTTGTTCGCCTAATAAAATCAGATATACCAGAGGACGGTTTTCCGGTAAAGTCAGCCGCTCTTCCAGGAGTGAAACCAGCCGATCCATCCCGATGGCAAAGCCGATGGCCGGGATTGAGGGGCCGCCCATCTCTTCCACCAATCCGTCATAGCGTCCGCCGCCGGCAAAAGCGTTTTGCGCCCCCAGTTTGGTGCTGACCAGTTCAAAAGCGGTGCGGGTGTAATAATCCAAACCTCTAACCAAATTAGGGTTGAGCTTATATTCGATTCCCTGAGCGGCCAGCAAATTTTTCACCTGTTCGAAATGCTCCCGGCATTCATCGCCCAAATTATCCGCCACCCTGGGGGCTGCGGCTAATCTTTCCTGACAATGGGCGCTCTTGCAATCGAAAACCCGCATCGGGTTGGTTTGAGAGCGGCGCTGACAGTCTTCGCAAAGAAAACTGACTTGCGCCTGTAGATAATCCTGAAGTTTTTGCCGATAGTTGGAACGACAAACCGGACAGCCGACGCTGTTTAATTGTAACTCCCATTCCGTCAAATTCAAGCGCTGACAGATCAGCTTCAGCATAACCAGAATTTCCGCATCCAGATAGGGGGAATCCACCCCGAAGGCTTCCGCCCCGATTTGGAAAAACTGGCGATAACGCCCGGCCTGGGGACGCTCAGAGCGAAACATGGGGCCGGAATAGTATAATTTACGGTAAGGACTGGGCGTATATAATTGATGCTCCAGATAGGCGCGCACGGCGGACGCGGTTCCTTCCGGACGCAGGCTGTAATTGCGATCCCCGCGGTCGGTAAAGCTGTACATCTCTTTCGCGACTATATCCGTTTCCGTGCCGATGGAGCGGGTAAACAATTCGCTGGATTCGAAAACCGGCAGGCGAATTTCGTCAAAACCGAAATCCTCTAAAACCTGCTGAATGGTGTTTTCCACCGAACGCCAGGTTTTGCTTTGCGGGGGCAGAATATCGCGCACCCCCTTTGGGGCTTTAAACATTATTTCTCCGTGGATATGTATTACCGCAGAGACGCGAAGAACGCAGAGAGATTATGGAGTTAAGAAGCCGGAATTCAGAAGACGGAATAAGCACAATTTAATTTATTCTGACTGCTATTTCTTGGCGTACTCTACGCCTCTGCGGTTAAAAATTTATCTTCATTAAGCGAATAAAAGTTAACATACAATATGCTTAGTGTCAATATTGGGGAACGGATAAATGTTGCAATTTTCGCCGGTTAGTCTATAATTGATTGGATTTTGGTGTTTCGGCTTGCCCTTGGGCCGAAGCAGCATGAATTACGTAGTTCCAGCCCTTTAGGGCTGATCTTCCGGGGCTAAAGCCCCGGCACTACGGCTGCTGGGGAAACTTTCGAAACCAATCCCAAAACAAGGAGTAAGGTTATATGGCAGAATATCTCATTCCCATTAAACTGGAGCCGTTAGAGGAAGGCGGGTATTTGGCCACCAGCCGGGTTCTCCAAGGTTTGATTGCCCAGGGCCGAACCGTGGCTGAGACGATGGAGATTGCCCAGGATGTAGCCAGGAAGCTGATAGAATCCTGCCTGGATCATGGCGACCCATTGCCGGAAGGGTTGGCGAAATCCAGAATTAATAAAATTATGCGCTATATAAAAGTTCTGCTGCTTGCTCTCCTGATTTGGGGACATTTGGGTAATAACCCGGCTTGGGCGGACTCCGCCTGGCATACATTGGTGATCGATCCCGGTCACGGCGGAAATGATTTGGGGATAAAAGGCAGTTTCGGTCTGCTGGAAAAGGATGTTACCTTAAAGATTGCCGATAAATTAGCCCAGCAGGTGATAAAACGCCTGGGGGTACGGGTGGTCTTGACCAGGGATAAGGATGAATATCTGTCCTGGTCTAAACGTGTCGGAATCGCCAATAATAATAAAGCTGATTTGTTTATCAGCCTCCATGCCGGCGCGGATAACGGTCATGCGGGGCAGGGCATGGCCTTTTATGTGTTAACCGGTCAGAACTGGCCAGCCAATCCGTCTTTGCCCTCGGAAGGTGATTTGGTTTTGTGGGATTATGCCCAGCAAAATTATCTGTCTTCCAGTTTAATTTTGGCGCGGGCGTTTTCCCGGCAAGCCCAAAAGAATACCGAGGTAAAAACCAGAGGGGTTTATAGCGCTCCCCTTTTTGGCTTAAAAGGAGCCACTATGCCCGCGGTTATGATCGAGGTGGGGTATCTGACCCATCCGCAGGAAGAGGAAAAGTTACTAAAAGCGGATTATCAGGAGTTATTGGCCAACATTATTATCAATGGATTGCTGGAGTATAAAAAAAATGTTCAGGGGAATTAAGTTTAAAAATTCCCTCCCCCTTTGTGGGGGAGGGTTAGGGTGGGGGGGATTGGTCTTTATTGAGGAGACACCCCCACCCCGGCCCTCCCCCCTCAAGGGGGAGGGAGCTAACAAAGCGTTTTTAAATAATGGATTAGTTTTTTTATTTGCCTTCTTCTTATCCTGCATTCCCAAGCCGCAGATTATGGACGGCAGCCAAACCCCCGTCGTTCTGGATAATCTCGTTATCGACCGGGATACGACCTGGCAGGGAATGATTCGGATCAAAGGTACGGTGGAGGTTAAAAAAGACGCGGTGCTTACCCTGAAACCGGGTACGGTAGTCAGTTTCGCCTGGATGGATAACGATAAAGACGGCATTGGGGACAGTGAGTTAATTGTGAAGGGACAATTAATCGCGGTAGGCAGTCCGGAGCAATTAGTCATTTTTACCAGCACAACCCGGGCTGTCGCCAACGGCTGGAAGGAAATCCGGCTGGAGCAGGCGCAAGGGGGAGAATTCAAGTATTGTTATTTCACCTTCGCCAATTGGGCGCTGCATGTGCATTTTACCCCGGTTTCCGTCGATTACTGCCGTTTCGAATTCAACGAGGGCGGGATGCGCTTTAACAGCAACCTGATGTACATCCGTCATAATCTGATTCAGAACAATAGAATCGGCTTGCGTTTTTTACAGTGCGATCCGGTTATCGAAGGTAACACCATTAAAGATAATTTAACCGGTATTTTTATCCGCCTGGGGGTAAAAAAGCCGATTATTACCCAGAACAATATCTATCAGAACGAAAACTATAACCTTAAAATCGGGGAAGAGCAGGCCGCGGACATCGCCTGCCCCAATAACTATTGGGGCACGACCAGCCAGGAGATTATCGAGGCCAAGATTTACGATAAAAAGGACAGCGGTTATCTGGGCCGCGTTAAGTATCAACCTTTTATTGGCGTTCCCTTAGGAACGGCCTGGAGTCCGTGAAACAAATGTTTTATCCTGATAACAATTCTCAATCCTATAAATTATATCAACGCGCCGCTCAGGTTATGCCGGGCGGGGTGTCCCATAATCTGCGCTTCAATGCTCCCTATCCGGTTTATTATAAAAGGGGCCGGGGAGCCTATTTCGAAGACGTGGATGGCAACCGCTTTCTGGATTTCTGGATGGGGCACTATGCCAATATCTTAGGCCATGCCCCGGATCTAATCTGCCGGCGCCTGGCGGAATTGCTGGCGGACGGGGTGATGCACAGCGGGTTGGTCAGCCAATATGAGGTGCAGTTGGCGGAACTGGTCTGCGAATTGGTACCGGCAGCCGAACAGGTGCGTTTTTGCGCTACCGGCACCGAGGCCAGTATGTATGCGGTGCGGCTGGCCCGGGCTTACACCGGGCGGGACATGATTATCAAAATCGAGGGCGGCTGGCACGGGGCCAACAGCGATCTGATGCTGGCGGTCAGCAACCCTTACGATCAGCCGGAATCTATGGGGTTATGGCCGGAACTGAACCAATATGTCGTACCTTTACGCTTTAACGACAGCCAGACGGCGTGGGAGATCATCAAAAAGTACGGGGACAGACTGGCTGCGGTGATTATGGAGCCGGTGGTCGGAGTGGGCGGTTTCATCCCCGCCGAGCCGGAATTTCTTGCGGTCATCAGACAGGAGACGGAACGCTGCGGGGCATTGTTGATCTTCGATGAGATTATTTCCGGTTTCCGGGTGGCTTTGGGAGGCGCTCAGGAGTTGCTTGGGGTGGTACCTGATGTAGTCTTGCTGGGCAAAGTGCTGGGCGCAGGTTTGACGGTGGCGGCCATCGCCGGGAAAAAACAGATTATGGCTTTGGCCGATTTCCATCAGCAGCATAACAAATGGGAACGGGTGGCTTTGGGCGGCGGTACTTATTCCTGCAATCCCCTGGCTATGGCAGCAGGGTTGCAGTTGGTCGGATATTTGAAGGAGCACCGAAACACTGTATATCCCCGGCTTGCGGCAGCAGGTGATTGGTTAAGATCGGCAATCGTCAAGGCATTCGCCGGGAAAGGTGTGGAGGCGGTTTGCACCGGTACCGGATCATTATTCATGACCCATTTCCCCTTGCAGCCGGGATTAAAGATCAAAAGCCCCTATGATAGCAATTGCCTGACCGATGTCCACAAACGGGAAAAGGTATTGAAGGGATTGCTTCTGACTAAAGGCATCTACGTCATGCACGGCGGCGGGGCGATTTCCACCGCCCATACCCAGGAGGACTTGGAGAAGCTGGTAGCGGCCATGGAGGAAGCGGCGGGGGAGATGCAGTAGAAATGCCGCGATGAAAGGAATACTGCTATGCTGGCAATCAAAGGCGTTTATAAAAACGGTAAACTATCCTTGCAAAAAGAAATTAAAACCACCAAGTCCGTTAATGTGATAGTTACGTTTCTGGAAGAAATTGAACCTGTTGTTTCACAAGGCGTTGATCTGCGGAAATTTTCATTTGATAAATCCAGGCAACTTTTGAAGGATTATAAAGGATCGTTTTCCGATGCGGTCATTGAAGAAAGAAGAAACGAATTATGAAAGCCTTTCTTGACACATCCTCTCTCTTTAAGCTTTATCATGAGGAAAGAGAATCTGAAATAGTACTGGGTGTTCTATCAAATGGAGTTACGGAGATATTTTTAGCGGAAACGGCAATTTTGGAATTTCGCTCAGCGGTTTGGAAGAAGGTTAGAGAAAAACAGATCGATGAATCGGTTGGTATGCAAATTGTTTCTTATTTCCAGGCCGATTATGAGAATTATCAATGGATAAGATTGCAGCCCGATATTATTAACATGGCCTCAAATTTACTGATGAAATATGGCAGAAATGGATTAAGAACCTTGGATTCCCTGCAACTGGCTTCCGCTTTATCTTTGAAAGATAATAATGAATGCGTTTTTTTGACTTCGGATGACCTGTTGAGGTCGTTATTTAAAAAAGAAGATCTTAGAACTGTTTAAGTAATCTTGTAGGGTGGGCTATGCCCACCGATTGGGCGGCACAGATCACCCTACATTAATATTTATAAAATAAAGGTAAAATTCAAATGCAAGTACCATTGATAGACCTCAAAGCTCAATATGCCCAGATAAAGGATGAAGTGAAAGCGGTTATCGCTGAAGTGCTGGAATCGCAGATGTTCGTCTGGGGCAGGCAAATAAAAGAATTAGAGCAGCAAATAGCCGATTACAGCCAGACTAAATTCGGTTTGGGAGTGGCCTCCGGCTCGGATGCCTTATATTTAGCCTTAAATGCTTTAGGAGTCGGGCAAGGGGATGAAGTAATAACAAGCACTTATACATTTTTCGCCACTGCCGGGGCAATTTCCCGTTTGGGAGCTTGCCCGGTTTTTGTGGACATCGATCCCCTGACTTATAATATCGACCCGGAATTGATCGCCGCAGCTTGTACCCCGCACACCAAAGCGATATTGCCCGTTCATCTCTACGGTCAATGCGCCAATATGGAGCCGATTTTAAAGATCGCCCAGGAACTTGAACTGGCGATCGTTGAAGACGCCGCCCAGGCTATCGGAGCAGAATACCGGGGCAAACGCGCCGGGTCTATGGGGGATGCGGGCTGTTTCAGTTTCTTTCCCTCCAAAAATCTGGGCGGGATGGGGGATGGCGGAATGGTAGTCACCAATGACGAGCAACTGGCCGAAAAAGTTCATATGCTGCGCGAGCACGGCAGCGCCGACCGCTATTATCACAAGCTAATCGGGGTCAACAGCCGTCTGGATACGATTCAGGCTGCGGTCTTGCTGATTAAACTGGATTATCTGCCCGGCTGGGAGCAAATGCGCCGCACCAACGCCCAAAATTACCGGGAGTTATTCGACGACGCCGATTTGCTGGATGATGTTCAATTACCTTATGAGGTTGAGGACGGCAGGCACGTTTATAATCAATTCATAATTCGCACTAACCGGCGTGACGATTTGCGTCATTTTTTAAAGGAGGCGGGGATTGCCACCGCGGTCTATTATCCCTTGCCGTTACATCTTCAGGATTGTTACCAGGGCTTAGGTTATGCTCCCGGCGATTTTCCCGAAGCCGAACAAGCCGCGCAAGAAACTCTGGCCATTCCGGTTTATCCTGAACTTACCCCGCCAATGCAGGAGTATGTGGTAGAGCGGATTGGGGAATTTTTTAAGGGGTAAGAGGGTATACATTTTTTGTTTCACCTGAAAATGTCGTAGTGCAGGGCTTTAGCCCTGCCTTCCCAGGTAGCAGACCTAAAGGTCTGCGCTACTTTCAGGGGAAAGAAATTAAATTTATTTTGAGTAGGCATCCCGAAAGGGAAAAAGAAAAAATAACGGGAGAAATAAGATGGAAAAGAAAAGCACCAGATTATGGAAATGGGGCAAACAAATAGGCTGTTTGAGTTTGTTTTTGCTGCTTGGCATTCAAGCGGCAGGCTATGCCCAGGATGACCCGGCGGAAACACTGATTCGGCAGTTGCAGGACAAGGATTGGGAAGTCCGCCGTATGGCCGCGGAACGGTTGGGGGGAATTGACAATCCCAAGGTGTTGGAAGCCTTGATTGTCGCCCTCAGGGATGAAAATTGGCGTGTCCGGGAAGAAGTGGAATGGGCATTGGGGAAAAAGGGCGCGGCGGCGGTAGCACCTTTAATTGTGGCGTTGAGAGACAAAAATAAACATGTCCGGCTGGAAGCGGTCGAAGCGGTGGGAAGAATTAAGGATGCCGGAGCGGTGGAGCCTCTAATTGCAACCTTGATAGACGACGAGGTCTATATCCGGCGGGAAGCGGTAACCTCCCTGGGAGAAATCAAAGATACCAGGGCGGTGGAATCGCTGATGGCCGTATTGAAAGACAGAAGCTGGCTTGTTCGATGGGAAGCGGCCACCGCTTTAGGTAAAATCGGCGATGCAAAAGCCACGGAGGCGTTGGTGGAAGCATTGCATGACAAGGATGCTACCGTTCGCGCTGAAACAGTCCGGGCATTGGGAAAGATCAAGGATGCCAAGGCCATCGCTCCCCTGATTCTAACCCTGAAAGACCAGGACGAAAATGTGCGCAAGGAAACAGCGCGGGTATTAGGAATGATCGGAGATGCCGCCGCGGTTAAACCGCTGGAGGAACTGGCACACGATGACCCAGGCGAGACCGTCCGCCAGGCCGCTCAGAATGCTTTGGAGGAGATGTCGGTAAAATAATAAGGGACTTAATATTTTCACCAACTGGTCAGCCGGATTGCAATCAACCCCTGAATCACGGCATTTAATGTGGCCTGGTCGTTGGCGGCAAAGGCGTGCTGGCCATCCTGGGGACGGGCGATTTGGGCGTTTTGGGTCTGACCGGCACCTCCGGCGGGGCCGGTATAAATGGTATAGATACTGATGCCCTGGGCATAGGCATTATCGGCGGCGTTGTTAGTATTGGAGAAGGAATTAGGCTGACCGTCGGTAAAAAGGAAAATCGCCCGGTTGTTGGTGCGGGCATGAGCCATCAATTCATTGACGGCGGCATTAATTCCCTGGTCGGTTGGGGTACCCCCGCCGGTATTGACCGGCGTAACTATGTTTTCAATAGTGGAATGCAGGACATCGAAATTAGTATTCAGCGGCGCCAGCGGAGAAAGGATATAACGGACTATCGCGCTGTTACCGGCAAAAGTCACAAATCCAATCTGATAACCGTTGTCTCCGCCGCAGTTAGGTTGCAGCGAATCCACCAGATTCAAGAGCGCGGAGCGTGCGGCATCGACCCTGCGGATAGCGGGGCCGCCGCCGATCGGGGTTACATCCTGCCACAGCATAGAACCAGAGAGATCCTGAACAATCACAATGTCCATTTGCTCATATTTCACCCGTGAGCTGGCATATAAATCAATATGATTAAGATCGACACCGGTCGCCCCTAAGCCCAACGCCTTGATCAGAAATGTTTCCATGGCTCCGGTCGGGTTGCCGCTGCCGTCGGGGAAAAATTCCGATTTGCGGGCGGTGACCATAACCGCATTATAAGGCAGGGTAGGGTGAATATCGGGAAAAACTACAAACGGCGGCACATGGGCGGCGTCATAAGTGCCGATTTGAATGTCTCTGGCGGTTTCTCCATTAGGCATCAAGGCGCTTCCCGTCCAAAGGGTAACCGGTACGCCGTGAACTTGATTATATCCGGCATATTCCAGCACCTGATGGGTGGTATCGTTAACATTGCATCCGGCGCGCAATGCCCGCGCCCCGGCCAGCGATGCGGCATCGGCCGCAATCTTCAATTCATTATAAGCGACATACATCTGCCCCACATCGATTACCAATCCGGCCAGACCGATTAAGGCCAGCATACTGATAATCACAAAAACCAGGATCGCCCCCCGCCGGTTTTTTAAAATACCCTTCATATTTTATAGCCCCTTCATAGTGGCTCTGGCAATCAGGGGAATGGTAATGTTATTTGCACCATTGATCCAGGCGGGAGGGAAAAAACTGCCCAAAGGACGCATAAAAAAGGCCAGAGCCGGGCCTAAATACTCCAACCGGTAATGGTACTCCACCGTTACGGTGATGGCGCGCCGCAGATGGAGGGCATCCGTTCCCGCAGCAAGATTGGAAAAGGAAATGTGAAAGGGGCCTCCCGCCGCGGTATCCTGCAAGTTGAGCGCCCGAAAATCCCCCGCCGGCGGAGCATCGACCATTCCGTTATGATTGAAATCCAACTCCCCGCCCGACTCCCAGCCGCCTGTTCCGTCGATGTCGCCTTCCTCGGCAACCCCGTTAGCGTTCAAATCCTCGCTGTAATCGAAAACCCCGTTGCCGTTGAAATCCTCCCCACCCGTTGCCGCGTAAATGCTGCCTAAAATTCTTTGCCGCGTCTGATTGCCGATAGCGGTAATTTGCGGATCAAGGGGCTGCTGCGGATCGATGGCCTGTGTGGCGAATTTTGCCCCCTCGCGGGAGGCGTCCAGGATAACCATATAAGTATTGATCATCCGCCCCAAGTCCAGAACGCCGAAGATCAGCAAGGCGATCAGCGGAGCCGCCAGGATCATCTCGGTGAGGGCTTGCCCTTTTTGCTGGCGGAATATTTGGAAAATATTTTCCATCTTTATTGTCCCTAAATCAAACAATCCTGGTCAAGCAACTTTTTTGAGACAGGCAAGTCTTCGGTTAAAATAAGAGACCACTTCCCTGATTTTTTCCGATTCTTCTAAGTCATAATAGGTGTCCCCACATTTGGGGCATCGAATAGTCGGCATTTCTTCGATAACGATCCTGAAACCGTTACCTTTTATCGTTTTAGGAAGTTTTACTTCTTCCATAGCGGTCTGACATAAATCACAGGTCATGATTTATCACCTCGTTTTCTTCTGGTTATCAAATCATTTTCAAAAACATCGTTATTCGCTTGATATACAGTAATCAGCTTAAGATGATCTTCTTTGGGAGAACAACATACATGTATCATTTTTCCTTGTATCTGTCTAGCCATTAAGCAGCTACGCCCCCTCTTATCTTCCGGATAATTTTCAATGATTATCCCATTGAAAATAACGTTTAATATGTCGTCTTTACTGATGTTCGTAAAAAATCTTTTATTTATACAATGTTCCGATTCTATAATCCTCTTTGCGGCGGATTTTTTAATTTGTTCCAACATTGCATCAAAATTATTCATTAGACCGTGTCCTTGCCGCGGTAATCTCAATCGTCGGGATGGCGATTCCGGGAATCACCTGCCGCAGGTAATAAAATTCAAAGGGATAAGATACCCGCACATAGGCGCTGCTGTTTCTTGCCCCGCTTTCGCCATGGATGTGGATTCTAAGTTGCGGCAAGGGAGGGGTGGTGGGCGTAGGATCAATATCGGCATTAATGGTATCGTATCCTGCACCGGAAACCAGGGTAATTATCCGCTGTCGGATACTGGCCCGGCTGACCGGAGCATTGTTCGGCATCGAGGCCAAGCGTACCGCCTCTTCGCTGGATTGACTTAACACCGTATAAAGATTGAGAGCGCGCACCAGGTCGAAAAATCCCATAAAAAGGTACATCAATGTCACCATTCCGACCAGGACTTCGATCATGGCCTGGCCTTGGCTTTTGGTAAACTTGTTAAGTATCATATAGAATTAAATCCTTTTTTTCACCGCAAAGACGCAAAGTTCGCAAAGAATTGGCAGCGTTCTCAATAGGAGACCCGTCATTGCGAGCGGAGCGAAGCAATCTCCAAGCGTATGTCTGAGATTGCTTCGGCGATAAGGTTGCCTCGCAATGACATTTTCAAGTAGGTTCCCATTAGACCAAAAATCTTTGCGCTCTCTGCGTCTCTGCGGTAAATCCATATCTTTAAGTATAACACAAAAATCAATTGGTTCAAGCACAGGAATAAAACCTAAATCCCGTCAATCTGATCGTTATATAAGGTATTGTAAAGTAATTAATAATGAAATTTTCCGACGGGTAAAACTCCTTGACAACGCTTGATATTTGTGTTAAATCTATATAATATGTGGTGTTTCTATTAAAGGGAGGTGACCTATGTTAAAGAAAATCAACCGACTTCTACGCAATGAGCGCGGGCAGGGCATGACGGAGTATATTATCATCGTAGCCTTGATCGCTCTGGCGGCGATTGTGATTGTCGGCGTATACGGCGATTCCATTCAGGCTATGTTTGTTTCCATGAGCCGGACGTTGCTGGGACAGCCTACGGAAGCCGAAACTGCCAGAAATGCCGGAAGAACGGCGGTCGGCGCCGAGGAATCCCGAATCGGACAGCGGGAGGGTTTGGATAATTTCGAAGATTAATAAACCTTAATGCTCTGCTGATGATATGACGGTCGCCTGGATTTGCTAAAGCGGGGGAAACGCTTTATAAGGGACTTAGAAATTTCAATTATACCATATTTGGCTCCAGGCTCCAGGCTCCAGGCTCCAGGCTCTGGGCTTCAGGCTAAATCAAATACCCTCCAAGGGAGGGGTTTCATTCTGAGCCTGAAGCCCGAAGCCCAGAGCCCAGAGCCTAAAGCCTAATTTGGGAATAATGGTACTTTAATATCTTCTAAGTCCCTAAGAGAGAAATATGCAAAAAAGCGCGGTTTTCATTGCTACCGGTATAGCTCTTGGTATAGCGGCGGCGGCAGGTACGCATTTTTACCTCAAACAGGAACGGGCTGCGGTCTGGAAGGATGCCGAATTAGTGGAAGCGGTGGTAGCCGCCCATGACATCCGGGCTGACAGCCTGTTGCAGCCCAGCGCCTTTACCACCGACAAAATACCGCAAAAAGGTCTTCATCCCAACACAGTCCGGCCTAATGACATTAACTTTGACAAATTAACCGGCGTCAAGCTGAATGTAGCGATGAAAAAGGGGCAGCCCCTTTTGTGGACTGATTTCTCCAGCGGGGTTGAGATACAGCGCTTGTCTGAAATCATCCGCAAGGGAGAGCGGGCCATCTCCATCCCGGTCAGTCCGGTTTCCTCGGTCAATAATTTCATCCGTCCCAATGATCATGTCGACATAATCGGAACATTCAAGATCGAATACCCGAACATCCGGGCTGATGCTCCCCCGCCCTCGCCCACATTTACCACTCTTACCATATTACAAAACGTTACCATACTGGCGGTAGGCTCCGATACCGAATACTCAGGCCGCATCGGCAAGGGACGGCCTGATGCGGGAAGCTATACCGCCATTACTGTAGAGGTTACCGAGGAGGAAGCCCAGCAATTGGTTTTCGCCCAAAACAAGGGAACCCTGACCTTTGTCCTGCGCAACAACCAGGATGTGGAAACCTACGCCGGTACGCCCAAGACGACGGTGGAAACTTTGTTCAAGGATGAATTCAGGGATTATTTGCAGCAAAAAAGGAACCGGAGGGTGGAAATTATCCGGGGAGGAAATTAAAAGAGGCTTCAGGCTCTAGGCTTCGGGCTTCAGGCTAAAAAATATGCAGTACGTTTCATTTTGTCAAAAGCGAGGCAGCCTTATCGCCGAAGCAATCTCAAGCCGCACGAGTAGAGATTGCTTCGCTTTGCTCGCAATGACGAATTTTAGCCTGAAGCCTGAAGCCCAAAGCCTGAAGCCCAAAACATGAGGTTACAAAAATGAAATCCATGATTTACCGTTGTATGCTCATCTTTCTGCTGATAGGCAGCATTTCATCCGTTCCGGTCTGCAAAATCTCCTGGGCGGCGGAAACTGAGGCGGAGGAATTGGTCATCACCGCCGGACAAAACAAGGTTATCAGGCTCAAAGGTCTGGACCGGGTGGCGGTGGGGGATACCAAAATAGCCGATGTCTCTGTGATGGCCGACGGGGAGCAGGTCTTAATCACCGCCAAAAAAGTCGGTACCACCAGCCTGATTTTGTGGACGGCGGCAGGCTCTGAAAGCCGCGCCATCCGGGTAGTTTCCGGTGATCCCAACAAGGTGCTTTCCGAAGTGCAGGCTATTATGGGAACTGTGGAAGGAATTAACGCACGGGTAGTCGGCGATAAGGTCATTCTGGAGGGCAACGCCTTAACTTACGACGACTTCAACAAAATCGCCCGCATCATCAAAATGTACCCGCAGGTGCAAAGCTTCGTCCAGATGAGTCCGCTGGCCCGCCAATCTTATGTAGACCAAATCAACGATGCCATGAAAAAGGCCGGTTTGGTTAGTGTCGCGGCGCGTATGGCAGGAAAGAAAATCTTTTTGGAAGGGGAGGTTGCTACTAAAAAAGAACTGGAAAACGCCGGTTTAATCGCCGCCGCCCTGATGGAAAACCCCAAGAATGATTTGATTAACCTGGTCAAAATGGTGGCCAGCAAAACCACGATCCAACTGGATGTGGAGTTTGTGGAAATCAGCACCAGCGATATAAAGGAAATCGGGATCAACTGGGGCGACGCCCTCACCGTCAATGCCGACCTCTCGTTAGGCCGCATGGTAGGCCCCGGCTCTACCAGCTTTACCGGGCCGCTCAATATCGCCGCCAATTACAGCGCCCGCCTGAATCTGATGAAGACCAACGGCAAAGCCCGCACTTTAGCCAAGCCCCGTCTGATTTGCGCCAGCGGGCAAAAGGCTACATTTCTGGCCGGCGGGGAATTGCCCATCCCCCTGATTACCGCCCAAAGCTCATCGGTGCAATATAAGGAATTCGGCATCCGCCTGACTTTTGAGCCGATTGCCAACGAAACCACCCAGGAAATTTCCACCTCCCTGGAAATCGAATCCAGCGACATCGACGATTCGACCACCGTCATGGGCGTGCCCGGATTTCTCACCCGCCGCGTCACCAGTTCCATGTCCACCCAGAGCGGCAACACCGTCGCCCTCTCCGGCTTGATCAGCAACAACACCAGCAAAAACATCGACAAGATGCCCGGCCTGGGGGATATTCCGGTCTTGGGCGAACTATTCAAATCCCGCAAATTCAACGCCAGAGATACCGAACTGATTGTCTTCGTCACGCCGGCCATCATCACCACCGGCGGGGAAAAGGACAAGAATTTGCATGAATCGACTCAGGACAAGATTGAAAAGACTGGCGAGGAATTGAAGTTTAAATTGATGGACTGAACCACCATCTGTTTTTTACCACGAAGCACACGAAGCACACGAAGAAAAGTTTTTTTCTTTCGGCCTGTTCTCAGGCCGAAAGCCTCACAATAACTTCTTCGTGCTCTTTGTGTGCTTCGTGGTTAATAAAAATGCTCCAACTTTTTATAGGTATGCACTATGATAAAACTTTATCTTTACACCAAGACTCAGCCCCGACAGGAATTAAACTTCGACAAAACCGCAGTCTATCTGGGGCGGGTGCCAGAAAACGATCTTGTCCTGCCCCATGCGGTGGTTTCCAAAAAGCACGCCTGTTTTATTCAGAAGGGCGACAAAGTCTACATTCAAGACCTGAAAAGTTCCAACGGTACCTTTGTCAACGGCAAGAAGATCAGCGCGCCGCAAGCCATCACCAGTCTGGATAAAGTGGCTATCGGGGAGTTCTGGCTGCAACTGGCCGAGGAAGTCTCCGTAATAACCGGTATGCCTCAGCCGACCGCGACCGTTGCCGCTCCACCGGTAAAACCAGTGGAAAAGCCTGTAGCGAAACCGATGGAAAAACCGCCGCTGCCCAAAAAGCCGCCGGAGGAAAAGACCCCTTCCAAAATTACGGCAACTGCCCCGCCCGTTAGACCTGCCGTTTCACCGGAAAGCCAAAAGCTGACCGAGGTCAAGCGCCAGATTCACAAGCGCCTGATCGAATCGCTGGACTTGCGGCGCAGCGACATCCGCAAACTGGCGGATAAGGACTTATACAAAAAAACCGGCGACAACATCCGCCAGATTTTAGAGGAAATGCAGGGAGACATCCCCGGCAATGTCAATATCGACGCCCTGGTCAAGGAAATCCTGGACGAGGCTTTAGGCTTAGGCCCGCTGGAAGACTTGCTGACCAACCCGGACATCAGTGAAATCATGGTCAACGGCAAGGATCGCATCTATGTAGAGCGGCGCGGCAAGCTGGAACTGTCCGGCAAGACCTTCAGCAGCGACGAGGCGGTGTTGAGCATCATCGAGCGCATCGTCTCCCCATTAGGACGGCGCATCGACGAAAGCTCGCCCCTGGTGGACGCCCGCCTCAAGGACGGCTCCCGCGTCAACGCCATCATCCCGCCCTTGGCCTTGAAAGGCCCGACCATCACCATTCGCAAGTTTTTCAAAGACCCCTTAAAGATACACGATTTAGTCCGCTTCGGCACCCTGTCCCCGGAAATGGCCGAGTTTCTCAAGCTTTGTGTGGAAGCGCGCCAGAATATCGTCATCTCCGGCGGCACCGGTTCCGGTAAAACCACCACTTTGAATATTTTGTCCTCCTTCATCCCCACCGATGAGCGTATCGTGACCATCGAGGACGCGGCCGAACTGCAACTGCCGCAGGATCATGTCGTCTCCCTGGAATCCCGCCCGCCCAACATCGAGGGCAAGGGGGCGATCCTAATCCGCGACCTGGTGCGCAACGCCCTGCGTATGCGTCCCGATCGGATCGTCGTCGGCGAATGCCGCGGCGGGGAAGCTTTAGACATGCTGCAAGCCATGAACACCGGCCACGACGGATCGCTGACCACCGCCCACGCCAACGCCCCCCGCGACGCACTTTCCCGCCTGGAAACCATGGTCATGATGTCGGGGATGGAACTGCCATTGCGCGCCATCCGCGAACAAATCGCCTCCGCCGTCAATGTCGTCGTCCAGCAGAGCCGTTTAAGCTGCGGCTCCCGCAAGGTCACCCACATCTGCGAAATCTCCGGCATGGAAGGCGACATCATCACCATGCAGGAAATCTTCGTCTTCAAACCGTCCGGCTTTGACGAAAACGGCAAGACTGTTGGCCGCTTCGAAGCCACCGGCTTCATCCCCAAATTCTACGAGGATTTGAGACGCCGGGGCATCCCGGTCAACCTGGGCATTTTCGAGACGGAGAGGGATAAGCTGGCGGCGGGGAGGAAGTAGCCGTAGGGTGGGCTGCGCCCACCATTGCCAAGTCTTGACAAGCGCAGGTTGGGTTTCGCTCCTTAACCCAACTGCAATCTATAATTAAACAATAGGAAAATAATAATGAAACGGCAAATAGTGTTCTTATTTTTGTTAATTGGGTGTGCTAAAAAGGTGTTTTATAATCCCAATAAAACTACTTCAGAAGCGCAAAAAGATTTTTTAGAGTCTAAATATGAAGCTACTAAATCAAGTTATATGTCAAGTTCAGGATATAATACTGCTGTGGGAGCAGGCTTGGCGGATGGTTTAAAATATGTCGAAGTTATGAATGCTTGTATGGAAATGAAGGGATATACATTAATAACAGAAAAAGAGTTATACAAGCAGAAAAAATTGAAAGAAAGTCAAACAGCTACAATCAGCCCATTAAAAAATCCTTCACAATAAACAATAATAGAATATGAGCTATAGGTTGGGTTGAGTTCGTAGTCCCAGCCCTTCAGGGCTGAACTTCAGGGCGTTAGCCCTGCAATTATGACTCTCAATATTTTCGGCGCGTTCCATACGAACACACCTTTTTTTGCAGCCCTAAGGGGCTGAAAATACGTGGCTGAAGCCACGG
>JACRJN010000129.1 GCA_016235675.1 Candidatus Schekmanbacteria bacterium
ACGGGAGAAATACTAATGTCCGACGACAAAACCATCACCTCCATGCTGGAGGAAAAGCGCAAGATCGATCTTCCCTGGGAATTCAAAGCACAAGCCCATGTCAACAGCCTGCAACAGTACGAGCAGTTGTATCAGCAATCCCGGCAGGACTTGGAGAGCTTTTGGGCACAAACGGCGGGGCAGTTGGATTGGTTCAGAAAATGGGATCGGGTATTCCGCCCCACTCATGCCCCTAACTTCGGCAACTGGTTTGAGGGCGGACAACTGAACGTCTCCTATAATTGCCTGGATCGGCATCTAAAAACCTCCCGCAAGAACAAGGCCGCTATCATCTGGCAGGGCGAGGTTGACACCGACAGCCGGATTTTAACCTATCAGCAGTTGCATTACGAGGTCTGCCGTTTCGCCAACGTCCTGAAAGCCAAAGGCGTAAAGCGCGGCGACCGGGTTTGCATCTATCTGCCCATGATCCCTGAATTGGCTATCGCTATGCTGGCCTGTACCCGCATCGGCGCCATTCACAGCATCGTTTTCGGCGGATTCAGCGCCAATTCGCTGAGAGACCGGATCAACGATTGTCAGGCTAAACTCCTGGTGACCAGCGACGGCGGCTGTCGGGCGGGCAAGCTGATCCCGTTGAAAGCCGCCGCAGATGAAGCCGTAAGCGGCTGTCCCGGTATCGAATCGGTAATCGTGGTCAAACACGCCTCTAATCAGATTAATTTCCAAGGCGGGCGGGATTGCTGGTGGCATGAGGAAATGAATAAAGCCAGCCACCTTTGCCCGGCGGAGGCTATGAACGCGGAAGACCCGTTGTTTATCCTCTATACCAGCGGCACCACCGGCAAACCCAAGGGATTGATGCACTCAACCGGCGGCTATCTGACGTATGTCGCCCAGACTCATAAGCTGATCTTTGACATAAAGGACGAGGACATCTACTGGTGCACCGCCGACATCGGCTGGGTCACCGGTCACAGCTATATTGTATACGGCCCCCTGGCAAATGGAGCGACCAGCCTGATGTTTGAGGGCGTGCCGACCTGGCCTGAGGCCGACCGTTTCTGGCAGGTGGTGGAGAAGTACGGCGTGACCATATTTTATACCGCCCCGACCGCAATCAGAGCGCTGGCCAAGCTGGGCGAGCGGTGGGTTGATAAGCGGGACGTATCCTCCCTGCGACTGTTGGGCACGGTGGGCGAGCCGATCAACCCGGAAGCCTGGATGTGGTACTTCAATCATGTGGGCAAGGGTAAATGCCCGATTGTGGACACCTGGTGGCAGACCGAAACCGGCGGAATTTTAATTACGCCGCTGCCGGGAGCGCATGTTTTAAAACCCGGCTCGGCATCCCGCCCATTTCCCGGCGTCCGTCCGTTGATTTTGCGTGAAGACGGAAGTCAGGCCGGAGTAAACGAGGGCGGGTATCTGACGATTGAACACTCCTGGCCGGGGATTGCCCGCACCATCTGGGGGGATAATCAACGCTATCTGGACACCTATTTTTCACGCTTCCCCGGCCAATATTTTACCGGAGACGGGGCGCGCCTGGATGAGGACGGCGACTACTGGCTGATGGGACGCATCGATGATGTAATCAACGTCTCCGGCCACCGCATCGGCACCGCAGAAGTTGAAAGCGCCCTGGTCAGTCATCCGGCGGTAGCGGAGGCCGCGGTAGTTCCCATGCCCCATGAGATCAAGGGACAAGGCTTATACGCCTTCGTCACCCTCAAAGAGGGCCGGGAAAAAACCGCTGAACTTAATGCTTTATTGCGCACCCATGTGAGCAAAGAAATTGGCCCGATTGCCAAACCGGACATCATCCAATTCGCCGACGCCCTGCCCAAGACGCGCAGCGGCAAAATTATGCGCCGGATATTGAAAAACATCGCCGGCGGAGTCGCCGATATTGGTGATACGACCACCCTGGCCGATCCGTCGGTGGTGGATAGCCTGGTTCAGGGGCATGGACAGGACGAATAGTATTATGAAGTTGTTTAAAAAGTTGCGGCTCTTCTACAAATGGACCATCAGCAAGGAAAAAACTACCGCCGCCATTGATGTCACCAGTCGCTGTAATCTAAGATGCCGGCATTGTTACTGGTGGAAAGAGGAATCCCCCCGGGAAATGGACGATGAAGAAATGCTAGCCTTCATGAAGAAATTAAGGCAGGAGGGGATAGTGGCTGCGTTTCTATATGGTGGGGAGCCGCTGCTGAGACCCAATATATGTGAAGCGGCCAGTAAAATTTTTGATTTCACCCTGATTTTTACTAACGGCACCTTTGGTTTGCCCGATATTAAGTGTCAGTGGGTTCTTTCTTTAGACGGGCCAGCCGAAATTCATGACAAAATCAGGGGGGCAGGGGTTTTTCAGGAGGTTATCGGCAGCTTACAGCAAGCGACCCGTCCCCCGATTATACATATGACCATCAGCCAGTTAAATAAGCAGCATATCGGGGCTTTTTTGCATGAGATGGGCAAAAAAGAAATTAAGCGGCACATCAAAGGTATAGGATTTAGTTTTTACACCCCTCACAGGGGCATCCCGGAAGAGGATTTTTTTATCCCCCTGGATGAACGGGACCGGTTGGTGGATGAATTACTGGCTTACAGGAAGCAGTATGGTTTTTCCCTAGGATTGACCGATAAAATGGGTTATCAGTTCAAGCAATCGGGAGGGTTTTCCACCTGGAATTCACGGGACAAATGTCCGGTGAAGGATGTCTGTATCTGTTATAAATCCGATGGGACAAGGAAGCCTTGTACCTACGGGGTAAATGCGGATTGCAGCCGTTGCGGTTGTGCCTCGGTAGCCGCTTTCCGGGCGGCAATCGGGGATTGGGATGCACAAAGCCTGATTATCCTTAATTCTATCAGTAATGGCTGCTGTTGAGTCGGTTGGATGCCGGATAAGTTATGTTGGGGATAAACCCCAACGCTACTGTAGGGTGGGCTGTGCCCACCAAATAAGGGAATAATCCATGAAACTTAAAGTCATTGTGCATAAAGCCGAAGAAGGCGGATTTTGGGCGGAAGTCCCCGCCATTCCCGGTTGTTATACCCAAGACGACACCTGGGAAGAATTACTGCAAAATATTTATGAGGCGGTGGAAGGGTGTCTTTCAGTGACATGATATATTTGAATCTTTATAGGGTAAAAAATATGGAATTAGAAAAGGTTTTTACCGTTTTATCTTTGGTTGGATTAGGTGGTATTTTGGGGAATTACTTCCGTATTTTATGGGAAAGGCAAAATTCAGCACAACTTCAAAAACAAGAATTTAAAGAAAAACGTTATAAGTGCGTAGTAATACTCCTTTTAAGTTATCTGGATTTTGAGAAAAGTAAGCCTTTGCTTCATTTACATGGAAGAAAAGAAATAAATTCAATTGAAGATTTAAAAGATGAATTGGAAGTTGAATGGAATAATATGATTTTATTTGCTTCTGAAGATGTACTTATGACACTGCGGCTTTTTATAAAAACACCTTCTAAGGAAAAGTTTGTTGCTGTAGCTGTAGCGATGAGAAACGACCTTTGGGGTGGTAAAATTTCTTTAGATAAATTATTGTAGTAATTGTAGGGTGGGCATAGCCAACCCTACAGGAGAAAACAGGATGAAAACTGCAATCAAAAAGAAAATCCGGCAGGGAATTCCTGAAACAGCGGCAATCAAGTCACAAAAAGAAAGATTAAACGGTATCTTGGAACGCTTGCCGGAAGAAAAGGTCAACGAGCTTTTGGATTTTGGCCAGTTTTTGGTATACCAAAGCGCTAAAATGCCTTTATCTCAGATCAATAAAGACAGTTTAATGTTTCAACAAAAGGCGTTAAGCAAGATTTGGGATAACCCGGAAGAAGATGAACCTGATTACTCTTCAGTTTTGAAAGTGAAAAGAGAAAATAAAAAATGGATAGCGCACGAGGATTTAAAAAAAGATTTGGAGCTATAGGGTCTGTGCCACAATTGCCTATAATTCAAAAATACCCTTTTAATGTCATTCCCATGAAAATGGGAATCCAGATTTTTCAACTAGTACAACATCCATTTAGTTTTGACTGGTCGTACTTGTGCTTGCGTTCCAATATGTCATCCCCGAATGCCTTTATCGGGGATATGGTGTTTTTAAAAACCAGATTCCCGATAACATCATTCGGGAATGACAAAACTAAGGGCATAAAATCCTTATCCCAACATGTCAATATAAAATGGACGGCGTACTAGTTCTGGATTCCCGCTTCTGCGGGAATGACAAATTGAGAGTTCCGGCACAAACCCTATAGGGTAAACCAACATTAGAATTATTAAACATTAATACAAACAGTATAGAGCAAACAATTTTTTGAAATAACACGTAAAACCCAAAAAGTCATTTTCAAGGAGGTTTTTGAATGTCAAAAATTATCGCTTCAGCGGCTATCCGGGGCGCTCATAAGGTGGTCAAACGCGCCGAAGAGGTTTTGCAGGGAGCGCTGATTAAACACGGCGCCGAAAAAACGATCGAATTCCCCAACACCGGTTATTATCTGCCGCTGATTTATGCCATGACCGGCATGGAAGTACAAAAAATGAAAGACTTGCAGCCGGTTATCGACAGGGCCAAACGCCTGCTGCCGCCGGAGCCGACCGAACATATCTGGCTGCCCTATCTGGGGCATACCCTGGATGCCGGGATGGCAACACTTTTTGCCGATGAGGTGATCGAGGTTATCAAGTACCTGGAGACCCCCGTGCCCTATTCGGTTACCGAAAACTGCCCGGATACCGGCAATTTCTGGCTGGGTGCGGCTGATGATATTATCATGCGCAAGCGCGGCATCGAGTTTGTGGACGGCACCGCTCCCGGATTCGCCGCCATCGTCGGCGCCGCTCCGAATGTAGAGACCGCGGTCAAAATCGCCCGCGAGTTGCAGGAAAAGAACCTTTACGTCTTCATGTCATCCGAGTGCGAGGGGTTAAGTTTTGCCGAACAGTTACGTGAGGCTGGAGTACAACTGGGCTGGGAGACCCGTCTGGTGCCCTTCGGCAAGGACATCTCCGCCACCGTGTTCGCCTTAGGCTTTGCCTGCCGCGCCGCCATGTCCTTCGGCGGGGTGCAGCCGGGTGATTTCCGCCGCATTCTGCTCTACAACAAGAACCGCATCTTTGCCTTTGTACTGGCCTTCGGTATGGATAAAGACGCGGCACCGGGCGCATTGCTGGATGACGAGAAATACGCCCAGGCCGCGGGCGCCATCAACTTCGGATTCCCCGCTATCGCCGATGTCGGCATTCCCGAAATTCTGCCCACCGGCGTTTGTACCTATGAGCATGTGGTTTCCGGCAAGACCGGTATCCCCCACGACAAGATCGTGCAAAAGGCTATCGAGGTGCGCGGCCTGAAAGTCCAGATCAGCAAGGTGCCGGTGCCGGTATCTTACGGCCCGGCCTTCGAGGGAGAGAGAATCCGCAAGGAAGACATGCACTGCGAAATGGGCGGCAACCGTTCGACTGCCTTTGAGTTTGTCACCATGAAGAATATGACCGAACTGGAAGATGGCTCGGTGGAAGTCATCGGGCCGGAAATCGACGGGGTCAAAGAGGGCGGCGTTCTGCCCGTCGGCATTTGGATTGAGGTGGCCGGACGGGATATGCAGCCGGATTTTGAACCGATACTGGAGCGGCAGATTCACCGCCTGTTTAACGCAGCGCAGGGTGTTTTCCACATGGGACAGCGTGACGCCAACTGGATCCGCATCAGCAAGGAAGCTAAAAAGGCCGGATTCAAGTTCTCCCACCTGGGGCAGATTATCCATGCCAAGTTCCATACCGAATATAACAAAATTCTGGATAAGGTGCAGATTAAAATCTATACCAAGCTGGCGGATGTGGAGCATTTGCGGGAGGAGGCGCGCAGGATTTACCACTTCCGTGACGAACGCCTAAGCACCCTGAATGATGATTCGGTGGATACCTTTTACTCCTGCACCCTTTGCCAGTCTTTTGCCCCCAGCCACGTTTGCATCATTACCCCGGAACGCAGCGGTCTGTGCGGGGCTTATAGCTGGCTGGACGGCAAGGCGGCCTATCAGATTGAACCGACCGGCCCTAATCGTCCGCTTCTCAAGGGCGAGGTGCTTAGCGCTCAAAAGGGGCAGTGGAAGGGCATCAACGATTTTATCTATCAGGCATCGCGCAACAACATCGAGCGCTTCAACGCCTACAGCCTGATGGAAGACCCTATGACATCATGCGGCTGTTTCGAGTGCATCACCGCCATTCTGCCCATGACCAACGGCGTAATGATTGTCAACCGCGAGTACCCGGAAATGACCCCGTCGGGAATGAAGTTCTCCACCATGGCCGGATCGGTCGGCGGCGGCTTGCAAACCCCCGGTTTTATGGGACACAGCAAGTATTATGTCGGCAGCAGCAAGTATATATTGGGAGAAGGCGGTCTCAAACGTATAACCTGGATGCCCAAGATGCTGAAAGAGGAAATCCGCCCCTTGCTGGAAAAGCAAGCCGTCCGAATCGGCATCCCCAACTTTGTGGACATGATCGCCGATGAATCTGTTGCCAGTACTGAGGAAGAGGTAATGGAATTCATGCAGCGCGTCGGCCATCCGGCGCTTTCAATGGAGCCGATGCTGTAAAACCGGTTATCAGTTGGCGGTTAAGGGCAGAATTGCTCCTGCCCTTATACCGGCGAACCGTGAAACACTCATTTACGTCGCCTAATGAAACACTTCAAGTAACATACTATGGATACACAACAAATTATCCAATACTGGCTGAAAACATCTGAAGATGACATCCGGGTTGCTCAACATCTATACGAAGCAAAAGACTACCCGCAAGCCCTCTTTTTCGGCCATCTCTTTTTGGAAAAGATTCTCAAAGCCTTGGTTGTCCAGGCAACAGGAGAACATGCGCCTGGTATTCATAAGTTGTTACGGTTAGCCAATTTGGCTGGATTGGAGTTAACGGAAAGCCAAAAAGAATTTTTGCTTAAGGTTACTGCTTATAACATTGAAGGCCGATACCCGGATGAGCTTTTAAGCGTTAAAGATAAATATAGTGAAACCTATTGCCGGGAAGAGCTTAATAAAATCAAGGAATTGGTGCAATGGCTGAAGACCGGGATAAGATAATAAACATCGCTGTCCAATTTGTCGAAGCCGTCAAAAAAACTGGCTTGAACATTTTTAATGCTTACCTGTATGGTTCTTGGGTAAAGGGTAAAGCTAAACCGGACAGCGATATTGATATTGCAGTAGTCTCTGATAATTTTACAGATGACCGCATAAAAGATTTTGTGCTTTTAGCCAAACTGGGAGATAAAATAGATTGGCGCATCGAAGCCATCCCCTTCCGCCCGGAAAACTTCCGAGACGAAAATCCGCTGGTGTGGGAGATAAAGAAGACGGGGATTAAGATTGCGTGAAAAACGGTTGGCAAGTGAGGGGAAAATATGTCCAGTACTTTAAACTTTGGTGATACGGCTAAGGCATTAGCAAAAAACCCATTGGGCATTATAGCTTTATTTATTGTATTAATTTACGGCTTTGCTTCTTTAGTTGTAGGTGCGTCAAGTAATCTGCAAAGTGTCGAACGAATCCCACTTATCTGGTTTCTAGTGATTTTTCCTTTTGTAGTATTAGGTGTTTTTGCATGGTTAGTAAGTAACCACCATAAAAACTTGTATGCTCCCTCTGATTTTAAGGATGAAAGGCACTTTGTTGGGATGTTAAATCCCAATTTGGAAAAGTTAAAGTTTGTATCATCAGATAAGTCTAAGAACGAAAATGAAAGCGGAGGAAAAGGTATTCCTAATAACTTGGCGGTTGTGAGAAAAGATATTTATGCGCACAATCGAGGATATTTTATTGGCCATGTCTTAGAACCTTCTAAAAAAGAGGGACAGGAATATGATATTTTTATATATCTTATAAGACATATAAGTAATAATCACGAAGATAATTGCGAAGATAATTATGAAGATGTAAGCAAAGCAGAATTCTTTTTTGGGCATTATTGGGGTAACAAATTATTTGAAGGAACCAAGGTGGGTAATTTAATTGGCGTTAAAACATCAGCTTATGGGCCTTTCCTGGCTTTGTGTAAAATAACCTTCAAAGATGGTTCAAATGTTTTATTAAATAAATATATTGATTTTGAAATGGGTGTTGTTTTTAAAAAATGTAGTGATTGGATTGCAAAATTACCATTGCGGGATTGCTAATGCCGACTCGTCGCCAAATACTGCAAAAAGTAACTTGTAGGTTGGGTTAGCGAAGCGTAACCCAACAAAATTACATGGAAAAATGTTGGGTTTCGTTCCTCAACCCAACCTACATGATTACATGACTATTTAAGCTAATCAAATTGATATTTCGGCGTGCCCTCACACCGAAACTATAGAGGGGAACGTTACCACTTGAGAGTTTCGGCCTGGGGACACGCCGAAACATCAAAATCAATTAAATCCGGTGGGCACAGCCCGCCCTACGGTATAATGACACATAATAAGGAAGAACAATGGAATACAAATCATTTATCTCTGATACCATCGCCCAGTTGGGCGAGGAACCGAACAAATTGATCCCGCTCTTGCAGCAGGTGCAGGAGAAATACGGATTTATCCCGGAAGAAACGGTGGATATAATCGCCCAAAATCTTAACCTTTCGGCCAACCGGATTTATGGGGTGATGACCTTTTACGCCCAGTTCAAACTCAAACCATGCGGAAAGCATCTGATCCGGGTCTGCGAGGGCACGGCCTGTCATATCAAAGGGGCGGAAGGGGTATACGAATCCATCTCCGGCAAACTGGGAATTCACGAAGGGGAAACTACCGCTGACGATAATTTCACCTTAGAGCGCGTGCCTTGTGTCGGCTGCTGCCATTCGGCGCCGATTGTGGTGGTGGACAGCGATTACCACGGCAACACCAGCGCTAATATGGCCAAGGGAATATTGGAGAATTATAAGTAAGGGGTATAAGTAGACGCCTATGCCACCAGGGAAATAAGGGAGAACTGGTTGTGAATAAAATTACATCTATCGAACAATTAGAGAAAATCCAGCAGGAAAAACAAGCGCTTTGGAGCAGCGGGATAAAATTGGTTCCCGTCTGCGGGGTCTGTATCGGCGGGCAAAAGCTGGCACAGGCCATGCGGGATGAGGTAACGCGGCAAAATATCGCCGATAAGGTGCAGATTGTGGAGACCGGTTGTCAGGGGTTCTGCAAGATGGGGCCGCTGGTCAATATCCTGCCGCCGGAAGGCATCAGCCAATGGCAGAACGGGACGCTTTACACTAAAGTCAAGGTTGAGGATGCGGCGGAAATCATCAGCAAAAGCGTCATGGGACCGGAGGTCATCGAGCGGCTGTTATACAAGAACGCAAAGACCAACCAGCGCATTCCGGTCATCAAGGACATCCCCTTCTACAGCAAGCAGAGCAAGTATGTGCTGGAACGTTGCGGGGTAATCAATCCCGACGACATCACCGATTATATCGCCTGGGGCGGTTACCAGGCGGCACATAAGATCATCAAAACCATGACGCCTGAAACGGTAATCGGCGAGGTCACCCAATCGGGCATCCGCGGGCGGGGCGGGGCGGGTTTTCCCACCGGCATAAAGTGGAAGTTCTGCCGCCAGTCTCCCGGCCCGGACAAGTTCATGATCTGTAACGCCGACGAGGGCGATCCCGGCGCATTTATGGATCGGGCGGTGTTGGAGGGCGATCCGCACAGCGTGCTGGAAGGCATGATTATCGGAGCCTACGCCATCGGCGCCAATTACGGCTACGTCTATGTACGCGCCGAATATCCCCTGGCGGTCAAGCGGGTGCGTCAGG
This sequence comes from Candidatus Schekmanbacteria bacterium, assembly GCA_016235675.1. Classification (GTDB taxonomy): domain Bacteria; phylum SZUA-182; class SZUA-182; order SZUA-182; family SZUA-182; genus JACRJN01. The sequence goes on from JACRJN010000129.1 coordinate 9,854, forward strand.
CCATCAAACAGGCCAAGGAATACGGTCTGTTGGGTAACAATATATTCGGCAGCGATTTTTCCTTTGACATCGGGATTAAAATGGGCGCCGGGGCTTTCGTCTGCGGCGAGGAAACCGCTTTGATCTCCTCCATCGAAGACCGGCGCGGTATGCCTCGTCCCCGTCCGCCGTTTCCGGTGGCTGTGGGGTTGCGCGGCAAGCCGACCTGCATCAACAACGTGGAAACACTGGCCAATCTGGCCAACATCATAAATAAAGGCGCCAAGTGGTACACCGGCATCGGCACCGAGAAAAACTACGGCACCAAGGTCTTCTCTTTAGCCGGAGCGGTGCGTAACGTGGGCTTGGTGGAAGTACCATTGGGAGCCACCTTGCAGGAGTTGATTTTCGACATCGGCGGCGGTGCGGAAAAGGGACGCAAGTTTAAGGCCGTGCAGTTGGGCGGACCGTCCGGCGGCTGTCTGCCGGAAAAGCTTCTGGACATCAAGATCGGCTACGATTCGCTGATTCAGGCCGGGGCGATTATGGGTTCCGGCGGGGTGATCGTCATCGACAACAAAAGCTGTATGGTGGAGGTCGCCCGCTACTTTACCAGCTTCTGCCAGAAGGAATCCTGCGGCAAATGTACCCCCTGCCGCATCGGTCTGATGCGCATGAAGGAACTGCTGGAGCGAATCACCAGCGGCGAGGGGCAGAAAGGCGACATCGAACTTTTGATCGAACTGGCCAACAGCATAAAGGACACATCCCTTTGCGGCTTAGGTCAAACCGCGCCCAATCCGGTCTTGAGCACCATCCGCCAATTCCGTCACGAGTACGAAGCGCATATCAGGGAAAAGGAATGCCCGGCACACTACTGTAAACCGCTGGTCAAATTTATGGTGGACACCGACAAATGCAAAGCCTGCGGCCAATGTATCCCCGCCTGCCCGGTGGAAGCGGTCAAGGGCAAGAAGGGTGAAAAAGTCACCATTGACGTAACGCTCTGTACCAAATGCCGAAGCTGCATCGAGGCTTGCCCGTTCGACGCGATTGTGTAGTTTATGGTAGCACAGGCTTCCTAGCCTGTAATAAGGCTCCCTGTCGGATAATAAGGGTACAAGAGATTTCCCTCGCAGGCTCCGAGGGATTAAGGGAGATTTTCAAATTGTCATTTCCCATAAGAGAGTCTTCTAAACTCTTTCTCCCTCTGGGAGAAGGCCGGGATGAGGGGACAAAAGCTTAAGAAATTTAATTATGGTACCCTCACCCTCAATGCTGTTGACTTAAGACGTAGCGCAGGGCTTTAGCCCTGTCCAGACATGGCATTTGACCCATGTGGCCGTAGCAGACCTAAAGGTCTGCGCTACGAAACATCAAAACAAAATTCCTTAAGTCAACAGCATTGACCCCAACCCTCCCAAAAGGAGAGGGGACAATAGGCACAACCAAAATGCAGCAACTAACAAATTGGACAATCGGAACAAATCAAGAAAAACAATTGTTAGCAAACTGCCGGGAGATCGTGCACAAAATCGCCCCCGATGCCCAAATCATCCTCTACGGCTCACGGGCGCGGGGAGACGCCGAACTGGATTCGGATTATGATTTGCTGGTGCTGGTGAAGCAGCCGCTGACCAGACAATTGGATAAAGATATTTGCTATACCTTGTATGATCTTGAAAGGGAAACCGATACGGTTATATGTATACAAATTTATGAACAGGCAGAATGGTTATCTCCAAAATTGCAAGTTACGCCATTTGTCATAAATGTCGAGCGGGAAGGGATTTTGATATGAATAAGGAAACACCGCTTTATTTTGCAGATATACCTGTTTATCGAATTCAAGAAGAGGAATATTATAAGAAAAGAGAGAATTATATTGATAAAATGATGTATGGCAAAACGTCGGAACTTCGTGAAAGAAATAAAAGTTTTTATGAACGTAATATTGATAATAGAATTTATTTTGAAGACCATCTCGAAAAACAGTATGGCGGGCCATGGGATTTTAATGAAATAATTGGTTATGTTCGGCTTCATTTTTTGGGTTTTCAAGTCCGGGGTGAATTGTTTATGGTAGATAAAAAGCGAATTACAAGGACAAGAAAGAAAATATTTTTATTTAGAACAGGGAAAGTTGTATCGGAAACTGTTTTTAGCACTTATTCTTCTAATGAAGAAATTTTTAATGCCATTCTTAGGTATTTATCAAACACAAAAAAGGAATTAAAACCACGATTTATGGATAGCGCTTCATTTGAATTTATGGGTAAATTTATTGACTGGAAAAATCTCTTGAATGAATATTATACCCCTTGAAAGGTTTCGGTTGATGTTTCGGTGTGTCCTCACACCGAAACCGTAAAGGGGAACGTTACCCCTTAATGGTTTCGGCTTGAGGGCAAGCCGAAACATCAAAAAGAATAATTTGAAATGGTGGGCGCAGCCCACCCTACAGAAAAAACAAGGAAACACCATGATCAATCTAACTATCGACAATAAGCCGGTTTCGGTTGAGCCGGGGGCGACTATTTTGGAGGCGGCAAAGGCTTGCGGGGTGAAAATCCCTTATTTGTGTCACTATTCCAAGCTGAAGAAGCCGCACGGCGGCTGCCGGATTTGTATGGTGGAGGTGGAGGGCAATCCAAGACTTCTGGCGGCTTGTACCAATCCGGTGGCGGAGGGGATGAAGGTCATTACCGGGTCGGAGAAGGTGCACAAGGCGCGCAAGTTTGTGTTGGAGCTGCTTTTATCCGACCATGACGCCCGCTGCATTACCTGTGAAAAGGACGGCGACTGCAAGCTGCAAAAATTGGCCTACGAGTACGGCGTAGAGGAACCGCGCTTTACGGGAGCCAGGCGCAACTATGGGGTGCGCCGTGACAACCCCTTCCTGGAAACCGATCACGACAAGTGCATCCTCTGCGGACGCTGCGTGCGGGTTTGTGAGGAAATTCCGGCTGTCGCGGCCATTGACTTTATCAAGCGCGGCTTTGCCACCAAGGTCAGCCCAGCATATGACAAAGCGCTGAACTGCGTCTTCTGCGGCGAGTGCATGTATGCCTGCCCAACCGGAGCCATCAACTCCAAGATCGGGCGCTATCAGGGACGCACCCGCGACCTTAAGGCGGTGGAATCAGTTTGCCCCTTCTGCGGCTGCGGCTGCAACTATTCGCTGCTGGTCAAAAACGGCAGGGTGGTGAAAGTTCAACCCAAAAAGAACAGTCCGGTCAATGACGGTTCGCTCTGCGTCAAGGGTAGTTTTGGCTATGACTTTATCCACCATAAGGATCGTTTGACCACTCCCTTGATTAAAGAAAACGGCCAGTTCCGCCCGGCTTCCTGGGATGAAGCCTTAGGATTAGTGGCCGAAAAGTTTAAAGTCATCCAGGCTAAGACAGGTGCCGACAGCATCGGCGGCTTTGCCTCAGCCCGTTGTACTAACGAGGAAAATTATTTATTTCAAAAGCTTATGCGGGCGGCTGTCGGCACCAATAACGTCGATCACTGCGCCCGTCTCTGCCACGCCTCGACTGTGGCCGGTCTTGCCGATTCCTTCGGCTCCGGCGCCATGACCAATTCCATCGCCGAGATCGCTAATGCCAAAACCATCCTGGTCACCGGCTCCAACACCCCGGAAACCCATCCAATCATCGCCTTGCAGGTCTTTAAAGCGGTAAGGGAAAACGGCGCCAAGCTGATTATCGCCGATCCGCGCCAATTGCGCTTTTCCCCTTATGCCCAGGTGCAAATGCGGCATAAGCCGGGTACCGATATAGCGCTATTTAACGGCCTGATGCACGTCATCATCAAGGAAGGGCTGGAGGATAAAGATTTTATCGCCCAGCGCACCGAGGGTTACGAGGAACTAAAGAAGGTGGTGGAAAGGTACACCCCCGAATACGTGGAAAATATTACCGGCGTGCCCCAAGAGCAGATCATCGCCGCCGCCCGGCTCTATGCTACCAACAAACCGGCCTCCATCCTCTATTCCATGGGGATTACCCAGCATGTGACCGGAACCAACGGGGTCAAGACCATCGCCAACCTGGCCATGCTCACCGGCAATTTGGGCAGGGAATCAAGCGGCGTCAATCCCCTGCGCGGGCAGAATAATGTCCAGGGCGCTTGCGATGTGGGCGCGCTGCCTAACGTCTATCCCGGCTACCAAAAGGTGGCGGATGTTGCCATCCGCGCCAAATTTGAAGCGGCCTGGGGCGTAAAGCTTCCGGCCAACAACGGCCTGACGATTACCGAAATGGTCAAAGCCGCGGGAAACAGTCTGAAAGCCTTGTATGTCATGGGTGAAAATCCCATGCTCAGCGACCCTGATTTGACCGAGGTGAAAAAGCACCTGGAGAGCTTGGATTTCCTGGTGGTGCAGGACATCTTTATGACCGAGACCGCGGAATTGGCGCATGTGGTGTTACCTGTTGCCAGCTTTGCCGAAAAAGACGGCACCTTCACCAATACCGAACGCCGGGTGCAGTTGCTGCATAAGGCGGTAGATTCGCCGGGAGAAGCGCGTACCGATTGGCAGATACTCTGCGATCTGTCCACCCGTTTGGGTTATAATATGAGCTACGATCATCCATCGCAGATTATGGATGAAATCGCATCGGTGACGCCCATTTACGGCGGTATCAGTTTTGAGAGGATAAGCAAACTTGGGCTGCAATGGCCCTGCCCTGACAAGAATCATCCGGGAACCAAATTCCTGCATAAGGATAAGTTTTCCAGAGGGTTAGGCAAGTTCTTCCCCATCGAGTTCCAGTCTCCGCCGGAATGGCCGGACGCCGAGTATCCGCTGATTCTGACCACAGGCAGGGTGCTGTTCCATTTCCACACCGGCAGCATGAGCAGACGATCCAAGGGGTTGGAAGAGGTCTGCCCCAAGCCGTATGTAGAAATCAACCCGGTCGATGCCGTCAAACTGGGAATCAGCGACGGGGAAATGGTGAAGGTCGGCAGCCGGCGCGGGGAAATTCAACTTGCGGCAGCCGTCAATGATCGCTGCACGCCGGGGGTAATCTTCATCCCCTTCCACTTCAAAGAAGCCGCCGCCAACGTCCTGACCATCGCAGCCTTAGACCCGGTGGCCAAGATTCCGGAGTTTAAGGTTTGCGCGGCGCGGGTGGAGAAGGCGTAGTAAATTTGTTGACCCGAATAATTTGGAAATTAAACGATAACTAATACTTTTTATCTAATTAGGTAATCGTTATGTTTTTACTGGAATGGATACAGGAACGGGTTAAAAAGAATGAATATTACTTTTCAAAACATGGTGATCAGGAGCGGCAAAACGATAATCTCACTGTTACAGAGGTTGTAGCAGTCTTGCTTAACGGGATAGTCCTGGAACAATATGCAGATACGGGACGAGGAGAAAGCTGTTTGGTCGCGGGATTTACCCGGGAAGGAAACCCGGTTCATATTGTCTGTGGAAAGCGGGGTGATTGGTTGGTAGTAATAACCACCTATATCCCGCAACCACCAAAGTTTAAAACACCTTATGAAAGGGGTGTAAAATGAATAAAATCTGCAACTTTTGCGGCCATAAAATTTTCAGAAAAAAACAGGTACAGTATATTTATAAACATAATGAGCGTTTTCTGATGGTAAATGACGTGCCGTGTGAAGAATGCGAATATTGCGGCGAACAATATTTTCAGGCCGAGGTTTTAAAAAAGATCGAGCAGGATTTTCAGGATATTTATTTTTCCGGGAAAAAGGCCAAAAAAGAAGTCAAGGTGCCCATAGAGGAATTTGTAGAAATCTAATGGGGTATTGTTGGCCGCGTGCCTTCTTGCTCACCCCCGTGCCCGAACCGGCCAGTCTCTTGCTTTTAGGCTCAGGGTTTGTCGGTTTGCTGGGGTTAAAGAAAAAACGTAGCTAAACATGGGGTTTGTGTCGGGAGGAAACTCCTGACAGCACGCTGCATGTCCAATTTTACGTCCCGGCTCCCACTAACAGTTAAAGATAAAAGCGAGTGCGAACAATCAAACAGCAGTACATGTATCAACCAAATGAAGGAGGAAGAAAAGTATGGCTTTAGACCCCACTAAGCATCCCGATTGGCAGATTGCCGAGGATGCGGAAACCCGGATGAAGACCGTCTATCAACTGGCCGAGGATCTGGGCTTACAGAAGGATGAGCTGCTGCCCCACGGTCATTATGTAGGCAAAATAGACTTTAAGAAGGTTTTGAACCGCTTAGGGAATAAACCGGACGGCAAGTTTGTCGATGTCACCGCCATTACCCCCACACCATTAGGCGAGGGCAAGTCCACCACCACTATCGGATTGGTGCAGGGCTTGGGACGGCGCGGCAAAAAGGTTGTCGGCGCCATCCGTCAGCCCTCCGGCGGCCCGACCATGAACATCAAGGGATCGGCGGCCGGCGGCGGTTTGTCTCAGTGCATCCCCCTGACCCCGTTCTCCCTGGGATTGACCGGCGACATTAACGCCATCATGAATGCCCACAACCTGGCGATGGTGGCCTTGACCGCCAGACTCCAGCACGAGGCCAACTATAATGACGAACGTCTGGCCAAAAGCAATCTGAAGCGTCTGGACATCGATCCCCGCAAAATCGAGTTAAAGTGGATCATGGACTTCTGTGCCCAGTCTTTGCGCAACATCATTATCGGTGTGGGCAGCAAGATGGACGGTTATCTGATGGAATCCGGTTTCGCCATTGCCGTGTCATCCGAAATCATGGCCATTTTAGCGGTATCCACAGACTTGAAGGATATGCGCGAACGCATGGGCAAGATTGTGGTGGCCTACAGCCGTTCCGGTAAGCCGGTAACCACCGGCGACCTGGAAGTTGACGGCGCGATGACCGCCTGGATGGTGGGCGCCCTCAATCCCAACCTGATGCAAACCGTGGAAGGCCAGCCGGTGTTCGTCCATGCCGGGCCTTTTGCCAACATCGCCATCGGGCAGTCCTCGATCATTGCCGACAGAATCGCCTTAAAACTGGCCGATTATAATGTAACCGAGTCCGGTTTCGGCGCCGACATCGGATTCGAGAAGTTCTGGAATTTGAAATGCCGCTTCTCCGGCCAGATTCCCAATGCCGCGGTAGTTGTGGCCACCGTGCGCGCCTTAAAGTGTCACGGCGGTGCACCCATCCCGGTGCCGGGGCGTCCGCTTGATCCCTGCTACACGCAGGAGAATGTCGGGTGGGTGGAAAAGGGTGTGGAAAACCTGGTACAGCATATTAACACCGTAAAGAAGGCCGGTATCAACCCGGTGGTTTGTATCAACGCCTTCCATACCGACACCGACGCCGAAATCAAGGCGATCCGGCGCATGGCGGAAGCAGCCGGAGCCAGAGTGGCATTATCCAAGCATTGGCTTTCCGGCGGCGACGGCGCTTTGGAATTGGCCGATGCGGTTGTCGAAGCCTGCAACGAAAAGCCGCATTTCAAATTCCTCTATGAGTTGGAAACACCGCTAAGACAGCGCATTGAAATGATCGCCACCCAGGTTTACGGCGCACAGGGCGTGGATTATACCCCGGATGCCCTGGTCAAGATCAAAGCGGTTGAGGAAGATGCTGAGTTGTCCCGCTTAGGCACCTGCATGGTGAAAACCCACCTTTCTCTATCCGACGATCCTAAGGTCAAGGGTGCGCCCAAGAACTGGCGTCTGCGGGTACGGGATCTACTCATCTACAGGGGCGCGGGATTCGTGGTGCCTATCGCCGGAGACATCAAATTGATGCCCGGCACCAGTTCCGACCCGGCTTATCGCCGTGTGGATGTGGATGTGGAGACTGGAAAAGTGAAGGGATTGTTCTAGGCAGTTAAAATCGAGGTACGAGATACGAGATACGAAAAAACAGGACTGAGCAACTCAGTCCTGTTAATCGTATCTCGTATCTCGTTATCTCGTATCTCGGCCTTTTCTCCCGTCGGGCTTTTTTCTGAAAACATATGCAATTAATCGATCAATATCAACGCAAAATCAACTACTTGCGGATTTCTGTCACTGATCACTGCAACTATAATTGTATTTATTGCAAGCCCACCCAAAAGGCCGATTTTCTACCCAGGCAGGAAATGTTGTCCTTTGAGGAAATCGAGCGCATTGTAAAAATAGGAACGCAAGTCGGTATCAACAAGGTCAGAATTACCGGCGGAGAGCCGCTTTTACGCCGTAATCTCGTTGAATTAGTAAGAAATTTAGCAAATGTCAACGGGATAGACGATCTTTGTCTGACCACCAGCGGCCAGCATTTGAATGAACTGGCACTTTTGCTGAAACAAGCCGGATTAATGCGGATCAATCTCAGTCTGGACTCATTGCAACCGGAATGCTATCGGACTATCACCGGCGGGGGAAATCTAAGCGCAATTTGGCGGGGGATAGAAGCACTTGAAACCGCCGGGTTTAATCCGGTTAAATTAAACGTGGTGGTTATGCGGGGAATTAATGAGGATGAAATTGGGGATTTTGTAAGCTTAGCGCAAGCGCACCCCTGGCAAATTCGTTTTATCGAATTGCGCCCCAATAACCCTTTATATAAACAGGCTTATCTGCCCATTCGAACGATATGGCAGCGCATTAATCGGGAATTTTTGCTCAAAAGAATAAATTCCTCACCTGATTCGACCGCCAAATTATATACTTTCGACCAGGCTAAAGGCTGCCTGGGATTTATCGGCAGGGCGGAAGAAGTACTTTGCTCCACTTGCAACCGTCTGCGCCTTAATGCCGCCGGGAAATTATACCCTTGCCTGTTTTCGCCCCAACCCTTAAACCTAAAAGAATTGTTACGCCGTCAGGCAAGTGATGATGAATTATTAGCATTTTTCCGGCAGGCGGCGCTGCATAAACCCGCTCATCTGCCCGACAACAATTTGAGCGGTAAAACGCTACCCATGTATAAAATCGGCGGATAAAATTATAATTTTTATCCTTTTCTTCAATTTAATTTGACAAACAGCATTTTTATGCTAGAATCTAACCGAATAAAATTAAGCGCCCATAGCTCAGCTGGATAGAGCAACAGACTACGAATCTGTAGGCCGGGAGTTCGAATCTCTCTGGGCGCACCAAATAAAATAAGGGGTTAGCTGTTTTTCAGCTAACCCCTTATTTTGTTTGGTTGCACGCTGGTTGCATCTAAAAAAGAAGCGGGGCGGCAATGCGACTCGACAGGTAAAGTTTAATCGTTGCCGCCCCGCTCCGGGGCACGAAATCATAATGATTATAATTATATATGCTTTGTTTAGTTTTAGCAATTACTTTGTTATGTTTTGTAACTCTAAAATTTTTATAAAAATTTTTACATAGCCCGTGCCGGTAACGCGGCGGTGGAAATTTTTTG
>JACRJN010000130.1 GCA_016235675.1 Candidatus Schekmanbacteria bacterium
AAATAATATAGCACGTTTAATGTCATTGCGAGGCAGCCTTACCGCCGAAGCAATCTCAGACGCTACAATAAAATCGAGATTGCTTCGCTCCGCTCGCAATGACAGGTTCTGTACATCATTATTTATGGAACACTCTACTAGTTTGTTAAGGGACTTTTTTTATTTGATTGAGATTAGCGGAATACCAATTTACCTATACACATACATTTACCGGACGCGCTAAAAAGCGGCTGATTTCATGACATTCATTTATCAGATCGCAGTCCGGCAAGCTTTCCAGAAAGACTTTGCCGTAATCCCGCGTACTGATCCGCTTATCCAAAATCGCCAGCACACCTTTGTCAGTCTGACGGCGTATCAGTCGTCCGAATCCCTGGCGCAATAGAATAGCGGCATGGGGAATTTGATAATCTTTAAACGGATTGCCGCCGTTTTTGGCGATATACTCCAATCTGGCTTCCATCAGCGGTTCCGATGGTACGGCGAACGGCAGTTTCACGATGATCAAACAACTTAGCGCCTCCCCCGGCACATCCACCCCCTGCCAAAAGCTGCTGGTCGCTAACAGCACTGATTGTACATCTTCCTGAAAGCGCTTTAATAACAAACTCTTAGGCTGTTCCCCCTGGCAAAGCAGATTAAATGGCACCTTGTTCTGCAAATCCCGGTAGACCGAGCGCAAGTGTTGAAAACTAGTGAAAAGGATCAAGGCGCTGCCCTGACTTTTATCCAAAATTTGCATGATTTCCGGAACAATGGCGGAAATAAATTGCCCCTGATCGGGGTTAGGCAAGTGTTTGGGCAAGTACATCACCACCTGCTTTTTATAATTGAAATGCTCCGGCACGATCAATTCCCGCGGGGCATAAAGTCCCAATTGCTTTTTGCAGAATTCAAAATTTTTCTGAGTGGTCAAGGTAGCGGAAGTGAAGATAACCGTTTCCACCTTTTGGTACAGTCTCTCTTCCAGTTTGGCGGCAATATCTAAGGGGGTGGCGTGTAAAAAGCAGCCTCTATGCCGCTTTTCCCCCCAGCAGACCTGACTGCTTTGCGGGTCTGCGGCGACCGCGAAAATCTGATTGATTTTTTCCGCCAAATCCTTACAGCGCCTGACATAGGCCGATAACTCATCGGAGGGCTTTTCCCAGGCTTCCAGATTGACAGCCAGCAGTTGCAGACAGTTAACCAGGTTTGCGGCGGAATTTTTGCATTCTTCCTGTAAACTGGTCTTAAAGCGAAACTTCTCGGCCTGATCGGAAAAGTGCCGGAAAAAGTTTTGATTGTGCTGCTCCAGCCGCTCAAGGTCGGTAAAGAGCTTGCCGTCATCACTGCGGGATTGGGTCAGCCATCTTCCCAGGTCACGCGCCAGTTCTTCTATCTGGTAATTGCTGATTTCGATGCCGAAGTAAATCGTGGCGATTTGCTCCACCTGATGGGCTTCATCGAAAATTACCGCATGATAATTAGGAATAACGCTGCCGAAGGGCGAGCCGTATTTTAATGACAGATCGGCAAAAAACAGATGGTGATTGACGATAATCAAATCAGACTGCATAGCGGTTTGTTTCATGCGGGTGATAAAACAATTGTCGAAAAAGGGACATTTCTGGTTATAGCATAACTCGCTTTTGGAGCACACCTCCGGCCAAAAGGGGGAAGAATCGGGCAGGTTGTCCAGTTCAGAGCGATCGCCGGTCTTGGTTTTGGTAAGCCATTCCTCGATAAGGCTTAAGAATTTTGCCCCCTCGTGGATGGAGAAAAATATTTGCTGCGAAAAGGCCGCCCAACGGCGTCTGCAAAGGTAATTGTTGCGTCCCTTCATGTAACAGACTTTAAATTCCTGGGCTAAGTATTTTTGCAGGAAGGGAATATCTTTATGATAAAGCTGCTCCTGCAAATTCTTGGTGCCGGTGGATACAACCACCTTCTGACCGCTTAAAATGGCCGGGATCAGATAAGCATGAGTCTTGCCAGTCCCCGTTCCGGCCTCGACCAGCAGTTGCCCGCCCTGGTGTAAAACCTGGGCGATAGTCTCTGCCATCTGGATTTGTCCGGGGCGATATTCGTAGTTATCCAGATGTTTAGCTAAGATTCCGTTGCTGCCGAGTATTTTTTTGATCATGATTTTAGCAGGCTCCAGGGGCTTCAGGCTCTGGGCTTCAGGCTTAAGACGTAGCTTAAGACGTAGCGTTGGGGTTTATCCCCAACAGCAGACGCAGGAACCCTGCATCGGATGCGGGGGATGAACCCCCGCGCTACAAACTGAATTTCGTAGTCCCAGCCCTTCGGGGCTGAATTTCCAGGGCTGAAGCCCTGGCACTACAACTACGGCGGCCAATAAATTATAAAGGCTAATGCGTAATATACTGTAACCTTTACAGATAAGTCAAGGGACTAAAATACAATTAAAGGATTGGCAGATTAGCAGAAAGATGCTAGTATTGTATTTATTTATCCGGGTAATAAAATGCGTAACGACTTATTGGAAACTGAAATCAAAAAAGAAGAGCTAACCTACGAAACCAGCATCCGCCCCCGCTGCTTTGAGGATTATGTCGGGCAGCAGCAGGTAAAGGATAATTTAAAGGTCTTTATCCAGGCGGCAAGCGAGCGAAAGGAATCCTTGGATCATGTTCTTTTTTGTGGCCCGCCGGGATTGGGCAAGACCACCCTGGCGCATATCATCTCCGCCGAGATGCGGGCTAATTTGCGCATCACCTCCGGCCCGGCGATCGAGCGCGCCGGGGATTTGGCCGCCATCCTTACCAATTTGCAGGAACACGACATACTTTTTATCGATGAAATCCACCGCCTGAATAATGCGGTGGAAGAAATCTTATATCCGGCAATGGAGGATTTCCAGCTAGACATTATAATCGGACAAGGCCCCAGTGCCCGTTCCATCAGACTGGATTTGCCGCATTTTACCTTGATCGGGGCCACAACCCGCAGCGGCTTGCTGACATCTCCCTTGCGCGATCGCTTCGGGTTCATCAGCCGGTTGGATTTTTATACCCCGGAGGAATTACAGTTGATTGTAAAGCGCGCCGCCGGGATTCTGCAAATAGAGATCGAGGCTGCCGGGGCATTGGAGATTGCCGCCCGTTCCCGTGGCACCCCGCGCATCGCCAATCGGATACTGCGCCGGGTGCGGGATTTCGCCCAGGTCAGGGGCAACGGGGTGATTACGCAAGCCATTGCCGATCAATCTTTAAAGCGTCTGGAAATCGACGAGTGCGGTTTTGATAAGGTCGACCGCCTGCTTTTGCTGGCTATCATCGAAAAATTTCAAGGCGGCCCGGTCGGCCTGGAAACTTTGGCCGCGATCACCAATGAGGAAAAAGACACCCTCGAAGACGTTTACGAACCGTATCTGTTGCAACAGGGATATTTACAGCGCACCCCCCGCGGCCGGATAGCTACCAAATCGGCTTACGAACATTTCGGGCTGCCCTATCTGCAAAACCGTCAGGGGACGTTGTGGTAAAAATTTATGAGTCCACAGGATTTAGCGATTGCCCAAACCTTTAAGCGCCTTATTCTTCAAAAAGTTAAGATCGGCCGCGTCTTGGTTTTTGGTTCCCGCTCCAGGGGCGATGCCACAGAAGAATCCGATCTGGATTTACTGGTGGAAATAGAAGAAAAAAAACCGGGAATGCGTAAATGGATCAGCGAATGCGCCTGGGAAGCGGGTTTTGCCGCGGGGGTTGTAATCGCTCCGGTTGTTTACACCAAAGATGAGTTGACAAACCATCCAGGCCGTTTTTCCTGTTTTGTACAAAAGGTACTGAAAGAAGGAATCAGCGTTTAATGTCTTCTGATAATAAGTTCCCTATTATTTATCGTTTACAACAAGCACAAGAGGCTCTTAATGACGCTCAACTTTTGTTTGACCATAACGGGACGGCAAGAGCAATAATAAATCGTTGTTATTACGCTATTTTTTATGCAGTTCAAGCGCTTTTGGAAATTAAAGGATTAAGTACCTCCAAACACTCCGGAGCAATTGCGTTGTTTGATAAAGAATTTGTAAAGACAGGCAAATTTAAACCGATATTTTCCAAGGATGTTCATATGGCTTTCGAAATGCGGCAGGAGTGGGATTACAAAATTATTGCTAAACTGGATGAAATTAATGAGCAGGAATTACTTAAAACAGCGCAAAAATTTGTAGCCCGTAGTGAAGAATATCTACGAATACAAGGTTATACCATTTAAATGTATCTTCTTTACCAGCTAGCCCTGGCAGGGCTTTTTTTATCAATTTTACCTGCGGCCTTATGGGCAAGCTACAAAACCGGGAAATACCGGCGCAGCTTTAGTCAGCGTTTAGGGAAACTGTCTGAGGAATTGCGGGCGAAATTAAATCGGGGACAATGGATTTGGGTACATGCGGTGTCGATGGGAGAGACGGCGGCGGTTGCGCCTCTAATCGAGGCCATCAAGCAGCGCTATCCCCAATATCAAATCCTGCTTACCACTGTCACGGAAACCGGGCAGGAGATGGCGCACAAGAATTTGCCCCAAATCGACGCCCATTTATTTTTCCCGCTCGATTTCGATTCTGCCCTGAACCGGATTTTTGCCCAAGTCAGCCCCAAATTAGTAATCTTGGCGGAAACGGAAATCTGGCCGAATTTTTTGCACCATCTGAAAAAGCGCAACATTCCTGTTCTACTGGTTAACGGACGCATTTCGCAAAAATCTTTTCAGCATTATAAATTGGCTAAGTTTTTCATGCGCCGGGTATTGGGAGATATTCGGCATTTCAGTATGCAAACCAAAGAAGACGCCGAACGCATCATTCAAATAGGGGCCGCCCCCGAAGCCGTCAGCATCAGCGGTAATCTTAAATTCGATCAGCGTCAAAGTTTGCTTAGCGCCGGGGAACGGAAAAATCTGCGCGACAGGCTGAAAATTCCCCCGGCGGCGTTGGTTTGGGTAGTGGGCAGCACTCATCCGGGGGAGGAAGAAATAATTTTGCCTTCTTTCAAAGAGTTAAAGCAAAAACATTCCGATTTGATTATGATTTTGGTTCCACGGCACCCTGAACGCTGGAAACCGGTAGAAGATTTGCTCACCAAGGCCGGTATCGGTTTTGTACGCAAAACCAACCTGGTAAAAGAAGCCGGCTTGCAACCCGTTGTTTTATTAGACACCATTGGGGAATTGGCCGCGATTTATAGCCTGGCCAGCGTGGTTTTTATGGGAGGCACCCTGGTACCCATCGGCGGTCATAATATTCTGGAAGCGGCTCTTTATTCCAAAGCGATCGTTTTCGGCCCTTATATGAACAACTTTGCAGAAATTGCGCGCCTGTTTACAGAAAAAAATGCCGCCCTGCAAGTAAAAAACGTTCAGGAATTAAATCAGGTAATGGACGAATTGTTAGCGGATGCACATCTTCGCTCACGCCTGGGGCAGGCGGCGGTTAAAGTCATAGAGGAAAATCAGGGAGCGACCGAACGAAGTTTGGCGTCGATAGGGAAATATTTAAGCCAGAATACAGAAGTCAGGAGTCAGAAATCAGAATAAATACAAATTATTCTATCTTCTTCCTGTATTCTATTTATTTTTGGGTCAATCATATGCACATCTACGACATCTCAGTAGCGTTTTCTGCCAACACGCCGGTGTACGAAGGCGATCCGCCGATAGCTGTCTTGCCGAAATCCAGTATCGCAAACGGCGATTCGGCCAATGTCTCTCTGCTTAATTTCGGTTCGCACAGCGCCACACATATCGATGCCCCTTATCATTTCAACCTGCAAGGTAAAACTGTAGATCAAATACCATTGGAAAATTTTATCGGCCCGGCGCAAGTAATAGAAATAGCCGGTTCAGTAAAAGAAATAGCGGCTCAAACCCTTGAGAATCAAGTTTCCGCCGACACTGCACGCTTATTGTTGAAAACCTCCAATTCCCGGCTTTGGCAGCACCACCCTCCGGATTTCGTCAGGGATTTTGTTCACCTCTCCCCGGAAGCGGCCTTATGGCTGGTAAAACGCAGAATAAAATTGATCGGTATCGATTATCTCTCCATCGAGCGCTTCCGCTCCCCCGACCATTTCGTCCACCATACGCTCTTAAACCATCAAATTGTGATTGTGGAAGGGCTGAACTTGAGCCATGTCCCGGCCGGCCATTATTTTTTAGTGTGTCCCCCTTTAAAAATCCAAGGCGGCGACGGTGCACCGGTAAGAGCGGTTTTATTAGATGAGCTTGCACCTGAAAATGTAGCGCAGGGCTTTAGCCCTGCAACCTCAGTAGCAGACCTAAAGGTCTGCGCTACATTTTAATACAGCTTGGTGTCCGAAGGGACATGGATGTCTCTTTTTAATTGAGTCAAGCATAAAATTTGCACCTCAATTGTTTGGATTAGCTTGTCTGTTACCTAAACGGTAAAAAATTCCCGAATAACAAACTATAATCACCATCCCAAAACGTCGGCTGAATTTATTGGGAGAAACTTTGCATGTATCGTAAAATAATATTTCCCGCCTGGCTTTGTCTGCTGATCTTTTGCGGTTGCACCAAGGCAATGTTTTACGATTTCCTGGATGCCGCCAAGAGTAATGACACCGCGGTGTTGCGTGCTTTGTTGGTTAGCAGTGAGGATTTAAACGCCAAAGATGCTTATGGCTATACCCCCTTGCATTGGGCGGTCATTTATGACCAGCCTGCTACGGTTAAGGCGCTGGTAAACAAGGGAGCGAATATCGAGGTGCGGGATGAATACAACAACACGCCCCTGATGTTGGCCGCCGCGGAAGGACAAGAAGCAGTAATTCAGGTCTTATTGGAAAAAGCGGCCAATATCGACGCCAAAAACAGAGCCGGGATTACCCCGTTGATGATGGCCGCCGCCAGGGGACAGGTGGAAACGGTCAAGACATTATTGAAAGAAAATCCCTACATGTCTGCCAAATCCAAGGAAGGGATGACCGCCGTAGCCTTTGCGTTACTCAGCGGAAACGATTTAATCGTCAGTTTAGTCAGACGGGCCAGGGCTGCCGACCCGGTTTGCCTGCAAGTCATGAACAGCGAAGCCTTTACTAAAGGTAAAGAAGGTGATAATGCCGCGACAGCATCTATACTGAATCGTTATGTGGATATAAACGCTCAGGATATTTATGGGCATACTGGATTAATGTGGGCGGCGGCCTTGGGACAGGAAGATTATGTAGACTCTCTGCTAAAAAAGGGAGCCGATATAAATTTAAAAAGCAACGAAGGGCTGACCGCCTTAATGTTTGCTCATATAAACAAAAATGACCTGATCGTAAAAATGTTGAAAGCCGCCGGAGCGCATGAGCCGTCCTGGGCTGAATCCTTTAAACTGGAGTTTACCGATTCGGCGGATAAAAACCAAAAAACAGTCGAAGCACAAGAAGCGGAGGACCCGATCAGGGCCGATGACCAGTATTTAATCGGGTCTTTGTTTAATGCCGCCCGTGACGGGCATTTGGATATACTTGAAAACTTGCTGGAAACCGGCCTGCCGCTGAACGCGCGTAATGAATCCGGACAAACCCTTCTCATGGTCGCCGCTCAAAACGGACACCCCCCGATGGTAAGTTTTTTACTAAAAAAGGGTGCAAGGATTCACTTAAAGGACAATAACCAAAAAACCGTTTTATTCTTAGCCACGGAACGGGGGCAAACGGAGATTGTTAAACTTTTAATCGATCACGGAGCCAATATCACGAATACCGATCAAAACGGCAAAACTTGCTTGCTCATCGCCGCGGAGAGAGGTTATCGGGAGATTGTAAATATCCTGCTGGACAAAGGGGCTGATCTTAAATTCAAAGACAGCCGGGGACAGACCGCCATGAGATTAGCCGCACAAAATAACCATCTGGCTGTGCTGGAATCGTTAAAGCTGGCCGGAGCGCGGCGGTAAGGGACTTGGAATTTTCAAATATACCGTTTCTGGATCGTAATAATCACCCCCACCCCGTCCCTCCCCCATCAAGGGGGAGGGGGATAAATTCCCTCCCCCCTTGCGGGGGAGGGTTAGGGTGGGGGGTATATTAATATTTTCTAAGTCCCTAAACTCATTCCGTTCGACCGGTAGTTTTTTTCCCGTTAAAAAACCGGGCGACATGCGGTGATTGCAGAATCTTTTCGATATTGTAATCCGGCTTGCCGTCGGAGAGCATTTGGTAGGATAGATTTAGCGGATTCCCGGCACGTTCGATATTCAGACCGACGTTGGGGGAGTTGCGTAATTTCTTATAAGCGGATAGTGCGCTTTTCACATCGACGATCTTTTCCTCATTTACCCCTTTGATTATATCCCCTTCCTGGACGCCCAATTCCTTGAACAGGCTTCCCGGCTTGAATTTATTGACTTTCAGCCCCTGTATCCCCAGGTCATCCGTATAATAAAGACCGATGTCGGCTTCGCTCAATATATCTTCAATTTTCTGATTGTTTTTCAGCATGACATTCGGTTTTATCAGCCACTCGTTCTGGGCTACCTGCTGATAACCCTGGGTGGTGAGATTTTTCCGCTGCGCCGGATTGTCCAGGCTGCCGGTTATTTTGATATTTTTTTTCACCCCGTTTTTTTCGATGATAATCCGGTCTTTGAGAATCTGCACCAATTTGCTGCCGTAAGGAATAATGGATTGTACCGGATAGGTTGACTGCCGGGCGCTCAATAAATCCTCGATAACCGCTTTATTCAGATGATGATTATGCCCAAAAAAGGTGGTTCCGGCTAACCGGATATAGCCCCAAAAGGGATTGGCGGTTAACGAGGGATTTTGTTTCGCAGGAAGTTTATTGGCGGAATCCGGAATTGAAAGAGATTGCTCATTGGCCCAAGAGGACAGGCAAAGCAGCAAATTTATCAGGAAGAAAATACTCAACCAAAACCGTTTGTTAGCCATACTTCAATCTCACTCAAATTTTAGTATTCATGTATCCTGGTGTTCCGAAAGGACACCAAAAAACATGAAAGTGTGACCACGCGAAACAAGTGTTTCGCCTGTTATTGTATCCCGTCTTGGTAGCACAGGCATCTTGCCTGTGCTAACTCCTTATTTTTTAGAGAGTGTTCACCTAAAGATAGATATTTATATATTTAAAAACGTAGTCCCGTGGCTTTAGCCGCGTATTTTCAGCCCCTTAGGGCTGCAAAAAAAGGTGTGTTCGTATGGAACGCGCCGAAAGTATTGCGAGTCATAATCGCAGGGCTAACGCCCTGAAGTTCAGCCCTGAAGGGCTGGGACTACGAACTACGAACTTGTCAAGGGAATATTATGTTGGTTTCGTTCCTTCAATGTTTCGGCGTGAGGACACACCGAAACATCAAACGCCTTATTTTTTATTGATCTTATATTTAGACAGGTAATAACTGAAGATTCGGGGACTTAACCCCAATAGTCCGGCGGCTTCGGTTTTTTTGCCATCGCATTTTTTCAGGGTGTTGATTATCAATTCTTTTTCGTAAGACATTATTTTTTTTCTGAAATCACCCCCGGCGCTGTTTTCCTGAGGCGCTGCCAACACGCCGGGTAAATTAGCGGGGCCGATAAAATCCTCCGGCTCCAAAAGCACCGCCCGTTCCACATAATTTTTTAATTCCCGGATATTTCCCGGCCAGTTATAATTTAAAATCAACCGCAACCCTTCCGGTGAAACCCCTTTAACGTTTTTATGGTTTTCTTGATTGGCTTTTTCGATAAAATAATTGATTAATAAAGGAATATCTTCTTTCCGGTCTCTTAAAGGGGGCAGGGTTATGTTGAACACATTCAGGCGGTAGTACAGGTCGATACGAAAAGTCCCCTGCTCGACCGATTTTTGTAAATTCACATTAGTGGCCGCCAGGATGCGGATGTCTACCTTGATGGTCTCATTCGACCCCACCCGCTCAAGCTCTTTTTCCTGGAGCAGCCGCAGAATTTTACCTTGCAATTCCAGGGGCAGGGAGCTGATTTCATCCAGAAACAAAGTCCCGCTGTCGGCCATTTCCACCCGTCCCTGTCTTTTATTGATGGCGCTGGTGAACGCCCCTTTCTCGTGTCCGAATAATTCACTTTCCAACACATCCGCGGGCAGGGAGGCGCAATCTATTTTAATAAAGGGCTTATCGCAGCGCGGGCTTAGCTGATGCAGCGCCCTGGCCACCATTTCCTTGCCGGTACCGGTTTCCCCGCAGATAAGCACCGTCGCCATGGTCGGCGCGGCCACCTGCATCAAATGGAAAACCTGCTCCATCGGTTTGCTCTTGCTGACTATGCCGGATAAGCCGGCCAGATTGCTTAATTGCTCCCGCAGGATTTGGTTTTCCCGCTTCAAGGCATTATTCTCGGCAATCCGTTTGATTAAAAGCTTGACCTCCTCATTATTGCAAGGCTTGATCAGATAATCGTAAGCCCCCGATTTGATCGCCAAAACCGCGGTTTCTATGGTCGAATAGGCGGTTATCATGATAATTTCGCTCGGATGGGCTTTTCCCTTGAGCAATTTCAATAAATCCAGCCCGCCCATCCCCGGCAAAACCATGTCCAGCAGAATAATATCTATTTGATTTTTTTGGATGACATCCAGAGCCTTTTCCGCCGAATAGGACGTAAGCACTTCATAGCCGTCCAGGGAGATGATTTCCGCCAGTGAGTCACGGATGGAAAGCTCATCGTCTACGATCAGTATCCGGGGTTTTACCATCGGTAATCCTCTGTTATTTGTAGCGCGGGGGTTTAGCCCCCGCATCCGATACAAAGTTCCTGCGTCTGCTGTTGGGGATAAACCCCAACGCTACTACTCTTTAATTCCGTAGTCCCAGCCCTTTAGGGCTGATTGTCATGGCATAAAGCCATGCAATACCGGCTCACAAACAGTTAAATCTTCTCAGCCATAATTTAAGCCTTTCCGGACGAACATGCCTTTAGTCTCAGCCTAAGCTGAAAATGCGTGGCTAAAGCCACGGGACTACATTTTCTTGAATTCCGTAGTCCCAGCCCTTCAGGGCTGATCTTCCGGGGCTAAAGCCCCGGCACTACGGGGCTACTTAGCAGAAGGCCGGACATGCCGAACGGGAAGCTGGATAATAAAAGTCGTCCCCTGGCCCTGGACGCTCTGTACTTTGATCGTGCCGTTATGGTTATTGACTATTTTTTCGCAAACCGTCAACCCCAACCCCATGCCCTCTTCCGGTTTTTTGGTGGTGAAAAAGGGGGTAAAGATTTTTTCCATGTCGGCATCCGCGATTCCCGGCCCTTCATCCCGGAAGCTTAACTCTAGCATATCCGCCTGGACGGGCGCAATCCCTATCGTGAAATTCCCGTTCCATTGCATGGCTTGAACCGCGTTATGAATTATATTGATAAAAACCTGCTGCAATAATTGGGGATCGGCCTCGATTTCAAGCGGGTTGTTTTGATAATTTTTTATAACCTGAATGTCTTTACCGGCTATCATGTAATCCATCAGAAACAGAGAATGATTGAGCAACTCCACCAGATTTATTTTGCTGAAATTGGGTTTGCTTGTGCCGGAAAGTCCCCGCAATTGTTTTAAAATGGCGCTGACATAATAAAGACCGCTTCGGATAGCGTTCACATATTTAAACAAACTGCGGTCTTGCTCCATTTTGGTCATCAGAATGTCCGCATAATTGAGCATTCCGTAAAGGGGGTTATTGATTTCGTGAATGATTTCAGCGGACAAACGCCCCAAAGAGACCAGTTTCTCGTTTTCAATCAAGGCGTTTTGGGCTTTTTGCAAACTTTGGGTGCGTTCGATAACCTGGTCTTCCAAATCATCCTTGGCTTTGCTTAAGTCTTTGTTCCATTTAAATATTATCAATATGATAATGAAACATCCGACCAAATAGGAGGTGGTAATCAGGGCGGTAAGCCAGGTCTGCTGATAAAACTGGGTGGTGATCAGATTATGGATCATTTCGAAGGAAAATCCTGACGTGGATACCAGTTTCTTTAAGCGAAAAGAGGTCCTGATGTTGATTTGATTCTGGATGCGCACCACCATCCAAATCATCAGACAGGGCGGCAGGGTAATGACGGTGATGGAGCCGATGTGATTTTGGGCAATCTCCTTGGTTCCCATAAAATAGGCTACCGTCCCCAAAACGATGAAGAAAATAGTCCAAAATGAAGCGGTGTGAATCAAGTCTACCAATTTGAAATTGGACGGATCGTTCTGTTCAATAAAAAATAAGATAAATAATGAGATACCTAAGCCTACCATGCACAGGATAACCGAATTTTGCTCGATTAAAATATCCTTCCGGTCAACCGGGGTGGCGGACAATAAAAAGCGATTTCTGGAAGGGAAAACTTTATATATCAAATAAGTAAGCATGACAATCAATATTACCTGGACATAAAAATCTTGCGATACGCCCTGAAACATCAGCTCGAACAAGCGCCCTTTATAAATATAATTCACCCAAAATTCAAACAACCCCTCCCGGTAATAAATCAAGCCCTCGTGTTTAAATACCAGTTCGTTTAAAGTTTCCGCTATGCCCAATTCAATGAGGCCGCTTACGGCAAAACACAAAATAAAAACCACCCAATGTTTTATTCTCTTCTCCGGAGAGCATTTCCCCCAAATCCTGGCCGCCCCCATGCGGATAGTGTATCCCCAATACAACCCTAAAATGACGTACAACAGCAGATAATAAAAATAGGTTTTTTCTATCAAAAACCCTTGCAGCATAACGACGACCAGACCGGTAAAAGAAGCAATCCAGGGGTCGTAAATGGCGGAGATAAAAAAGATTCCGGTTAATTCTAAGGGAAGTTTGATATTTAAGTGAATTCTGATCAGGGAAAGGCAAAAGCTGCTTAGTGAAATTACCATCCAATAGAGGGTTTTATTTCTATCTATGCGGAAAAAGGACTTCATGCAACAACACCATGGAGCTAGTACGCGATTTTATAAATAACTGAGATTATTTTTTTAAGCGTCATTGCAAGCGGAGCGAAGCAATCTCTACCCGTGCGTCTGAGATTGCTTCGGCGATAAGGCTGCCTCGCAATGACAGAATAAACTCAGTAGGGTGGGCTGTGCCCACCAATGGTGGGCACAGCCCACCCTACAAATCTCCCTCTCCCAAAGGGAGAGGGAATTGATTGATGTTTCGGCGTATCCTCACACCGAAACACACAATTTTTTCAGCCTTCATTTTTTCAATTCTAAGCTATAGTTTGTAAAAAAGCAAGCCAATTGGTTAATATATCCAATTATAATAATTAGTTACAAAATTCAGTGTACTTACATAAATTGTAAATACACAATATTTATTCGTATTTATAAATAGATAACCCTGCAATCGTTCAAAATTTTTTACAAAATTTGTATTGGGGAAAAAATTTATTACCTGGCGACAATTTGGCTTGTTAGTATAACTCATTGTAAACAAATACTAATAAAAATTTTTATGCGCATAATCATTTTGGGCATTGCTATTGCAAAATCTGCTGGTCTGTTATTTCTTTTTAATTTTTCTCATAGTGATGACGGTTGATGACGGAAAGGAAACCTCATGATATTGATTATCGGTGGTACCGGATTTGTTGGAAAGCATTTAGTGGAACGGCTGCGGGATACGGGGAAAAAGATTCGCTGCCTGGTCAGATCGGATAAGGCTGACTATTTATCGGCATCCGGTATTGAAACAGTTAAGGGAGACATACTCGATCCGGCCAGTCTTGATAAGGCGATGATAGGGTGCGATGCGGTGATTCATCTGGCGGGCATTTGGCGGGCGGATATGAAAACCTATAAGGCCGTACATATTCAGGGCACTGCCAATGCGGTGAACGCGGCGCGTAAGGCCGGGGTAAAGCGCTTTATTTATATCAGCGCCATGGGGGTCAGCCTGGGGATTCGCACCGGGTTTTATCTGACCAAGGGTGAGTCGGAAAACGCGGTCAAAAAATCCGGTCTGGATTATACCATTTTCCGTCCGGCGGTGATCATCGGCAAGGGTGATGAATTCACTACCGCCCTGGTGGCCATGATTAAACAAGCTCCGGTAATCCCTGTTATCGGCAGCGGTCAGGTCAAACTTCAACCGCTGTGGGTGAATGATTTGGTGGACTGCCTGATTAAGGCTTTGGACCGACCGCAAACCATCGGGCAAACCTATGATATTGCAGGACCGGATGTGCTTACTTATAACCAGATACTGGATGAGCTTATGCAGGTATTGGAACTTCCCCGGCGTAAAGTCTTTTTGCCGATGTTTATGGTATCGCCGGCCATTTGTATGGCGGAAATATTTATCCGCAATTTGCCGATAACCCATGATCAGCTCAAAATCATGAGCGTGGACAATGTCCGGGATATATCCAAAACGGTGAAGGATTTTGACTTAAAGCAGACCGGGTTTAAGACCGGCATTAAGAATTATCTGGGGTAAGCGCGAGTGAACTTAGGTAGCGTCGGGCTTTAGGGGCGGCTACAGAATGTAGTCCCGTGGCTTTAGCCACGCATTTTCAGCCTTAGGCTGAGACTAAAGGTATGTTCATTTGAAATGCCTGAATTATAGCTGAGAAGATTTAACCGTTTGTGGGTCATTACTGCATGGCTTATGCCATGAAGATCAGCCCTGAAGGGCTGGGACTACGATATTATAAGGCGTAGT
Source organism: Candidatus Schekmanbacteria bacterium (assembly GCA_016235675.1). Classification (GTDB taxonomy): domain Bacteria; phylum SZUA-182; class SZUA-182; order SZUA-182; family SZUA-182; genus JACRJN01. Next base: position 14,633 of record JACRJN010000130.1, read on the forward strand.
CGTAGTGCCAGGGCTTTAGCCCTGGAAATTCAGCCCTGAAGGGCTTTAGACTACGGGATTCAGGATTTTCCCTGATGCAAACAAAAACAAAAAAGTCTCCCTATTTCTACGCAACTAAGATATTCCGCAAAATTTACATTTTTTTGGAAATGATTAAATATCAGCATTCGCTGCACGTGCTGCCCTTTGTCTATCTGGGGGCGGTTTTGGCCAAAAAATCCTTTCCCGGCTGGAATAAGCTGGGCTGGATCACCTTGGGGATGGTTTGCGCCAGAGCTACCGCGATGGCGCTTAACCGTTATATCGACCGGGAAATCGATGCCAGAAACCCCCGCACGGCAATCCGTGCCATACCAAGCGGGATGATGACGGCTAACGAATGCCTGATATGTTGCGGGATTACCACAATCCTCGGTATTTGGGCGGCGTTACACCTGCCTTCGGTCATCTGGCTGTTGACTCCCTTTATCCTGGGGCTGTTTATTTTCTACCCCTTTACCAAACGCTTTACCTGGACTTGTCATTTATGGCTGGGGTTTTCGTTGGGATTAGCCCCCCTGGGAGGCTGGCTGGCTGTAACCGGAGAAATATCCATGGCGGCGGTTTTCCTGCTGCTGGCGGTATTTTGTCTGATAGTCGGCTCAGACATTATTTACACCATGCAGGATTATGACGTCGATCGCAGTCAGGGGCTATTCTCCATCCCGGCCAGATTCGGTTTAGACCAGGCGGTCCGTTTAGCCAAATGGGGACATAACCTGTGCTTTATTTTTCTGGTTTTGGCCGGTATCAGCCTGAATCTGAATAACTTATTTTATGCCGGAGTGCTATTGGCCGCATTTTTTACTTTTCGTCATAACCGGAAAATTACTGCGATTGCCGCCAATCAAGCCTTTGCCTTAATAAACGCCTTTGTAAGCCTGGTCATACTGGCCTTTACTTTAGCCAGTTTATGGATAAATACCAATTCACTGTCAAACGTTAAATTATTAATCTAAACGGGGTAACCATATGTATACTCAAACCAATGAAAGAGATTTCCTGTTTTCGGTTTATACCGAAAGCGAGCGCCATGTTCCGGCGTTAAGGCAATGGGCTGAAAAGGGTGTATATCGCAACCCCCTGGATAACTCATTGATGATAAATTATCCGCCTATCACCGTTGCGCCTCCGATCAATCCCGCTGATTATGCCACTTTCGAGCAGGCTCTGTCCAGTTGCCCGGACTGCGGAATAAGTCTCTATGTCCATATCCCGGTTTGCACCAGAAAATGCACCTACTGCAACTATTATTCGCTGGTCGGCCAGAAAGTTTCTGATAACTATATCGACTTATTGGAAAAAGAACTGGCGATATACAAAAGTATCTTAGGAGCAAAACCGGTTACCATCCGTTCCATATATTTAGGCGGCGGAACTCCCAGTTTGTTGAGCACAAAACAGGTGGAAAGAATTTTGGGATTTATCAACAAATCCTTCCAGGTGCAGGATGGCGCCGAAATCAGCATGGAGTTTCATCCCGAACTGGTCAACCAGGAGAAAGCGGCACAATACCTGCAGACGATTTCCGCCTTAGGCGTCAATCGTGTAAGCACCGGGATTCAATCCCTGGACGACGGGGTGCTCAGGGCCATTAACCGCGGGCACACCAAGACGGAGGCCATGGCCTTCATGGACTTGATTACCCAGCAAAATTTTCAAAAGGTGAATTTCGATATAATTTACGGCGGGCTGCCCTTCCAGTCCCTTAAATCGGTATATGAGACGCTCAAACACCTGCTGACCTTTAAACCGACCAGTATTACCAAGCACTTCTGCGAGATAAAAAAGGAATCGGTAGATTTCTGCCGTTACAAAAGCAGTACCCCGCTCTACCCAAGCTGGACGGAGAATATCCACACTCAAACCCTGATCGACATGTTTCTGACCGAGAACGGGTATCAGAAAGAGTTGCTCCATATGTACACCAGCGTTCATTCCCTGTTTTCCCATCAGAAACAAAAATGGAGCCAGCGGGAAACTATTCTTATGTGTTTAGGGCCGGGAACTTACGGCTGGATTTTCCACAATAACACCCCTAAAAACTTGGTGTTGTACAAGAGCTTTTCCCTGAAGGATTATGAAAACATGGTGCTGAACAACATCATCCCGATCGAGCGGCTGGCCACCCTGGAAAAAGACGAAACCAGCCGGCGGCATATCCAATACGCTTTAAATTATGGCTACATCGACAAGACCTATCTGCAAGCGCTCATCGACGGGGCGGAAACCGGCACCGGAAAGGAGATAAACCTGCTGATCAATAAACTGGAAGATAACCAGTTTCTTAACCAGACTCAAGGTTGTTATAAGATCAGCGCATTAGGGGAATATCTGTCGGATGAGATTAAAGCCTTGTTCGCAAGCGAAGATGCGCTTGACCGGCGGCCTGGGGACGATATTCACGCCGCACATCACTGGTATCCCAACACGGATTTAATCAGACGCTTTAAACATATTATTTTACATGACGGTAATTATAATTCATTAACCTTGTAAATAAAATTGTGCTGGCCTCTTTTTGTCATTCCCGCAGAAAACGGTGCAATGGCTGGATTCCCGGTTTCACGGGAATGACATTTTGAGGATTGGTAGCACAGGCATCTTGCCTGTGTCATGTCATATCATTTTCTAGTTGATATGGCAAACTGTCATTCCCGAACGCCTTAATCGGGAATCTGGTTTTTCAAGCAGTTAAAACCGGATTCCCGATAACACCATTCGGGAATGACAACTAGAAAACGATAGCACAGGCTGGAAGCCTGTGCTACCGGAGATTGAGAACAAGCCGAAAGAAATTAAATTTCTACATCAGGATGAAAAATTCTGTTTAACTTTAGTAACTATAAAAGACGAAACGCTTTTCCGGCCATAACCGACCCAATCAAGCAAACCCTGCAAACCAAGTTCTCCGACCGGGTTAGTTTCGCTAGCCTGGAGTGTCTGCTCTACAGTCACGATCTGGGAACGCCTCCACCCGCGCTTGTGCCGTTAATCAGCCGGCGTATTGCCGAAGGAATCGTCCAGCCTTGCGATGAGCCGGAATTGATCTGGCTGCTTAAGTTTGCCGATCAACATAAAATCCCGCTTACCCCCAGAGGAAAGGGAACCTCCGGTTACGGCGGAGCTGTTCCCAGATACGGCGGTCTGGTGGTGGATTTTACCCGGATGAACAAGCTGTTGAGTATCGACGCAGCCAAATGTACCGTGACTGTTGAACCGGGAATGGTCTGGCTGGATTTGGAGGCCAAACTGGCTGATTATGGGCTGTCCCTGAGGCTTTATCCCGGCAGCGCCCCGTCGTCTACCGTTGCCGGATGGCTGGCTCAGGGGGGAAGCGGTTTCGGAAGTTACAGTTATGGCTGGTTTGGCGACAATGTCGTCAGCGCCAGGGTGGTTTTGCCGGATGGTGAGGCGGTTAGTTATACTGCGGATGCCTTGGATTTAGTAAAGGATGCCGGGGGCCTAACCGGTTTTATCAGCGCCATTACCATTAAAGTCAAGCCCGCCGGGAAAATGCACATCTTAACCGCCGCGCTAAAAACGGAATCCCAGCTTAGCGGGCTGCTGAACGCGATCGTTCAAAAGGGGCTTGATCTCTGGTCTGTAAGCTTTGTTAACCCTTACCGGGAACAGCTACAAAACAAGCTGCGTGAACCGCCAACCCCGGCAGCGGATTCTTACCTGATTATTTTTGTTTATCCCGATGGGAAAACCGCTACCACAAGCGAGTTGGAAGCCCTGGTCGGCACTTATCATGGCCGGGTTTTGGAACCGGAATTTTCCGAACGGCTCTGGCAGGAACGCTTCCACTCGCTTCAAATCAAAAAGCTTGCCCCCTCGCTGATTTCCACCAAAGTAGCCATTCCCCTGGCTTCTTTGGAAACAGCCCTGGGGAATTGCCGTAAATTAAAGCCTTCCCTCGCCATAGAGGGTGTAATTTTGCGCGAAAAAACCGGCCTGTTCCAGGCGGTTTTATTGGGATTTATCCTGCATGACGAGCGGAAAGTCAGCTATAATCTGGTTTACAGCCTGTCTTTAAGCTTTATTAAGCTGGCCGAAAAAATCGGCGGCAGACCTTGCTCCATCGGGATTTATTTTAAGTATCAGGCCGCAAAAATCCTGGGGGAGTCCCGTTTACAGCGGATTATCGGGCATAAACAACAGACCGATCCGCATAATATTCTGAACCCAGGCAAGATTATCGGACAGGACATGCTTTATTATCTGATGACCTTGACCTGGAAAGCCGAACCCATCGTGCGCTGGCTGGCCAATCGTGTTCCTCGGAGGGACTCGGAATTTTCAAATATACCGTTTCTGGATCGTGATAATCACCCCCACCCCGTCCCTCCCCCATCAAGGGGGAGGGGGATAAATTCCCTCCCCCCTTGCGGGGGAGGGTTAGGGTGGGGGGATAGGTTAATATCTTCTAAGTCCCTGAGAAACACACGATCTGAACCTGCGGGGAACGGGACTAAAGTCCCTGCTCCTAAAAACTCTCGCAAAACCTGGAACGCATTTTGCTGCGACCAGTGCGGATTCTGCCTGAAAGGCTGTCCGCAATTTCAGGGATGGGAATCCCGCTCCCCCAAAGGCTACTGGTACCTCCAACGTCTGCTTATTCAGAATCGGTATAACCCGTCTGAAATTAACCTGCCGCCGTTGTCCTGCCTCAACTGCAACCGCTGCCTGACTATTTGCCCCCAGGCGCTGTTGCCTTATCCCTGTTAGGCTTCAGGCTTCGGGCTCTGGGCTTCAGGCTAATTCAAATACCCTCCAGGGGAGGTCTCTTTCTATTCCTGAAGCCCGAAGCCCAGAGCCTGAAACCTGATTTAACTAATTGACCAATCAGAGAATTTATGCCAAAATGGGGAACTATGGAAAAACAAATTCTGGTTCAGGTAGCCTTCAATTTCCCCGGCGAGCAGGATTTTAGCTATATTCTCCCCCCGGAGTTGGCCGGAATCGCCCAAATCGGGCAGAGAGTATCAGTCCCTTTCGCCAACCGCCGTCTGATCGGCTATCTGTCGGCCATACACACGCCTAAGCCTGAGAATGATATTCAACTAAAATCCGTGATGGAAATTTTAGACCCGGAACCGCTGCTGGACGCACATTCCTTACAGCTTGCCAAATGGATCGGGGAGTATTATTGCTGCCCCTGGGGGATGGTGCTGGAAAGCTTTCTTCCGCCCGGTTTGAAGGGCAAGACCATTTTGAGGCCCAAACAGCAGAAATACTATCAATTAGCGCTAACCCGAATTGAAGCTGAAAGCCGATGTCTGGAATTACGCGCTCCCCGGCAAGTTCAATTAATCAGGTTGTTATTAGAAAGGGATACCCCGGTCAGCGCAGAGGAATTACGGGATCAGGGTGAATTCTCCCCTTCCGCCCTGCAAGGATTACTGGAGAAAAAGATCATCGAGGTGTTCGAGCGGGAAAAATTGCCGCAAGTCTATTATGGCCGGGATGCAGCCTCCAAAACCAGGCCGTCTCCGACCGCCAGTCAGCAAAAAGCCCTGGAGCGGATCAGGGAGGGGCTGGAACAAAATAAATTCGTTTGTCTGTTGCTGCACGGGGTGACCGGCAGCGGCAAGACCGAGGTCTATTTACAGGCGGTGGAGCAGGTTTTGCAAAGGGGGAAGCAGGCGTTGATTCTGGTGCCGGAGATCGCCCTCACCCCGCAGTTGGTGGAACGTTTCCGCTCCCGGTTCGGGGAGCGCATCGGCTTGCTGCACAGTCAGATGAATAAGCGCGAGCGTCTTTGGGAGTGGCAGAGATTGAGGCAGGGGATTGCTGCGGTCGGCATCGGGGTAAGGTCGGCGATCTTAGCCCCTCTGCCTTATCTGGGGCTGATTGTGGTGGATGAGGAACACGAAACCAGTTTTAAGCAGGACAAAATGCCGCGCTATCACGCCAGGGATGTGGCGGTCATGCGCGCCAAGATGCTCAATATCCCGGTGATTATCGGCAGCGCCACTCCGTCGCTGGAAAGTTACTACAACACCCAGAACGGCAAGGCCGGATTGATTCATATGCCTGAGCGCATCCAGGGGAGTTCCCTTCCGGAAGTGATTGCGCTGGATTTGCGCGGCCAAAAAGGGGTGGAGCCGCCTTTGTTTGCCCCTCAGCTAAAGGATGCGCTAAACGACCGTCTGCAAAAGGGCGAGCAGAGTCTGCTTTTTTTAAACCGCCGCGGCCATTACTCATTCGCTCTGTGCAAGGAATGCGGCCAGTGCGTTAAATGCCCGCAGTGCAGTGTATCTTTGACGTATCATTCCCACGGACATGTGCAGCGCTGTCATTATTGCGATTATATCGCCGAGCCGCTGACTGAGTGCCCGCAGTGCAAAGGGGCTTTGCTCAGCTACGCCGGTCTGGGCACGCAGCGGCTGGAAAAAGAGGTGCAGGCGCTTTTCCCGCAGGCGCGTGTTATGCGGATGGATCGGGACAGCACGCGGGGCAAAAACGCTCATTGGGACTTTTTTGCCGCCCTGAAAAATAAAGAGGTGGATATTATCCTGGGTACGCAGATGATCGCCAAAGGCCTGGATTTTCCCGGCATCACCCTGGTGGGGGTGATCGCCGCCGACCTGATTTTGAACTTTCCGGATTTCCGCGCCGCCGAGCATACCTTTCAGTTATTGACCCAGGTAGTGGGAAGAGCCGGGCGGGGTGAAAGTGCGGGGCTGGCGATTATTCAAACCTTCCTGCCCGATCATTACAGCATCCAGGCGGCCTGCCGCCATGATTATCAGGGTTTCTATCAGAGCGAAATGCACTACCGGCGGGATTTGGGCTATCCGCCTTTTTACCGGCTGACTAATTTGTTGTTGCGCAGCAAAGACCAGGATTTGCCGGGACGCACCGCCAGGCAACTGGTCAATTACCTTAGCCGGGCAAAGATTGAGGGCTTGCGGGTTTTGGGCGCCAATCAGGCGCCGCTGTCCATGTTGCGGGGTGAATATCGCTGGCAGGTCTTGATCAAAGCACCTTCCACCGCCGTGATCCGCCAAGGGGTGAATAAGGCGCTGGAATTCTGGCGCAAGGAGCAGCTACCCTCCAGATTGAGGCTGGATATTGATGTGGATGCGATTAGTTTATTGTAAAACTTTAGATGGCGTAGAAACAGGGAGACCTTTTTGTTTGCGTTGGGAAAAAATCTTAAATTTCGTAGTTCCAGCCCTTCAGGGCTGAATTTCCAGGGCTAAAGCCCTGGCACTACGGCTACGGCGGGGGAATTCGATTCGGCTTGGGGATTTAGCTTTGGCGAAACCCTCTAAAATTGCTGTCTTTTCCCAAATATAATTTTTGGGCTTGGTTAAGAACGGCGGCGGATTTATTCGCGAAATAATTTTTAATCAATCTGGTATTAGCCTCCAATAAACCCTTATGAAATTCTTCATTGTCCATATCGGTGAAATTGATTGCCAATAAGTCTGAATTCAAATGTTTATTTTCGTAAAAGTCTTCACAATCCGCAAGCAAGCCTTGTTCGATGGCATAGTAATAGAGCGGAGAACCGGGGTAGGGCGTTACCGGACGGATAGTGCGCAATTGCGATCCGTCGTCATATTTCAATAGAAATTCCACGCCCTTATTTAACGTTTTTTTATTTTCACCGATATTGCCGAAGATGATATTAAATCCGGGGCTGATGCCTGCTTCTAAGGTTGCCGTAATGCCTTCCATTATTTGTTTTGTGGTTAAAGCTTTTTTCATGTTTTTTAATATCTGATCATCCATGGCCTCGATGCCGTAATTAATAAAAACACACCCGGCCTTTTTCATCAATCTTAACATTTCCGGTTTGGCAAAGTTTAATCGGCCATTACAATCCCACTTGATATTTAAATCGGCTTTAAGGAAATCTTCACATAACGCTGTCGTTCTGGCGATTGACGACATCAAAAGCTCATCGGAAAAAGCGATAAAGGTTATTCCGTAATCGGCTTTTAAAAATTTGATTTCTTCAATTATGGCTTCATTGCTTCTCGGTCTGAATCCTTCATCCAGCCGGTAGCAGAAGTTACAATGGAAAAGACAGCCTCTGCCGGATAACAGAGGCATGACAAAATCCCTGTTGGTGGTATGGGGCATTCTTAAGAGCCGATAATAATTTATCGGGAATAATTCGTAGGCCGGAAACGGGATGGTATTTATGTCTTCTATTAACGGTTGTCTCTCGTTAATGACGATTTTATTGTTATCCTTAAAGGCAATACCTTTAACTGAAGTTAAAGCTTCATGATTTTCCAGGGCTTTTAATAAATTAAGCATGGTTATTTCTCCCTCGCCGATAACCGCGACATCTGCTTTAGTTTTCTTTAAAAAGTACTCCGGTTCGGGGGAGGGGCCGTGTCCTCCGATTATATAAAACGGTCTTTGATGGGACTTGTTAATCGCCTCGGAAAGTTTTAGTAATTTTCTATATTGATAATATCCTGCGATAACGCTAATTCCGATCATGTCGAATTTATTTTTATTTAAGTATTGGGTTAAATGTGCGTCGGGATAATGATGCTGATCCTGGTTATATATTTCCACAGCATAACCGGCCTTTACCAGAACGGCTGCAATATATCCTAATCCCTGCGGGAACCAGGAAATATATGAATCATTATCATAAACCACCAGTAAAACTCTCATGCCGGTAAATCCCTTATCCTTACCTTTCTGATTAAAAAAAATTTTTTACGAGAATAATTTCATAAAATCCTGCAATAGAAATCTGTCGGATTTTTGTATCCCATATTTGATAAATAAGAAAAAGTAAAAGCATCCCCAAAGAGTTAACAGGCAGATTATAGTCGTTAAATTGGTAGTTAAGAATCTGCTTAAATAATAAAAAGCCAAGGCCGGAACTAGGGAAAGCATTAAAGGTTTAAAAGAAAAATTACGCAAAAAATCCCTAAAAGATACCTGGAAATACTTTAATTCAACACACTGTAATTGAAAAAAAAGATTAAATAGGCTTGATATTAATGTTCCCATAACCACTCCCGCTAAACCGATTAAATTTACAAGTATTAAACTACATATTAAATTAATTACCGTAGTAATAGCATTATATTTCAAAAAGTATTTATAGTCCCCTAAACCGATCATCATGTTACCGCCGAATAATGTTATAATATTTAGCATAAATATTATACAAAATAATCTGGTGAGCAGTATCGAATCAAAAAATTTATCTCCTACCCAAACTAATATTATCGGTTTGGCCAAGGCAATTAATAAAAACGCCAGCGGAAAAGTAATTAGCACAATATAATAAGTACCTTTAAGGAATAGTTCTTTTAACTTTTCTGTCCCGTATAACGTTTTAATTTTAGCTGCAACAGGCAATACGGTTGAGGTTAAATAACCTGCCGAAAGAGATAGTATCTTACATAACCTGTTTCCCACATCATAAATGGCTACGGCGGTAGGATTCAAGAAAAAGGCCAAAACCCAGGTGTCTATTTTATAAGAAAAAAAAGCAAATAATTTCCCTAAAAAAAGCGGGATTGAAAAATTTTTAACTTCATTAAAAATTTGTCTGTCAAAATGAAACAATCTTATCTTCATTTTAAATGGGACATTACTATAAGTAAAAATAGTCATTAAAATAAAAACAGTAAAAGCCAATATTAAATAAACGTAGCCCAAGCCTACCAGTCCGTATCCTGCCGACAATAAAATTACTGTTAGTATAACATTCAAAACAGTGCGAAATATCAGGATGATATTTATGATTTTGAATTGGAGGGTTCCCATTAGAATTCTTCTGAAGACTTCATTTATTGTATCGAATATTAAAGATGTTACGCATAAATAAGCCACATATTTTGCATTGTCCGCCAGGTCTAATGAAATATTAAAAAACGTGACAAAAGAATATCTTATAAAAATAACCAATAAGCAGAAAATTAAAAGATTTAAAGCCAATGAAACTGTGAAAACTGTACTGATTGCGTTATTGATATGTTTTTCACCTGTCGTATCTTTATATTCAGCTATAACTTTTGAGATATAAGCCCCTGTTCCTAATTCAAACAAATGTGTTTGAGTCAGGAGAGAAGTGGCTAAAATAAATACACCATAGCTTTCTCTTCCCATCTTTCTTATAATGAAAGTAGTGAGAAAAAATCCTGCAATATTACTAAATACATCGGAAAAACCGTTCAGAAAAGTATCTTTAACTATTTTTGATTTCATAAAGTTTAAATTATCATGCCTTGCCTAAACAGGATTTAATTTTTTGATCCCAATAATCTACATCCTTTTGGGTAATATATTTGTCATAATGTCCCATGAAATTAGTTTTAGTATTTGGATCGGATTCAAATTTCAATGGTTTAGAAGGATAAATAGATTTTTTTACTTTACCCAATATCTTATGAATTAAAAATGGATGCAAAAATTTTATTTTTGGTTTAATATTAATATTATCGATGAATTTATTAATTATTTCCGCGCACCTTTGTGTGGAACGTCCATCAAGCTTATAGCACCAATCCTGGATAAATTTCTCACGACACTCAAGGATTTCCGGCTTTATTTCATTTCCTTGCAGATAGTAATTAGTCATGTCGATTAATTCGCGATACGTTCTGACAATATTACTTCCCTTGCCTTGCGCCTCAGAATAATAATATTCAGCAGGATTTAAATTAAAGGTAATGGTGGGTTTATTTAAAAACCAGGCTTCTACCCCGGTTGTACAGGTTCTCCCGATATAAACATCTGTAAAATTAAGCAGATCCCAGATATATTCCTGGTAGATCAAACGCACATTGGGATGTTTAATTCCTGATACCAGGTTTCGGTAAAATTCTATATCCTCGGCTGGATGTGGTTTAAGCAGGATGTTAACATTTCTATATTCAGAACAAAATAATTTAAAATTTTCTACGAATATGTTTCTGCTTTCTAAATCTTTTTGGGCATACTTTAAAGGATTTTCTCCGACATCATCCCCCTTTTCATTAATTTTTGTATCCTTTAAATAAAAATCCCTCCGTTCTTCGTTAGCTAAAAAAATTGACCGGGTATAATTTGTAATAAACAATATTGTTTTCAGTTTAATATTTATATTGTATTTATTCGCAAAATCTTCTTTTTTTATCATGCACTTGGATGCAGGTTCGCGGTAAAAATCAAATCTGGTACAACCGCAGACAAAGAGCTTATCTTCAGGCATTACCTTATACTTCAACATAAAATCTTTCATGGTATCCGACCATAAAAAATGAAAATCAGCCAGGCTATAATCAGCATATTTACCGGCTAGAAGATCGGGACGTATTGCCGGCATGCCTTCGGTGGGTAAAATCCCGATAATAATGCCCAGGTCCTTAAGATATTTGACGTAGTCATGCAATGCCGGGCTAAGCAAATGTATAAATAAAACCATGTCGGGCAATAAGTTGGAGGGAATAATTTTTGCTGCTTGTCCCTTTTCGATTAGCCATACGGAGTGGCCATAATTATTTTCAAGAAGATACTTAAGATAAGCATATCCGGGTAAATCTCTCCATTTATGGTCTACCAGGATCGCTATTTTACCTTTTTTCATTATTTTTTTATTTCCTCTGATGATAATTCTTTGGTAGCGTTCTCAATAAGAGACCTAAAGCGTCATTGCGAGGCAGCCTTATCGCCGAAGCAATCTCATCCGCACGCATGGAGATTGCGTAGCTTTTGCTCGCAATGACGCTTCGGGTCTCTGTATTTCTACGCTACCAATCCCTTTAACAGCATCTCCGCAATTTTAAAATCCATCAGGTCGTCTATATCTACCGAACGCTCCCGCGGCATTACGTATACACGGCTTTTTTCCAGGAATACGCTCTTTTGGGCTTTCAAAATATCTTTCCACCAAACATAAATGGAGGCATTCATATCGTAAACCTTCGGGGCGGATTGCCTGGTGGTAAAATCCCCTTTTTTTACTAAGCTAACCGACCCGTCTTTGGTTACCTCTACCATATTAAAATATGGGTTGCGATACGCTGCCGCGACCGAAAAAACGTTATCGGCGTTTTCCCGTACCAAAAGTTCGATACAATTATCAATATCTTCAACAGTTCTGAGCGGCGTAGTCACATGCAGCAACACTAATATATCGAAAAGATAATTAGCGCTTTCCCCCAGCCAATCTATAACATGCAACAAAACATCGATGGTGCTGCTGTTATCCGCAGCCAGATTTGCCGGCCTTATAAAGGGTACTTCCGCGCCATATTGTCTGGCAATGTCCGCAATCTTCAAATCGTCTGTAGAAACTATTACCCTGTCAATATATTCAGACGATTTTGCCTGTTCGACAGAATAGGCGATTAAGGGCTTATCTTTTAGCTTCCGGATGTTCTTTCCCGGCAAGCCTTTGGAGCCGCCCCTGGCTGGAATGATGCAGACTATTTTATGACTTTGATACATATCGATCTTCAAGCAGTTTCAGGGTATTAACCCCGTCATTCAATGTAATAAAGGGTTCAGCTTCCCCCTTCAGGTACTTAATAAAATAACTTAACTCATCAACATAAGTTTGCTCGACATTAAACATATTTGCATCACTTACAAGTAACTCCTTACCATCTTTACCTGTTATTTTAATATTCTTTTTCACCAAATCAGCTAAAATAGTTCCTTCGCTACCCTCCACCCGAATTTCCCTTTTCTTAATGGATTGCAAATAATCCATATGAACATTGCAAATAAACCCGTTATCATATTTATAGATACCTTCAAACAGGTCTTCGGAATCAATTTCCAGTTTACTGACTTTACTTCTCACCACTTTCCAGTTATGAGGATTGCCGAAAAGATAGCGCATGTAATCAACTTCATGGGACAGGTCTAAAGCTACTCCTCCCCCCCTTGACTTGCTGGCGCTATAAGATTTCCGGTAATCTGTATCGGGTCGCCATAAAGGCAGGTATTGCCCCACCTCTATCCTGGCAAAATATAAATCCCCGACAATCTTCTGGGATAGCTTGGTTTTTATATATTCTATAGCCCCCAAAAACCTCAAATTATAGCCGATAAAAGTTTTTAATTTCTTTCTTCTTACTGTTTCTTCCAGCAGTTCAATTTTATCGAGGTTATGGGAAAGAGGCTTTTCGATAAATAAGTTAATCCCCTTTTCAGCCAGAAAAATTGCCGTATCCATATGTTTATATGTTTCATTGGCAACAATCGCAAAATCAACATTTATTGAATTAATTAATGGGTGAGCCAAAGAATCTACAAACTCTGCTTTCCTATTAACATCCGGGATTCCAATCTGTGCCGAACTTGTTGTAAATATTAAGATTTTACTAATATTATCCAGCTTCAGAAGATTATAAACATGTCCTTTACCGATAGAACCATATCCAACAACCAATACCTGCAAGAATCCCCCTCCTAATATTTAATCGAGCTATAAAAATTTGGTAGCGTTCTCAATAAGAGACCCAAAGCGTCACTGCGAGGCAGCCTTATCGCCGAAGCAATCTCAGACGCACGCATAGCTCGCAATGACGCTTCAGGTCTCTGTATTTCTACGCTGCCAAAAATTTATCAGCGTTTTATAAATCTTAAACCCCAACTTATGCCCAAACAAAAGAAATAATAAAAACATGGCAAAGCGGCCTATGTTTGTAAACTGATAGAAAAAATGTTCCCTTTTAAATCTATGATGGCTTTGCAGTACTCTCCGGTAATCATCTTTGGCATTTAATGCTTCGGGAGGAATTTTATCACTTTTAATCGCTAATACCGCTAACTTTTTCTCTTCGTCTATCGTTAAGGGTAAAAAACCGGCCTGGGCAAAAAGCCTGGTAATTGTTGGAGCGGAAAAATGAAATAGATGTTCTTTCAGATACCAATCATACCAAAAAGGCAACCACGTGGAATGTGAGTGCATGTTTGGAACCCAAAAAAATATCAATCCATTTGGTTTTAATAATTTATTTACCATGCACATAAATTCCAACGGATTAAAAATATGCTCAAGTACTGCAAATGAAACTATTAAATCATATGATTCAACAGCTTTGTGCTCAAATTCTTCAAGAGTTGATACATATATAGGAACTTTTACCTTAGTTTTAGAGAATGCCGCGATATCCGAATCCGGTTCGACTCCAGAGATAGCCAGGTTTGGGAAGGTTTCTTTCCATGCAGATAAAAATGCTCCGCAATAAGAACCAATTTCGAGCACTCTAAAACTTTTGCTACTTATAATATCAGGAGCGTATTTTATTAAGTCAGCCTTTAGATTCTTGGCAACATTCATACATTGTTGTATAGAATCATCAAATCTTTTTTCATAATTTCTATCTTGATTTTCATCTATAAATGTTCCATTTTTGTAGTAGGACAAAACCTCTTCATACCTTGGCCTTGGGGATATTTGAGCCAGACCGCATCCTTTACACACTTTATTGAGCAGGTGAATGTTATATCTGCCTTTATCAGAAAGCAGTTCCATCTCAGAGCTATGGCATAAATAGCATTGATTGTCCACCCGTGTTGGCTCTACCATGCCGTCCAGCCCCCGTCGATAACGATACTTTGTCCCGTTATATATGAGGAGGCTTCGGAGGCCAGGAAGATTACCGCTCCCGCTATTTCTTCAGGCATCCCCATCCTTCCTAAGGGGGTTTTGGCGGAATATTTCTTTACGAAAGCCTCCGGCTGATGATCGAAAATGCCGCCCGGCGCTATGGTATTGGCTCTTACATTGTACTTGGCGTAATAGGTAGCGATATATTTGGTCAAAGTGATGATGCCCCCCTTGATCGCGGAATAGGCGGCGGGCATAGTCATTTCCGTGCCTTCGTAGACTGAAAAATCCGGGGCGTTGATCCCGTAGATCGAGGCCAGATTTATGATTGAGCCGTTATTCTGCTTTCTCATTTGCTCGGCCGCGATACGGGAAGAGAGGAAGTAGCCTCCCAGGTGCATATCCATATTGGTCTTCCAGGATTCAAACGGTATCTTCTCAAATTTTAATCCCCAATCGGATGTTCTGGGATAAGCGCTGTTTACCAAGATGTCTAACCGATGCTCTTTTTGGATTATTTGTTCGACGGCTTCTTTGATAGAATTCTCGGAGGTAATGTCTAGATAAACATAGTTTGCATCAGTGAGTTCTTCAGCCTTAACCTTATCGGTATCGCCGATATAGACTTTAGCGCCGAAATCATTTAGGGCTTTAACAATTTCTTTGCCGATCAACCCGCATCCGCCGGTAACCAGGGCGACTTTTTGCTTACATGAAAAAATATTGCTGTACATTTAAGCCTTTTTTGGGGGGTGTGGTTTACAAAAAAATAGAATCCCTGGATTCCGTAGTCCCAGCCCTTCAGGGCTGATCTTCCAGGGCTAAAGCCCTGGCACTACGGCTACGGCAGGAAAATATTTTCATGTTTCTTTGTGTCCCGAAAGACCGCTTTTTACCAAGCGAATTTATCGACAACCTTGCGATATTCTTCCCATTCGCCTATATCGATATAATCATTTTCATTCACCGGATAGGTTATTACCTGTTTTCCCTGCTCTATCAGTAGTTTTATCAAATCCGTCATATCGAAACGGGTTTTTTCGGGGATATATTGCAGTACATCGCTATTTAAGATATAGGCTCCGGTGTTTATGGTAAAGGTATACTCCGGTTTTTCTATGATATTTGTGACTTTGCCCCCTTGGATGAAATTTACTACCCCATAGGGTATTTTATAGTGTTTTATCGACGATAAGATAGTAAGCACCGCCTGACTTTCTGCATGAATTTTTAACACTTCGCTATAGTTGGCTTTTACAATTACATCACAATTGGATAGGATGAACGTTCCTTTTATACTGTTTTCAAAAAGCTTTAGACTTCCGGCGGTGCCGTAATAATCGTCTTCCCTGGCGTATTTTATCTCATAATCCTTTTCCAGGCCGTTAAAATAAGACTCGATCAATTCCGCCTTATAATTAAGCGTAAGAAAATAATCTTCGATGCCGAATTTTCTGAATTCGCTTATTATCAATTCGATAATTGGTTTGTCGCCGATAGGGATCAAGGGCTTGGGTAAAATCTTAGTGAACGGGTCTAGTCGTACTCCCTTGCCTCCGGCCATAATCACTACAGGAATATTTAATTTGCTTATAGGCTTAAAATCCTGCTTTGAGAAAAATTTATCCCAAATTAATAAATCTATTATAATTTTATTTTCATCTACCACGGGGAGTATGGCTATTTTTTTCTCTAAAAATATTTTTTTGATTATTTCCGGTGTACAAGCGCTATTTAACACGCAAACCGGATTTCTATTATAAATTTCCCGGATGTTTCCCTCCAAGCCGCCGCCTTTTAAAATATGCCGCCTGATGTCGCCGTCGCTGATGGCTCCCAACAGTTTATTCTCGGCGTCTACTATAAATAGGGCTTTTCCCGCGGTCTTGTCCAGTTTTTTTAAGGTGTCTTTTATAGTTTCCAGTTCGTGTATAAAGAAATCGCGTTCCATGTGCTATCCAATATCGTAGAATTTTTTCATTAGTATGCGACTAACATCGTATTGTTTTAAAACGCTTATAATTTTGCCGGCGGAATTGCCGTCCCCGTGCGGATTTTCTGTCTTTTCTAATATTTTCTGAAAATCAGGTGAATATAGCTTATTGAAAGCCTCTTTTATACTATCTTTTTCCGGTTCGCAATCGATAATACTTGCCGCCTTGATTCTTCCCCTTTGCCGATTCCCGATATTTATAGTCCCGATTTTAAAGCTCGGCGCTTCGATGATCCCGCTGGAGGAGTTCCCCACTATAGCATCCGCAAATTGCATTGCGGATAAATATTTAAGCTGTCCCATAGAGGCAACTGCAATTGAACAGAGAGAATGTGAGGCTACATAATCATCAATCAGCTTGTTGATGATTCGCCCAAAGGTATCGGCATTGGCTTTGGTAAAAATCAGATTAGTATCTGCCAAATTATCTAATATATCAAGAAGATTTTGGAACTGCCCGCCGGAAGTGTTATTTTCCAAGGTAACGGGATGATAGGTGCACAAAAGATTGTGTTGGTTGAATTTGAATTTTAATTCATTCTCTAACTCTGATTTATCCAAGAGCTTCAGGTTTTTTATATTATCTAATCCCAGCGCTCCCACATTGAAAACCCGGTCGGGCTGTTCACCTAATTGAATTACCCTTTTGCGGTAGTCTTCAGTGGCGGTAAAATGCAGATGGCTCATCTTGGTGATGGAATGCCGCAGGGCATCATCGAATGCCCCTTCGGTTATTTCCCCGCCGTGGATGTGGGCAACCGGGATGCGGCTGATGAGTGAGGCGGCAACAGCGCTGAAGATTTCGAAACGATCTCCTAAGGTTACTATTATATGAGGCGCCAAGCGTTCATAAACTTCCGCAAAGCTTATCAGTCCAAGCCCCATTGACTTGGAAATCCCGGTCGGGGTGTCGGAACTCAGGAGCATTTCCACCTTTGCATCTATATTAAAACCGTCTTTAATTATCTCCTGATAGGTAAGACCGAACTCCGGCGATAAGTGCATTCCGGTTGCTATTAATTGCAATTGCAAATCAGCCTCTTTTTTTATTTCCGCCAGTAATGGCTTTAATAGACCGTATTCCGCCCTGGAGCCGGTGATTACACAGATTTTTCTCATAGTTCGATGGCCTCGTCGGTTTTAAAATCTCTTTTGGCGGTCTGATTCAAGACTGAATTCCATTTCATCGGACTTAAACCGGTACCGGGTCGTTTGGTTCCGATATTATTTTCGCTGAACTTCTCCCCACGTTTAATGTCTCTTATCGCCACAATACTTTTCCGGGCAATGGGGATATTCTTGAGTTCCGAGGGTGAAGGCTTTTTTACCCCGTCGCCTAAAGCTTTCTCTATATTTCTAATGGCGCTCACCATAGCCTTTAATTCAACTGGTTCCAAAGAGGCTTTATGGTCAGGTCCTTCCATATTCCTATCGAGAGTGAAATGTTTTTCGATAACAACCGCTCCCAGCGCCGCCGCGGCGATAGATATTTCTATGCCCGGCGTATGGTCGGAATAACCCCCATTAACCCCAAAAGCCTCCCGGATGGTATTCATGGCCAGTAGATTTACATCCTCCACGGGGGTCGGATATTCGGTATTGCAATGCAGGATGGTGATGTTATCCTTAGCGGTTCCGCTCTCAGTCAGCACATTAAGCGCGGCTTTAATCTCGCTTAAATCCGCCATCCCGGTAGACAGGATTATTTTTTTCTGCAACCCGCCGATTTTTTTCAAATAGGGGAAATCGGTTATTTCGCCTGAGGGGATTTTGAATATTTCCAACCCCAAGTTGTTTAGTAAATCTATGCTTTCCAGGTCAAACGGCGTGGATAAAAAAGCTATATTCTTTTCCCGGCAAAGCTTTAAAAGCTCTTTGTGGGCGTTAATATCCAACTCCAGTTTCTTTAGCATCTCATATTGGAATTCATTCCTTTGAGAGTTTTTTTTCTGATAGTCGGCTTTGGAAGCGGTTTTACTTACCAATTGGTCCGTTTTGAAGGTTTGAAATTTTATGGCATCGGCACCGGTTTGGGCTGCAACCCTTATCATTTCTTTGGCTATAGCGAGATCGCCGTTATGGTTGACACCGGCCTCAGCAATAATAAATATCTTCATTTGGCGGGCACTCCCATAACGATAGCCTTATCCGGCACATCATTGATCACCAAAGCCCCCGCCGCGACTAGCGAATCTTTGCCTATTTTCAATCCCTGAAGAATGGTCGCCCCCGCCCCGATAAAGGCATTTTCCCCGATAGAAACCCCGCCGGAAATAGTCACTCCCGGAGCGATAAAGGCATTGTTTTCTATCCGGCAGTCGTGATCTATGATGGCTCCCGTGTTGATTATCACATTTTCCCCCAGGAAAACATTGGGTTGAATAATAGCCCCGGCCATGACCTGTACGCCTTCGGACAAAATAATATTGCTTTCCGACAAAATCGCCTTGGGGTGAATTAAGGGAGGGATTGAGAACCCCAGTTGCTTAACCGCTTGATACAATGCGTTTCTTTTGGAGTTATCCTTTACGCTGCCTACGCCGATAACCGCCTGTCTGACGCCTTGAGTATATAAATCGGGAAGCAAATCATCATTGCCCAAAACCGGAATGTTTAAAAAATTTTCTGTTTGCCGAGAATCTAATATCCCCAGAATATTGAAATGTCCTGATGAGAGGATAAGATCAATCAGAACGCGGGCGTGACCGCCCCCTCCCAGAATAATGATGTTGTTTTGGTTTTGTGTCATGTTATGGGAAACACCCGGCTATTTGGAGTAGGGATTTCAATCCCGTCCGGACGTACGTATATATAGAGTGTTCACCTAAAGATAGATATTTATATATTTAAAAAACGTAGTCCCGTGGCTTCAGCCACGTATTTTCAGCCCCTTAGGGCTGCAAAAAAAGGTGTGTTCGTATGGAACGCGCCGAAAGTATTGAGAGTCATAATTG
>JACRJN010000133.1 GCA_016235675.1 Candidatus Schekmanbacteria bacterium
CTTCAGGGCTGAACTTCAGGGCGTTAGCCCTGCAATTATGACTCTCAATACTTTCGGCGCGTTCCATACGAACACACCTTTTTTTGCAGCCCTAAGGGGCTGAAAATACGTGGCTGAAGCCACGGGACTACGTTTTTTAAATATATAAAGATCTATCTTTAGGTGAACACTCTCTCATTTTAAATATTGATTTATTTCCCTAAACAGTTATAATAGGAACATTCCTATTCCTTTAACAAGGGCGTTAACATGCGTTTGAGTTCGCATAAAGAGTCCTGCTCATCGGTAAATCATCCAGTACCTTCTCCTCAAAGACGCCGTCCCTGGGGTAAATATTTTTATCTTTCCCTTTTAATTATCGCTATTTTGCTGTCGGGTCAATGGTTATTAAATCAGCATTACTATATTACCGCCCCCGGAAAATTATCCGGCATCGAGGTTAAAGTCGAAGCGCCGATTAGGGCCTCGATTCAATCCCTTCCCTTCGATATTGGAGATAAAGTCAATTTTCATAGCCCGTTAGCGGTTTTACAAGACCTCGAATTGGAGGAAAAAATCTCCCTGCAAAAAGGCAAGCTGGAGAAACTTCAAGCTGAAGAAGATAGGGAAAAAAAGCAATCCGACATCCAGTTTGCCGAACAAAAATCTCAATTGGAATTAACCCGTTCTCAAACCCAAAGAAAAAAAGAAGAACTTTCAGGTCAAATAGAAATTTTACAGTTACAAGAGAAAAGTCTGCAAAATAAGATCGAACAATTTTCCCGGATACTTCAACAAAAAGAAAAACTTTATCAATTAGGCGCTATACCCCTGCCCCATTTTCAGGAAACTCAATCAGCCCAAGCTAATAATCAAATGGAACTGGAAACCATTAATGCTGAGATTAATATCTGCCTGAAAAAACTTGCTCTTATAGAGAAAGAACTCTCTACGCTGAATGGACAATTGGCGAATTTAGGACAATATATCAAAGCAAAATCAGCTCTGCCGGTTTTAACGGTAGAAAAAAAGGCCGCCCATGATCAATTAGCTATTTTACAACAAACATTAAAAGAACGTACCTTGCGCACCCCGCAAAAAGGGGTGATAAATCAAATATACAAAAAATCCGGGGAAATTGTCACCCCGGGAGAGCCGCTGTTTAGCATTATAGACCCGGATAGCGTATTTGTTATGGCTTTTTTCCCTCAGGAGTCTCATGCGGATTTACGCTTACAAGAGCAAGTGGAACTTTTTTTCGATAACGGCCAAAAGGTGATGGGAAACATTACCAAATTTTATCCGGCTACATCCGCCTTGCCTGAGGAATTTCATAAGCAGTTTCAGCCCAAACAGCAGGCGATTATTGCCGAAATAACCTTCCGGAAAGAAGCGCTTCCCCTGATTACTTTGGGATTAGGGGTTCAGGTGAAACTGGCTAAACCGACCCTCTCTTTCTTCGAGTATCCGATTTTAAAGGATATTATTTGCTATTTGGCTGGATAAGTCTATAGATAATAGCATAAGAGTTTGGTAAGTAAAAGCTATTTTCTGTAAGGGCACCCACCAATTGATGGGCGCAACCCTTCCTGCTGTTGATGTTTGCTCCGAAAATAACCCACAAGCTGTATCGTATCTGATTTTACTGCAAGTTACAATGTTTTCAGTGCAATATTTTGGTGGCGTAAAAATGTAGAGACTTGAGCAATAAATCTGTTCCGGCTGAAAAACGTCATTGCGAGGCAGCCTTACCGCCGAAGCAATCTCCAGACGCACGGGTGGAGATTGCTTCGCTCCGCTCGCAATGACACTTCGGGTCTCTGATTGAGAACGCTACCAATATTTTTATACGAGGTTGCCCTGTAGAAAAGATAACTAACCTTGACTTTGGCCGGGCCTTGCGGTACTCTAAATGCTATACTTATGAAAGCTTACACCAATTCGCTGTCAATCAGGTAACTTTATTGTCGTAGCGCAGACCTTCAGGTCTGCCCCTCATGCACGATTAGCATGGACGTCGTGTTTGAAAAGAGGATTCAATAAGCTATGTCGAGGCAAGGTCTTGTCCCGCCTCGCCTTAAGCAGACCTAAAGGTCTGCGCTACGTTAATATAATTGAGCTTACTTGTTTGATAGCGGATTAGTATTACAAACTGTAGCACAATAAAAACCAGCGGGGGGAAAATGCTAACCAACCTGTTATCGTTAATTTTGATAATCTCTGCCGGTTTGGCGGGATGCAGCACCGCCATCGGAAATAGCCGTCAGCGATTAGTACAGGGGCAGCACTATCAAAGCGAGGCCGCCCTGTTATTGGAGAAAAGCAAGGCCGAATATCTGGCGCTTTTAAATGATCCGGAATACGGCGCACAAGCGCAGATAAAGTTAGCGGAAATATATCTGGCGGAAGGGAATTATCCGGAAAGCATCAAGCTGTTAACCGCAATGAAAACGCCTGCCGCTGAAAGCCTGAAAATCCTGGCTTTGTCTTATTATCGCCTCGGTCAGTATCCCCAAACCATGAAAATCCTGGAGCAGTGGGAGACGGTTTCCCCTGAAAATCCGGAAGTCCAGTATTATCTGGGGTTGACCAAAGAGAAGCAAAACCTCTTTCCTGAGGCGATAGAACATTATGAAAAAGTGGTTAAACTGGCCGGGGAAAGCGCTCTGGGGCTGAAAGCCGCGGATGCCTTGAAGGAGATCGAGGCGCGCGGCAAGCAATTGACTTTAGCCGATTTGCCGGAGAGCGAGGTAAAAACCCTGATTGAAAAAGCGCCCAAGGGCAGCGATTATCCTGACGCCAATGCCGCCATTTTGCTGGACGATGTCAAGGTAACAATCCATCCCAACAATACCCAAACCATTGTAATCCATAGGGCGATCAAAATCCTGGATGACCGGGGCAAGGATTTCGGCGAGGTGGAAATAGGCTTTGACTCCACCTATCAGACCGTTAAGCTGGATTTCGCCCAGACCATTAAAGCCGACGGGATGATTGTCCCGGTGGGGAAAAAAGCCTGGCGGGAGGTCAGCCCCTGGTCGGGGTTCCCTTTATACAGCAACGTCAAGAGCCTGGTAGTTTCCATGCCGGAGGTTTTGGTCGGCGCGGTTATCGAATATCAGGCGACTATCGAAGCTTCTCATTTGATTGATGGCAATAATTTCCAATACGATAAATCGCTGCAATCCCATGAGCCTAAAATCAAGCAGCGGCTTACCTTTACGGCTCCCGCGGAACGCACCTGGTCGGTGCATAATTTGCGCACAAACATAACTCCGGTAATTTCGGCACAGGACGGAAACCGGACTTACCGCTGGGAGGTGAACAATTCCGCTCAGATTATTCCCGAACCGATGATGCCGCCCTGGGCTGATATTTTGCCGATGGTGATGCTTTCTTCTTTCAATCATTGGGATGAAATCGCCAATTGGGTGAAAGAACTGGCTAAAGATCAGCTAACAGCCGATGATGCGATACGCGCTAAGGTGGCGGAATTGACCGCCGGAAAAACCAGCGCGCGCGATAAGGCTGGGGCGATATTCCATTGGCTGGCTCCGGAGGTGCGCTATGTCGCGCTGGAGTACGGCATCTCCGGTTATAAACCGCATAATGTCACGGAGATTTTCCGCAATAAATACGGGGATTGCAAAGACAAAGCCTCGCTGTTGGTTAGTATGCTGGGGGAGGCGGGGATCAAGGCTCATCTGGTGCTGATCAATACGGTGGACAGCGGCAAGGTCATTAAAGACATTCCCATGATGCAGTTTAACCATTGTATCGCGGTAGCCGAGATCGACGGAGAATTGGTTTGGCTCGATTCCACTTATAAAACCTGCCAATTCGGCTATCTGCCGCCCAATAATCAGGGATGCGATGTGTTGGTGCTTTTCGATACCGACCCGCGCTTTATGTCTACTCCCTATTATCCGGCGGAAGACAGCCAACGGATGGAATACACCGATTTCGAAATCCTGGAAGACGGAAGCGTCAAAGGAGAAACCAAAGTCGAAACCAAGGGTGTCTTCAATATGGATTACCGCTACATAAAATATGTTATCCCGGTAAAACGCCGGGAAATGTTCGAAAATTCCGTCAACGCCATGTTTCCCGGCGGGCAATTGCTGGATTTGGTTTTTTCCGATATGGATAATTTCGACATACCTGTTTCCATCAGGATGACCTATTCCGGCCCCAATTATCTCAAAAAAGCCGGTAATCTGCGGGTCTTTCAAATTCCCGGAGTGGGAGGAAGCGCCGCCATGGTGGGCAAGGAGGAGCGCAAATATCCGATATTTTTCGGCGGCAAGGTCTGGACTCAATCGCAGACTCAAATAAAAATTCCGGCGGTCTTTAAAGTCAAGCATCTGCCGGCGAATCTGGAATTAGCAATGAATGAGCTTACCTATTCATCGAAATATGAGGCGGAAGGCCACAGCCTTAAACATGTCGAACGCTATGTAATCCGGGGGCAGGAGATACCGGTAACCAAGTATACCGAGTATAAGCAGTTTGTGGAAAAGATCGCCAAAGCGGCGGAAGAGTCAATTATTCTGGAGGAACTTTAAACTTCGTCATTGCGAGCGGAGCGAAGCAATCTCGATTTTATTGTCGCGGCTGAGATTGCTTCGCTACCGCTCGCAATGACGATCCAAAAAACATATGATTCGCAAACCCTTATTATTACGCATTTACGATGCCGCCAACATGCAGCGCTGGAATGATAAAATCCGCCCGGTGGAACTGCGGGAGCTTGACAAGCAAGCCCATAAGATGATTATTGCCTATCTATTGGGTAAGTTTGAGGAAGAGCACAATACCGCGGCCTTCAATTGGATCGAGGTGATCGAAGGCGGGATTTTCGAATTCTTGCAGCGGCTGGTGATTACCGATCTCAAGCCGCAGCTTCTGGACAGAATCAAACAGGACAGCGATAAATATACCCGCTTGAATCAATGGGCTTATGATCAAATCTCCCCGGCGATTTCACCTTTGGGGGAGGCTTTTTGCCGAAAATTCCGCTCCTATCTTTTAGACCCGCAGGAAAATATCAATCGCCGGATTCTGGCCGCCGCCCATACTTATGCGACTGGCTGGGAATTCAATATTATCGAACGCACCAATCCCGAAGGTTATGAAATCAAGGAATTGAAAACCAAACTGGAAGAGCGCAAAGAAAGCTTTAACGATTTGAAGGGCATCCGGCAATTATCCTCCTATAATAATCTGCGAAATTTTATCGATCTTTGCGGGCAATTAAGGTTTCAAATCCGCTGGAGCCATTTATACACCATCCCGCGCATCTCCGTTTTAGGGCATATGCTGATTATCGCCATGTTTTCTTATCTGTTTTCCCTGGAAATCGAAGCCTGCCCGAACAGGTGCATCAACAACTATTTCACCGGCCTTTTTCACGATTTGCCTGAGGTCTTAACCAGGGATATAATCCACCCGGTGAAAAGTTCCATCCGTGGCTTAAGCGATTTGATTAAAGGGTATGAGGAAAAGGAGATGGAGGAGCGGATTTATAAACTAATCCCCCCTTCCTGGCACCAACAAATGCGGATGTATACGGAAAATGAATTTGCCAGCATCATTAACCTGAAGGGAGAGATTAAACCGGAAACATCCGAGGAGATAAGCCGCAGCTACAATCAGGATGAGTTCCATCCCCGTGATGGAGTTCTGGTTAAGGCCGCCGACCGTCTGGGGGCATTTCTGGAGGCTTATCTGACCTTAAGGAATGGGGTGCACAGGCCGGAACTGGAAGAGGCCATGTATAATTTTAAACGGGACTTTCACGAATATAATATTTGCGGCATCCGGTTCGGCGATATTTACGCTGATTTCGATTGAGGGTATATCAATTCAGCCCGAAACATCCGAATGAGCCGAAACTTATCAAGGGGAACGTTTTTATCTCAACCACAGCCTAAGCCTTGCCAATCGGCACGCCGCCCTTTAGGGTTTCGGTGTGGAACACACCCGAAACATCCAGGACGTTTCATACCAAGTTGTAGTGCCAGGGCTTTAGCCCTGGAAATTCAGCCCTAAAGGGCTGGGACTACGGAATTTTTTGGCAGTACAGGCAAGATGCCTGTGCTACCATGCTCTTGCTTGATGTTTCGGTGTAAGGACACACCGAAACATCAACTAAATCGGAAAAACTGAATGCACTCTAAAAGAATCCTGACTGCTCTAATTTTTATTCCGCTATTTATCTTATTGGTACTCAAAGGAGGCTTTCTCCCCTTTTGGCTGTTGGTAACCGTCGCCGCTCTGATCGGCTTGCAGGAATTTTATGCCCTGTGGGCGGAGAAAATAGCTCAACCGTACAAAATATTAGGCTTATTATCAGGATTGATTCTCTGCTGGTCAATGGGATGGGCTGATAATTCCGGATTGCATTTAGTTTTAAGCGGTAGTATATTAGTGATTCTCTGGCGCTGTTTGCGGCGGGCGCAGGCAGGCGAAAAAGATTTATCCCCGCAACTGGCTTTAGAGGCGGCGGGAACTTTTTTAGGCTTGTTTTATGTCGTCTGGCTCCTGGGGCATTTTATCTGGCTGCGCCGGTTATCGCAGGGCCGGGAAGCGGTTTTTTTGGTTTGCCTGATTAACGCCTCCTGTGATACCCTGGCTTATTATGTAGGTTCAACCATCGGACGGCGGCGGCTTGCCGTCAAAATCAGCCCCAAAAAATCTATCGAAGGTGCGATTGGGGGATGGCTGGGCAGTATCCTGATGGCATACTTGGCCGGATTATGCTTCTATCCCCTGCCGGTTTATCATTTAATCGCTTTGGGTGCGATTTTGGGGCTTGCAGCCCAAACCGGCGATTTAATCGAATCGTTATTCAAACGCATCGCTCAGATTAAAGACAGCGGGCGGATTATCCCCGGCCACGGCGGGATGCTGGATCGGGTGGACAGTTTATTATTTAGTGCGCCGATTGCATATTATTATTTGAAATTGTTCAATCTATGAAAAAAATAGCTATTCTGGGCAGTACCGGTTCCATTGGGGTCAATACCCTTAAGGTGATAGCTGAATTCCCCGATAAATTTCAGGTGCTGGGTTTATCCGCCGGGGATAATTTCGGGCTGTTAGCCCGTCAAGTCCAACAATTCCGGCCTCAAATCGTATCCTTGCGCCAAAAAGAGGCTGCGGATAATTTACGCCGGGAAATTTCCGACAAGTCCATAGAAATCGAGAGCGGAATCGAAGGGGCGATCAAGGTCGCTTCTATGGTGGATGTCGATATGGTGGTTTCCGCTATCGTAGGAGCCGCCGGATTGATTCCCACCTGCGCTGCGCTGAAAATGGGCAAGATTGTCGCCTTGGCCAATAAAGAGACATTGGTTATGGCCGGGCCGGTGATCAAGCGGTTATTGGCGGAAAAAGGCGGACAAATTCTGCCGGTGGACAGCGAGCACAGCGCCATATTTCAATGTTTGCAGGGGCAAAAGCCGGAACATGTCGCTAAAATTATCCTGACCGCCTCAGGAGGGCCTTTCCTTCATTACTCTATGTCACAATTGGAAAGCGTGACCCCGCAGCAAGCTCTAAAGCATCCGACCTGGCGTATGGGCGCTAAAATATCCCTGGATTCGGCTACTTTAATGAACAAGGGGCTGGAGGTAATCGAGGCTTATTGGTTGTTTAATAAGCCTGCGGAAAAAATCGAGGTGGTCATCCACCCGCAAAGTGTGATACACTCTATGATTGAACTGGCGGACGGTTCGGTGTTAGCCCAATTGGGAGTCGCCGATATGCGCAACCCGATTCTTTACGCCTTAAGTTATCCCGAACGTTTTCTCAATCAAATTCCCAAGCTTAAATTGACGGATTTGCAGCCATTGACATTCGCCGAACCGGATACGCAGCGTTTCCCTTGCCTGAAACTGGCTTATCAGGCGCTGCTGTGCGGTGAAAGTCTGCCGGTGGTGCTCAATGCCGCTAATGAAGTGGCGGGGAAAGCCTTTTTATCCGGCAGGATAAGATTTAATCAAATCCCGCTGTTAATCGAAAGCGCCATGTCCAAGCATAAAGCTGAAAGGCTGTCTGACATAGAATGTGCTCTGGCGGTGGATAGCTGGACGCGTGCGGAAGTTAAGCGGATGTTGGAGTAGTTAAAATTCTTATAAGGACATAATATGAGTACAATTTTGGCCTTTGCTTTTGTTTTAGGCGTTTTGATATTGGTTCATGAGTCGGGTCATTTTTTTGTGGCCAAAAAAATCGGTGTGCGGGTGGAAAAATTTTCCCTGGGATTCGGCCCCAAATTAGTGGGCTTCCGTAAGGGGGAAACCGAATATTTGATCTCGGCTTTTCCTTTGGGGGGGTATGTAAAGCTGGCCGGAGAAAATCCGGGCGAAGATGAAATAACCGGGCAGCCCTGGGAGTTTGCTTCCCGTTCTGTGTTGGAACGCTTTCGCATTGTGGCTTTCGGCCCCATAATGAATGTTGTCCTGGCGGTATTTCTGATGATAATCGTTTTTATGCTGGGACGGCAAATCCCTGAATATCTGGATCAGTCACCGGTTATCGGTTGGGTGGAGGAAAAATCCGCTGCTGAAAAAAGCGGTCTACAGATAAACGATAACGTATTGTCGGTTAATAATATCAAGATAAAAGCCTGGGAAGATTTCCTGATTAGTGTCGCGGGAAATGGCAGTAAATCTCTGAAAATTAAAGTAGCACGAAATGGACGTCAATTAGAATTATCTGTGAAGCCGCAGGAATCCGCGCAGGGAGAAATGGACGGGATCGGGGTTTACCCCCATATCCCGCCGAAAATAGGGATCGTTACCCCGGATTATCCGGCGGATAAGGCGGGGTTAAAGGTGGGGGATGTTATTTCCTCGATTAACGGGGAAAAAATATACCATTGGTTCCAGTTATCCGAAATTATCCACCACAGCTACGGCCAGGAATTGGCGATTGGTGTGGAACGCGAATACGGCCACTCAACTGTCAACGTAACACCCCGGAAAGATACCCTCAAGGGCGGCATCGGCATCATCGGTATCCAGTCGGTACAAAAAATGATCGTACGCAAATATTCTTTGGGTAAGGCGATTAGTTCCGGATTTAAGGAGATTGGGAAATTACTGAATCTGACGGTGGATTTTTTCAAAAATCTGCTGATCGGGAGAATCTCCACTAAATCTATCGGAGGGCCGATTGCTATTGCCCAAATAGCCGGCAGCGCCGCCGAATCCGGTCAATCCGATCTATTCTATTTCATGAGCTTTTTGAGTATTCAATTAGGGGTGCTTAATCTGATGCCCATCCCCATTTTGGACGGCGGACATTTATTTTTCCTGATCGTCGAAGCCTTGCGCGGCCGTCCTTTGAGCCTCAAACATCGGGAAATCGCCCAGCAAATAGGATTGACCGTCATCTTGATGCTTATGCTTATCGCTTTTTATAACGATATTGCTCGTGTATTGGGATAGAAAAAAACATAAATTTCATAGTGTAAACGGCGGTCGAAAAGTGTACCACTTTTGTGATTAATACCTTTAACTTTACGCTGAAGATTTAAACCCCCTTCATAATACCCAACCTTTAAGGCTTCTTCATGAAAATACTCAGCATCAGTACCATGTTTCCCAACAAAGGCCAGCCTAGCTTCGGCATTTTTGTCTTGCAAAGGCTGCTGGCCTTAAATCAATTTTGCGAAACTAAAGTTATCTGTCCCATCCCTTACTTTCCGCTGGCAGGTTATTTTAAAAAATATGCCTATCGTTCTAAAATTCCCCCAAAAGACCAAATCGCTGGATTAGAGATTTATTATCCCCGCTTTCTTTCTATCCCGATGATATTAAAACCATTGGACAGTATTTTTCTGTTTATCAGCTTACTTTTCTTTTGCCGAAAATTGCAAAAAGACTTTAATTTTAATCTTATCGATTCACATTTAGCTTATCCGGATGGGTTTGCCGCCGTACTTCTTGGTAAAGTCCTTAAAAAACCGGTGACGGTGACGGTGCGCGGGCATGACATTTTTTCTCTGCCTTCTTATCCTGTACGGGGCAAGCAAGTTTTATGCGCGTTAAAGAAGGCTGATCATATTTTTTCGGTAGCTCAAGCATTGAAGGATGGCGCCGTCAAACTGGGAATCGCCGATGAAAAGATAACTGTCACGCCAAATGGGATAGACCGGCGGAAATTCCCCTCTATCCCGCAAAAACAAGCCCGTGAAGCGTTAAATCTTCCGCTAAATGCCAGAATAATTATTTCAGTCGGCCATTTAGTGGTGCGCAAAGGTTTTCAGCATATTATCAAAGCCTTTTCCCAGTTACCGGAAGAAATCCAGGCAAATACCAGCGTAATAATTATAGGAGAACCGGGCATCGAGGGTGATTACTCCCCCGAATTGAAAAAATTGATTTTGGATTTAAACCTGACCGATAAAGTAAAATTGGTGGGGGCAAAACCCCATGAGGAATTATATTTATGGTATAATGCCGCGGATATTTTTTGTCTGGCCAGCGAACACGAAGGTTATCCGAATGTCGTCGTCGAAGCGATGGCCTGCGGGTTGCCGGTAGTCGCAAGCAATGTCTGGGGTATTCCTGAGTTGATAACAAATCGAGCTTACGGGATATTGGTAAACCGTGTAGACAAATTTGAATTAACCGAAGCATTACAAAAAGCGCTAGCCGTTCAATGGAACAAAGAAAATATTATGGCAAGAGTGGCCGGGCAAAACTGGGAAAATGTAGCGGAAAAAATATATCTTTTAGACAAGACCCTAATCTCTGATTAAAATGGAAACTAACGGCAACATTGTCCACTTAACATAACCTGAGTTCGACATAAGCACACGAAGAATTTTTTCGGCCTGGGGATAGGCCAAAACATCAATTAATATCGTAGTCGAAAGCCCTTCAGGGCTGATCTTCATGGCATAAAGCCATGCAATACCGTCTCACAAATAGTTAAATCTTCTCAGCGATAATTCAGGCATTTCCGGATGAACATGCCTTTAGTCTCAGCCTAAACCGGACAAGCCGGAACCAAAAAGGTTAAGACAACGAAGAAACCACGGAAACACAGAATGGCGGAAGCACGGAAAAAGAAATTAATGTTTTTTGTCCTTTCCGTGTTTCTATAATTCAGTGTTTCTGTGGTTAATATAACTAGTGACAATTATTGAAGTTGCAAGAGATTTTGCTCAACTTTTGTCAAGATTGAAGTCGTAAGAGACTAAAAACAAAGTGGAGGTTTTTTAATATTATGCAGAAAAACAAAGCCCAGCGAAATATTCTAAAATATGTTCTCGTCATCAGCGGTTTTTTATCTATCCTCCCTCCATCTGCATTGGGAGAGAAAAGAGACCTCTACATCATTACCGGAGCGCATCAGGACATCGGTTACGGCTTTACCTATACCGATTCGATGAATGAATATGCGGAACAGCTTAGATCTCACATAGATTTAATCGAATCCGATCCGGAAATCCGCTTCAGTATGGGCAATACCTGGAATACCAAAGATTTTTTGCAGCGCTACCCCAAATATAAAACCAGATTGAAGAATCTTCTGGCTGCCGGAAAAATTTCCACTCCCGCGCAATGGGTAAGTGGGGAAGTTAACTGGCTGCCGGGTGAATTTCTCGTCCGCACCATTATTTATCCTAAATTTTGGTGCATGTCCGAATTGGATTATGCCCCGCATTGGTATCAACTTAACGACGTACCCAGTATAACCCCGCAATTGGGACAGATTTTGGCTAAATCCGATATCTATTTTCTTCAGATAACCCATCCTGTCGGCCTTACCTATAATTTAGACTATGCCAAGTTTTGGTACTTTGTAGGTTTGGACGGTTCCAGGGTGCCCCTCTACAATGTAGATTACGGTGATGCGATAAACCTAAGCGATGGGTTCAACGACTGGGATTCGGAAGCAGATCAATGGTCTAATACCTGGTCTACACGGTTTAAGGATTTTCCGGTAAAGTTGAGTTTATCCGCCACTGACCGCGGCACCGACGCTGAACGCTCGCAGCGCTTAAAAGCTAATATAGCCCATTTGAACGAAAAATATTCCCCCAGCTACGGCTTTAATGCGGTGATGAAAACCGAGGAAGATTACGCCCTCTATGTAAAAAAAGAAATTATCGACAAAAAAGTCTCCCTTCCGGAAATAACGGGCACGGCGCATCCCTGGCCTTGGGGAGGTTCTGCTTATAGTTTTGGCGCGACGGAAAATCACAACAAGGCTACTCATCTGCTGCTTACTACCGAAAAACTGGCCGCCATAAATGAATTATTGGGAATCTCCGCTTATCCCGCACAACAAATCGATTCGGTTTGGGAAAAACTATTCTGGTACCCTGAACATAATTGGGGCGGGAATTCCGATACCGGCGCATACAAGCAAAAAGATAATCAGGCCGCCCTTAAAGAAACACGGGAATTATTATCCAAAAACTTAAAAACCCTCTCCGGCGCCGTTAACTATAACGGCAAAGGAACCCCGCTTTTGGTATTCAATCCCTTAAATTGGGAACGCAGCGAAACGATAAGCGTTACATTACCTAATCCTCCCAGCGGTAATTGGGCGTTACGCGACAGCCAGGAAAACATAATTCCGGCTCAACTTAGCGTAAACCAGGAAGGGAAAAAGGAAATTTTATTGTTTCTGGCTAAAAACATCCCCGCCCTCGGCTATAAAACCTTTTATTTAACGGATAAACTGCCGTATGATCCCGGCATCAATACCGATTTGAAAGCCAAAGAAAATTATATAGAGAATACTTTCTATAAAGTTACGGTCTATCCGGACGGTTCCCTTAAAAGTATTTACGACAAGCAAGAAAACCGTGAATTGGTAAACGATGCTCAAGAGCAAAAATTCGGCAATATCAATCCCTCGGCTCCTAAAAAAGTTGTACCCGCTCATTTTGACATTATCGAGCAAGGCCCCGCTCGTACAAGTATCCGGGTCAAAGGGCAAATTTATGAAAATCTTCCGTATACCGTAACTATATCCCTGAGCGCTTATACTCCCTGGGTTGAGCACAACTTTGAGTTGGATACCACCCAAAAAAGAAAAGGACAGGGCGTGAATTTCTTTTATTACGCCCCCTTTCAAAATTTGGCGGAAAGAGGGCAAATCGGCATCCCTTATGCCGGCATACCGAACATGAAACAAGATGATTATTTTACTAAAATCAGTTTCGCCCGTCGGGCGCCGGGTAAAGGCTTTGATATAGCCGACGGGCGAAATGCGCAATTTGCGCCTGTTCACAAAGATATACAAAAATGGCTGAACATCGGCGATGATAATTACTCGGTCGATCTGGCGTTCGATAATCTCCAGACCCGTACATATTTTAAAAATCCGGTTACACCTATGGTGCATTTAGCCGGGGTTTTACCCAGCAGTATATTGCAATGGCGCTTTTTAATCCGCGGCCATAAAGGTAACTGGAAAGAGAACAATTCACCCCGTTTCGGCTGGGAAGCATCGAATCCTGTATTGGCTGTCTGCCCGGATAAAAGCAACAGTAAAAAGCTTCCGGAAAGCTTAAGTTTTCTGGAAATTGCCACTCCTGCAAATCCTAACGCCAACAATACCATTCTCACTACGTTCAAAAAAGCGCTGGACGGTAACGGGTATATCATGAGGTTTTATGAAACTGAGGATGAGGACACAAAAGTCGCCATAAAAGCCAATCCTCTTTTCAATTTACCTCAGGCTGAAGTTTGCCGCACCAATCTATTGGAAATACCTTTTGAAACGCTGCCGTTAAAAGATGAGCATTATACCCTGGATAGTTTGGGATACGGCATAGAAACCGTCCGCTTTTTCCCTCAAATTTATACTGACACGACGAAGCCTTCCGCCGTGGATAATCTGAAAGTTTCCAATATCAGTTCCTCTACCGTCAAACTAACCTGGACGGCAAGCGGTGGCGACAACAAAACCGGAACGGCTAAAAGTTATGATTTGCGCTTTAGTACAGCGCCGATAAGGGAAGATATTTGGGAAAAGGTCAAAAATATAAATTTGAAAAACAAACCCGGCGCAACGGGTAAACAGGAGCAAATTACCGTCACCGGATTAAAACCGGAAACGAACTACTATTTTGCTCTAAAGGTAATAGCTGAGTCGGGAAATAAATCCCCTATCTCCAATATCGCGGATGGAAAAACGGAAGGTGCGGATATTACACCTCCGGCAGCCGTCACGAACTTGAGCATCATTAAAAGTACCGTTTCCAGTATCAGTTTACAATGGGCAGCAGGCGGTGATGACGGAACAAACGGACTGGCTTTTAAATATATGGTGGGCTATGCCGCCGCTCCAATCACCGACGCCAATTGGTCAACCGTCAATATCGTCAATCAGCGCGCCGGGCAATCGCCGCAGGAATCGGTGACCATCTCCGGTCTTTTCCCCGCTACCCAGTACTATTTCGCTGTCAGAGCGATTGATGAGTCGGGAAATATTTCTCCTTTGTCGAATAATCTCAGTCATAATACTACGCAAATTAAAACCGTCTCCTTTCAAAACGGAGTCAGCCCCAGTCCGATGTATCAAGGTTGCAGCGATACTCATCTGTCAGATGTCAACGAATTGGAAGTAGAAGTGAATTACGGCGAGTACAATTATACACGTAACTGGGCCTGGGATTCCAGACTGGTCCTGATACGATTCAGCTTCGATCCGATCCCTAAAGGCACCCCGATCCATAAGGCGACATTAAAACTCTTCTCTCATGATATTGCATACGGGGATGCCGGAAATGTAAGCGCTTATAGAATAACCCAACACTGGGAGGAAAACGAAACCACCTGGATAAAAGCCACGGCCAGAGCCAATTGGCAAACGCCGGGCGGCTCCATCGATCAATCCACCGATTACGGCAACGGAGCTAACGGAATAGTAGCCAAAGGGCCGGTCAGCGATAAGGGCACCTGGGTCAGCCTGGATGTTACCCGCCTGGTTCAGGACTGGATAGCCGGAAAAACCCCTAATTACGGCCTATTGATTAAAGGCAACTGCGCCGAAGACTGCGAGATTTATTATCGTTCGGCGGAATATAAAGAAAGCCGGCTGCGTCCGATATTGGAAGTGAGTTATTAATGTCGGGCAAACGCAAATTACTTATAATTTTATTGCTGATAGGCTTGATCTGGCGCTTAGCTTTTTCCTGGCAGCCGATGGAACGGTTAACGCTTTTTCCGGTGGTAGACGACGGGTTCTATTCCCTGAATATCGCCCGCAATCTGGCTTTAGGTGCGGGGATGACCTGCGACGGGGTACATCCCACCAACGGTTTTCAGCCTTTATTTGTCTTTTTAGCCGTACCGTTTTACTGGATTTTCCCTCAAAACAAATATTTGCCGGTCAATTTGGTGCTTAGCTGCCTGTCGTTTTTAAGCGTAATCAGCGGGCTCTTGATTTACAAACTGGTAAAACATCTATCCCACGAAAAGGCCGCTTTATTTGCCGTTTTACTATGGTGTCTTTCCCCTACCGTAATTGAATTTGAGCTAAACGGCCTGGAAAGCGGGTTGTCGGTTTTTTTCTTGCTGTGGACAACCTATTATTACCTAACCAAAGTCCGCAATCAAAAAGCCGGGGCAATTAATCATATTTTCTTAGGGGTTTTATTGGGATTAGCGGTTTTAACCCGCATCGACGGACTGTTCTTTTGCCTGGCAATGTTTTTAGATTACCTGTGGGTCAACCGCAGGCAATTAGTGGAAATAAGGCTTCCCGCCAGCCAGGTTATCAGCGCCTGTATTCTGGTCTGCTCCCCCTGGTTTCTGAATAACCTCTTTCAGTTTGGACATATTATGCCGGTCAGCGGCCAGGCCGTCCGCCAGATTTCCCTCTCCCCCATCATTTCCGGCTTTCCCACCGATCTTAGTCCGGCATTGGAGGGCGGCATTCCGGGAGCCTATTATCTATCCAACATAAAACAATCGCTCAGCAAGCTGGGACGAGCGCCGCTGATCGAAGCCCTGTTCTGGCCGGGACTGCTCTTGGGATTAAATTGGCTGGGCTATCTGCTGCTTACGTTTTTTATAGGCGGCGGATTGATTTTAATCGGTTGTACCCGTGAAAAAGACTTTAGCAAAATCAGTCAGATGAATTTTATCCTGGGTTACTGTGCAATCATGCTGATTGCCTATTGCTTTTACGTATTCGGCCAATGGTATTACGTGCGCTATTACTTTCCGCTCATTAGTATTTCTATTTTATACAGCGGATTCTTTTACAACCTGACATTGGAAGAACCGCGCCTTTCTCCCCTGGCCGGGAAAACCCTGAAATGGGGATCACTCGTCTTCCTCTTTCTCTCCCTCAATTACCGTTTGGGAGAGCGCCTCTTTTCCACGCCGGATTGGGATAGGCAAAAACACACGCCATATTATCAAACCGCCCTCTGGGTGGAAAAAAATCTGCCGCCTGATGCTGTATTAGGCTGTTTTCAATCCGGAACCATCGGCTATTTTGTCCCCCAAACCGTAATCAATCTGGACGGAGTGGTCAATCAGGAGGC
Organism: Candidatus Schekmanbacteria bacterium; assembly: GCA_016235675.1. GTDB lineage: Bacteria > SZUA-182 > SZUA-182 > SZUA-182 > SZUA-182 > JACRJN01. The sequence goes on from JACRJN010000133.1 coordinate 16,508, forward strand.
TTATCTGGCGATCAAGGAAAAACGGATGCTGGCCTATATCGAAAAAAGCGGGATTGAATACATCGTCGATTGGCCGGGCATGGTGGAAGCCTTTTTATGGCAGGCATCCCCGCCAAATTCCCCGCGGCAGAAGATATTTTTGCTGGAATCCGGGCTAAAAAACTATGGGGTTTATCGGGTGGTCAATTAAATTTTTGGTAGCGTTCTCAACAGAAGACCTGACAACGTACATAGGATGCCGCTCCTGCCCGTAGTCCCAGGGCTTTAGCCCTAATTCAGCCCTAAAGGGCTGGGACTACGGAATTCTAAAAGAAAATCTCTGTAGCTTTTTGAAGGGCATCGGGGGTATTCAGATTAAAAAAGGATAACCCTTGCGGGTCGTATAATTTTATAAAGCCTTCGTCAATATATTTTACCCGTAAATTAGCCAATAAATCGTGCAGGCGGCGTTTATCGACATCCAGGGTTTGTTTGATTTGCGGCAGGGAGCTTTGCGAATAGAAGGCATGCAGTGGGTGCAGGTGTTGTTCCCATCGGCAGACGACGGCGGTGTATTCGGGTTCGATTTGATCGAGCAGGGCGGTTATCAGGGTGGGATTGAGGAAGGGCATATCACAGGCGCAGCAAAACACCCAAGGGGTTTGGGCGACTTGCAACCCGGTATACAATCCCCCTAACGGCCCCTCTCCGGGTTGTTCATCGGGGATTATGGTTAGTCCCAATTCCTTATAACGGATCGATGCCGCTCCGACTAGCAGTATCTCATCGAAAAGCGGGGCAAGGCAATCCGCCACTCGCCGGATTAGGGGTTTTCCTCCCAGTTCCAGCCAGGCTTTGTCTTGTTTGAGGCGGCGGCTTTGGCCTCCGGCCAGTATTAATGCAGTCATAGGGAATAAATAGGCTTGAGGCTTGAGTAACGGTTTTCCCTCACCCCTCAAGCCCATAGGCGCTAACTTAAGGCATTTTTAAAGTCCCCTCTCCCCCTGGGAGAGGGTCAGGGTGAGGGTTCAAAAGACAAATTATCTTAAAAAAATCAATTAGATAACTTAAGGTACCCTCACCTTAATCCTCTCCCAGGGGGAGAGGAAAATACTTAAGTTAGCGCTTATACCCCTCAAGCCTCAGGTCTCAAGCCTTAATTAACAGCAGCGTTCCAGTCTGCTGAAGAAGAAGGGAATTTCAAAGGCTGCCGATTCCGGGGAGTCGGAACCGTGTACTGAATTTTCCTCCAGGCTGATGGCTAAATCCTTGCGAATGGTGCCGGGTTCGGCCTGGGCCGGATTAGTGGCACCCATAATCCGGCGGGCTTTGCTGACCGCGTTTTCCCCTTCCAAAACCGCAGCCACAATCGGTGCTGAGGCCATAAAAGCGGTCAAACTTCCGAAAAAAGGACGCTGGAAATGGACATAGTAAAACTTCTCCGCCTCGACCTTGCTCAGATGCAGCATTTTTAACGCTACAATTTTCAAACCCTGCTTTTCAAACCGCCCCAAAACCTCCCCCACCAAGTTACGTCTGACGGCATCCGGTTTCACTATAATTAAAGTTTGTTCCATATTAAGAATTACTCCTTGCGTTTAATTTTTTATTTCGGCAACCGACATTATTATGCGGATACTTTAGTCCAAACGCCGCCGGAAATCAAGCTAAAAGAATAGATAAACAAGAGCAATCGAAAGCCGTAGTGCCAGGGCTTTAGCCCTGGAAGATCAGCCCTAAAGGGCTGGGACTACGAATTGTCCTCAGGCCGAAGCCTTTTCCGCCCGGCACAACATATAAGCCCTTACCAGGCGGGCATCTTCATAGCTGACCGTTCCGCCAGAGGCTTCGACGATCGGGGTCAGGTTCCATTGCCCGCTGCCTGAAAACAGCTTTTCGATTGGCTCGCGTTTAGCGGAAGCTACCAGGTCGTCAATCTTTATCTCCCGCCCTTCACGGATTAAACATTCCATATGCCCGCTTATGGTGGAGACGGACAAGCCGCGCGCTTTGGCAATTTCGGCCACCGCTAATCCCTTTTTATATAAAACATAGGTTTCCTCGACAGTCTGTCCCACTTTTTTGGGAGGCTGCGGACTTTTTCCCGCCGTCGGTTTAAGGGGAATCGCGATATCAGGATGGTTGTCCAGATACTCTTTAATCAAGGCGATAAATGCTCCGCCGTAGCGTTCCAGCTTGACCTGCCCCACACCGTTGATTTCTTTCATGTCCGGATAGCTTACCGGGTAATATCGACACATTTCGTGTAGGGTTTTGTCGGAAAAGATAACAAACGGAGGAACCTGTTCTTCTTCAGCCAGGTTTTTGCGGATTGCCCGCAACATTTCGAAAAGCACCCGGTCGTAATCTGCCACAGTTTCCGGTCCCTTCGGCTCTTCTTTTTTCAAGGCGGAAAGCCGCTCTTTTCCAAAGAGTACCTCCGATCCTTTGGGGGTCAATGCCAATACCGGATAACGGTCGCCGACTTGCTGCACAGCCTCCTGAGCCAAAAGCTCGTCTGCTATCGAATGCCAATCGTTTTTGTCTTTATGCTTTCCTGCGCCGTAGGTTTTGATTTGGTTGTGCTGCAATTCTCTTATGCGCTTGGTGTCGGCGCCGGTTACGACGTCGATAATATGACCGATGCCGAAGCGCTGCCCGGTACGCATCACGGCAGACATGAATATTTGCGCATCGGTGGTGATGTCGATTAATTCTTTACCACCGGTGCATATATCGCAGGTACGGCAATTATCATCCGGATATTCCTCCCCGAAAAATTTGAGCAATTGCCTGCGCCGGCAGATATTATGGGCGGCAAAGCCCTCCATCTGCCGCAATTTTTCACAGGCGATGGAGCGTTCTTTCTCATCGGCCATCTGATCGATAAAGTAGCGGATTTTGGGAATATCCCCCCGCCCGAAAAACAAGAGGCATTCGGCAGGTTCGCCGTCCCGTCCGGCGCGTCCGGTCTCCTGATAATAACCCTCAATATTTTTAGGCAGATCGCCGTGAATGACAAAGCGCACATTCGATTTATCGATACCCATACCGAAAGCGATGGTGGCGACGATTACCGTAATATCGTCCCGGTTGAAAGCCTCCTGATTTTTGTTTCTTTCCTGCGCCGCCAATCCGGCATGGTAGGGTAAGGCTTTAATCCCCTGACTGATCAGATAATCCGCGGTTTCCATTACCGAGTCACGGGTGGTGCGGTAAACGATTCCCGATTCCTGAGGATGATTTTTAATGCAAGCGGATATTTGGGAATTGACGGAGGCTTTCCTTTCCACCCGATAAAAAAGATTCGGGCGGTTGAACGAGGCGCGAATAATATGGGGAGTGCGCAAGCCGATTTTGCTGATAATATCCTGCTGTACACGTATGGTGGCGGTAGCGGTAAAAGCGGCAACCGGGGCGGAGGGGAAAATCTTAGGGATGTTGGAGAGACTCAAATAATCGGGGCGAAAATCATGCCCCCATTCGGAGATGCAGTGGGCTTCATCTATGGCAAAGAAAGAGATCGAGAGGTTTTTAAGCGTTTCCAGAAACTGATGGGAGGCGAAACGCTCCGGGGCGATATAGAGCAGTTCGAGTTTATTATCCCTTAGTCTGCGGTAGACATCGGACATTTCCTGTCCGTTTAAAGAACTATTGATGTAGGCGGCCCTGATTCCTGCGCCGGATGCCGCATCGACCTGATCCTTCATCAGCGAGATCAGGGGACTGATAACCACCGCCGTGCCCGGTAAAATCCTGGCCGGTAATTGGTAACAAAGCGATTTCCCCCCTCCGGTAGGCATTACCGCAAAGACGTCCTGATTATTGAGGATGTTCTGGATGATTGATTCCTGGTTGGGGCGAAAAGCCTCGAAACCGAAGACCGTTTTCAGGATGCTATAGATTTTTGTTTCGTGTTGGTGGAACATGGGGATATTGTAACATGCCGCCCCTGTATTTTTCCAGAAAATTTTTGGTAGCGTTCTCAATAGAGGACCCGGGGCGTCATTGCGAGCGGAGCGAAGCAATCTCCAAACGTGCGTATGAGATTGCTTCGGCGATAAGGCTGCTGAGCTATGACATTTTTTAAATTTTTGCTGTGCAGATTTTATATATAGCGGTAGCTATCTTCATGAATATTTGATATTATAATGCCCGCACATTTGTAGCCAAAGACACCCATAAAAAATTATTCTCTCTGTGACTCTGTGGCTTTGTGTAAAAACACAAAAAAACTCGACATCCAAAACGAGGCTGACAACATGGCGGGAAAACGCAAATTTTTGGGATGGCATAAAAATATATTTATCGCCGGTCTGGTGAGCTTTTTTATGGACATAAGCTCGGAGATGATCTACCCCCTGGTTCCACTCTTTTTGGCCGGTGTTCTGGGGGTGAACAAATCTATAATCGGGTTGATAGAAGGGATTGCCGAATCGACGGCCAGTTTGTTGAAGGTTTTCTCCGGCTATATATCGGATAAAATAGGCACCCGTAAGTGGCTGATGGCCGCTGGATACGGTATATCTGCGGCAAGCCGTCCGATTGTGGCTGTATCGGCTAGCTGGCACCAGGTCTTGGGATTCCGGTTTATAGACCGGTTCGGAAAAGGGGTGCGCACCGCCCCCAGGGATGCCTTAATCGCCGAATCCACCGAAAAAGAATTTTTAGGCCGGGCTTTCAGCTTCCATCGATCGATGGATACGTTGGGTGCGGTAATCGGCCCGGCTTTGGCCTTTTTCTTTCTGGGGATATTTTCCAATGATTACCGCAAGGTCTTTTGGCTCTCCGCCCTGCCGGCTATCATTGCCGTACTGCTGATTATATTTTTTATAACCGAGGGCAAAAAACCCAGGCACCTGGCAGAAAAGCCCAGGCTTTCCTTTCAGCATTTTGACTGGCGCTTTAAATTTTTTGTGATTATTGCCGCCGTCTTTGCCCTGGGCAATTCCAGCGATGTTTTTCTGATTCTGCGGGCGCAGCAAATAGGCATCTCCACCGCTTTAATTCCGCTGGTCTATCTTTTTTTTAATCTGATCTATTCCCTATCCGCCGTTCCTGCCGGGATGATAGCCGACAAATTCGGGAAAAAGCGGGTGGCGCTTTCCGGTTTTATGCTGTTTTCCCTGCTCTATTATGGATTTGCCATTGCCGATAACGCCAAAACCATCTGGTTTTTATTTGCTTTGTACGGTTTATTTATGGGGCTGACCGAGGGAGTGCAAAAGGCGTATCTGGCAACAATCATCCCCGGCGATTTTAAATCAACCGCTTTCGGAATTTATAATGCGCTGACAGGGGTAGCGATGCTTCCGGCAAGCCTTATCGGAGGATGGCTTTGGGATAATATTTCTCCCTCGGCCACCTTTTATTATGGGTCAATGACCGGAATTTTAGCCAGTGTGCTTTTCGGCCTGTTTATTATCATAGGGAGAAAAAAACCGGTAAACTCAATTATATTAACGTAGCGCAGGGCTTTAGCCCTGCTTATGGGGTGGCTTCGGCTAGCACTCCGGAGCAAACCTAAAGGTTGATGTTTCGGCGTGTCCTCACGCCGAAACCGTAAATGGGGAACGTTACCCCTTGATAGTTTCGGCGTGGGGACACGCCGAAACATCAAAGAACGGGGGATAAACCCCCGTGCTACGAATTATTTGATTTATGGCGGATTTTCCCCATGACCATCATCAGAATAACACTTACCCCTACCCCGGCGCAGCCCAGGCAGGCGTTACAGCCGTTTCCCGGACAACGGGCGACGGAAAGCAGGCCGCTTAAACTACCGGATGCGCCGAGCGCCCAATAAAGCAGTTTAGTTTTCAGCTTTTCCATAGGTTATGGCCTCCCTGGGACAGGTTTTTTCGCAAATTCGACAGGGCAGACAGGAAAGCTGATCGATTTGCGCCCGATTTTCCTTCATATCAATCGACCAGGTGGGGCAAACCTTGAGGCAAGCCTTGCAGCCGGTGCAGGCGTTTTCCCTTACCCGCACCCGCTTGCCGGATTTTGCGCCCAGTTTGCCGGAAAGGGCGTCCAGCGCCCCGATCGGGCAGAGCAGATTACAGTATGCCCGACCGCCCCTGGCCAAAAATCCCAAAACCACCACCAACCCTAAGTTAATCAGTCCCGCCGTGCGCATAAAATAGGCTAAATCGGCCTGCGTAAAAGCCGCTCCCGCCAATCGGGGAATAGTCGCGAAATTACAGTAGTTGCAGCACAGATTGCCGATGCCGAATATGGGAGCCAGCAGATAGACGGTTAAATAACCGTAGCGGAAGGACGGCGCCGGGACGGTGGAGTAGTTGATCTTCCAGCTTTTGGGAACAATCCGGCTGACCCATTCCATGGTGCCGCCTACCGGACAAAGGTGACTGCACCAGTAGCGTCCCAGGAAAAAGGTGCTGATCAATATTCCCAAAACCAGTCCAACCCCTGCATAGCTTCGTAACAATCCAATAGCAAACTCTTTCCCGGACATGCCGCTGCGTATGACAAAAAACATGCGCGGGCACCAGGTGCCGCAAAAATTGCTGTCCTGCGTGAACTGAAACAGGAAGGACAAAGGAGGCAGAAAGGTAAGAATACTGCCCAGGATGATCCAATAACGATTTCGCACCCAAAAGCTTTGCTTAGTGTTGGTGACGAGCGGCACGGTTGGCTTCCTCCTTATCGGCAAAGGTTAAGGGAACGGTTAACACGGGACGGTTGTCTTTTGTGTCGTAAAACACCAGGTTATACTTACCGCGTATTTCTTCTTTACCCGGCTTCATAACCACCCAAAGGGCGATCCGATCCTTGGGCTGCAAATCATATAATATATTGTCTTTAAACCGGGGCAGACGCCGTATTCCCAAATCCAGCGCCGGTTTGGAGAAATAAATCTGATGTTCCAGCAGCGGAGCGCCTTCCAACACGACACGGACATCACCGCGATAGGGCGGGATGACGGTAGCGGTGGCAATCAGGGTGTAATTTCCCCAGCCGGGTTTAAAAAAAGCGTCGTGCCTGATTTGCCCGCCGCTCTTACTAATCATCCCGATGGAGTGCGCCGAATCCCCCCATTGGTAATGGGCTGCCGGGATGAAAATGGCCAGCGCCAGCAGATAGAAGGTTATTTTTTTGTTCATTGGTTGATCCTTGTGATAGGGCGCTGTCAGGTGTTACCACCTGACAGCTTTCCCCGATAGACCCAAAGGTGTCGGGAGGGAACTCCCGACACCACAAGTTCCTTAAAAACTGTAACTGGCCTTAATCCACACCGTGCGCCCCGGTTCGTTGACTCTGGCTGTTTGGGTCAGGCCGAAAGCGGTAACCGAGGATGATCCGGCCTTGCTGATATGCTCCGCATAGTTTTTATCAAAGATATTATCCACACCCGCGGTAATCAACAGGTTGTTGGTCGGGCGATAACCGGCGTTGACGGACAGGGTGCTGAAACCTGGAGTCTCCGCAATGTCGGTTCCGATTATATTGCCCTTGCCCACATCGACCCGGTCTTGCTTGTCGACTACCCGGTAAAGAATCCCGGCAAGATATGTCTGGTTGTCATATCTTAAACCGAGAGTGGCGGAAAACGGCGGCGTCTGGGGCAATGGGGTATTATCGGTTTTGTTTGCGCCCCACACGTAAGCCATAGCGGCGGAGGCATTCCAGTTTTCCAGCAGCGAGTAAGAAAATTCAGCCTCTGTACCGTAGGTTTTGGCGTCTATGTTTCGGGCGGTGGGAGCGGCAGATGAAATCAGAATATAATCTTCTATGTTGGCGTAGAATACGGAAAGCGCCGATCTGAATTTGTCTTTATTATAGATGACGCCGACATCCGTCTGCACATTCGTTTCATTATCCAGATAAAACAGCTTGTTTCTTTCCCACCAATCCGGAGCGCGTTCTGCCCTGCCAATCCCAATATAAGTGGTAACCGCATCGGCGCAATCATGCTCATAGCGTAAAAAGGCCGCCCGTAGGGTGTCCTGGTCTTCGGCTTCACTGCCGGGTTTCTGGTTCTTAACATTCAGGAAATCGGCGCGCAAACCGCCGATAACCCGATCCTGCCTGGCTATTTCGTAGTTAAGCTCGCCGAAAATGCCCGTTCTTTTGAAATTCATATCCGGCACGCGGACTTGTGCGTTGTAATCGACGCCGGAACGGCTGGTACGCTCGTCATTTTCAAAATCAAACCCGGCAGTAAGGATTGCGTTTTGGGTAAGTTCCCAGTCGGTGGTTACCCGGTACCCTTTGGTTTCGCGGTCGGGATTGTTGAGCATAGGCATACCGGTAGGGGTACGCAGGGAAAAATTATCCATAACATGGTCAATATAGTTGTAGTAAGCCAGGATTTCAACGGCGTTCAGAAACGAGGAGATATTTCTTTTCTCCATCTTCAGATTATAACCCTCCCGGTCGAATACCGGCCCGTCCATGGTACGGTCGGCATAAGCCGCTTCCGCCTGGCTGAAATCGGCGGTCAGTTCCAATCTGGTGTCGTCATCAGGGGTGATCCCCAGAATACCGGTAAGGCTTTCTCTGGTATAGAACGAATGTATTCTATGCCCGTCTCCGTCTTGATAATCGTTGGAATCAGACCTCGTTCCAATGACGCGCATAAATACGTTGGGCGTGCCGCCTGTTATGTCAATCATCTGGTCGTTACGGTCGAAACTCCCATATGTGGCGCTTAATAACCCTCTGGCGCCGGGGGTTTCAAATCTTTTCGTTTTCCGCTCAAAAAGAACAGTTCCTGCAACATTGCCCCCGCCGTAGATGACCGTCTGAGGGCCTTTTAGGACAGTGATTTTGTCGTAAGATTCGGGGAAAATATAGGCAGTAGGTGCATCCATACGTCCACCGCAGCCGCCCAGCAGGTATTCACCGTCTAAAAGGATATTCAGCCGGGAGCCTCCCATCCCGCGTAATAACGGATCGCCGCTGGTACCGCCTTTGCGGGTGACGGAAATCCCTGGTATGTTTTTCAAATAGCCACCGCCGTCCGCCGGAGGAATTGGTTGCCTGGGGGTTTTCGGGTCGGTTTCCACCGCTAATGGTTTCGTCGTTGCCGGAGCAGTAACGACAATTTCTCCCAGATAGGTTTCTTTTTCATCTTTTTCGGCTGCCGCAAGAGCAGGGAAAAATGTTGTTGCCGATAATATTGTTACAAGCAAAAATCGCCATTTCATTTTGATTACCTCATAGTTGCAGCGCTTTCAGCGCATACAGGGAAATGTTGTTTATATTATTGTAGGGGCGAGGTTTCCTCGCCCTTGGTACAATGTGAGAATGTGTCTAGGGCGGGGAAACCCCCACCCCTACATTTCTGAAATTCGATGTTTCGGCGTGTCCTCACGCCGAAACTCCCAAGGGGTAACGTTGCCCCTTTACGGTTTCGGTGTGAGGACACACCGAAACATCAATCACAGGATTATCCAAGTTTATTGGAGCCTGATTTCCCTCACCCTACCCTCTCCTAAAGGGAGAGGGATTTTTAACCCCCCTCTCCCTCTGGGAGAGGGCAGGGGTGAGGGTACCTTGTCCTAAAACTTATAGGTCACATTTCCCATAAAGGTACGGGGCGCGCCGGGGTTGTATTTAGTCGCGTTCCCGTCGCTGGTTACCTCCATGGCGTAACGCTGGTCGAAAAGGTTATAGGCGGTGAAGCTCAAGTCCCAGTTACCTTGCTCATAACCGATTAGGGCGTTGGTCAGAAAGTCATAGCCGTTGTATTGTTCCGAGTTGGCGTTATCCACGTAGTATCGGCCCCAGGTGTTGGTGTCTACTTTGAATTTCAACCCGCTTTCATGCTTATACTGAGCAAATAGGCTGTATTGATGCTGCGGTATATAGGGATAGCGGTTGCCGCTGCGATCCTCGTTGCCGACGCCACGCACTTCGGTAAACTCCTTGAATTTAAAGTTGCTGTAAGTGTAAGAACCGCCTAACACCAAGCCCGGTAAAAGCTGGTAACGACCGGTCAACTCCACCCCTTTCTTTTCCGATTCTCCGGCGTTCTGATATTCGTAAACCGGCCCCGGCTGGACGACCTGCACGATTTCATCCTTGACCTGCATGTAAAAGAGCGACAAATCCAGGCTGTGACCTCCCGTCCAGCGAGCCTTTACGCCGGTTTCATAATTATAAACCTTCAAGGGATCGAGATTGGGATTGCTGGTCAATTCCTGGGTCTGCGGGGTCTGAAAGCCGGTGGAAAAATTGGCGTATAGATTGTAAATATCGGTCAGACTGTAGACTACGCCTAGGCGCGGGTTCAGCGCCTTGAACTCCTTCTGCCGCTCAACCGATTTATTCACATCCTTATATTTGCCGGTCGAGTAGTTAAACTCCTTGGTGGTATCGGTATCAAGATCGAAGGTTACCAAATCGTACCTTACCCCCAGGTCGATAATCCACTTATCGGACGGACGCAGCGATTCCTGGAGATACAGACCGTATTTACTGGTACCGTTATGGGCTGTTTCCGCTCTTTCCCCTTTTTTGTCCGTTAGGGTGGCGCTAATCTTGCCGTTACTGCCTATGGTTACATCCCGGTAGGTGAATTTATCGGCGGAAAACCCGTCCACCTGAGCAGTCACCCCGCCGGTCAGGGTTGCCTCCCCGCCGGCAATTTGGTGTTTGACGTCGGTCTGAAAATCCGCTCCATAGTTGTAAGCCCCGCCGTCGTTAATCATGCCGGTGACCGGATGAAAATGCTCCCATTGCTGATAATATACCAGCGGTTTGAAGGTCAGGTTTTTGACCTGCTTTTCCAGCTTGATATTGCTGAAAACCACCTGGCTGTAGCGTCCCATCTGCCGCCAAATATCGGCAGTCCTCTGAGTAATGTCGGAATCAAACTGCGCCTTGGTCAAACTTCCGGGAAGCTGAAAGTCGGACTGGCTGTAACTAACCATCGCCTCCAGGCCGGTTTTGTCGTCGATAAACTGCCCCAGCTTCAGGCTGAACTGGTCGGTGTCAAACTCATTCCACTTTCGCCAGGAATCGGTGGAGCGGCGGCTGGCGGAGAGGGTGAAAAAGGTATTGTCGATATGAGTGCCGTAAATCAGGTTGTAAACTTGAGTGTCGTTGCTGCCGTAACCCAGCTTCAGGCTTTTAGGCTCCTCATAGGGGCTTTTGGTGATCACGTTGATCACCCCGCCGCCGGCGTTAGCCCCATAGAGGGTGGAGTTAGGCCCCTTGACCACATCGATCTGCTCCACCAACTGAGTGTCCACAAAATCCAGGCGGGTCAGGCCGTCCGGGTCGGTGATGGGCACGCCGTCCATAAGCACCATAATCTCGCGCACCCCGTAGCGCGCCTTCAACCCGGCGCCGCGGATGATCAGGCGGGTATCGTAGCCGCCGTTTTTGGTTTCGGTCTGCACCCCGGCCATCCCGTTTAACGCCTCTTTGAGATTGAGCATCCGGGTGTTTTTAATATCTTCCTTGCTGACCGTGGAAACCCCCGCCGGAATTTCTGCCAGCGTGCGCTCGGTTCGGGTGGCGGTCACATTCAGCTCTCCCAGCTCCACATCTTTAGGATTTTCCTTAGCTTCTACTTCTAAATAACTTATTGAAATAACAAGACACACCGCTATTATCAAGCAGTGAAAAAATTTCTGCATAGAACCTCCGTTGAAAACAATTCAAGTTTTACGTAGCGTTGGGGTTCATCCCCAACATGGCAGACGCAGA